>JAYEJW010000584.1:0-24146 GCA_034716535.1 Pseudomonadota bacterium
CTCGGGCAAACTGGTAGTTTGGAAGCTGACCATTTTACTAGGAAAATCGTGGTGTTTGGAATTCCGCTTGTTGCTGCAGGTAAGGCGATGAACAATCCGATGATCTGCGAGTTGGCCCGGGCAGTGCAACACAACTGCCACATCTCCGACGCGCGTCACGGCGCGGACTACTCCCTGTGCGTCTACCTGATGAAGATGCGGGAATACTTCCGTTGGGAGAAGCAGCTGCCTTATGGCGCGCCCTTGCAGAAGGAACAGGTGGGTGAATGGCTGCAGGCGCGTGAGCAGCTCTGGGAAGAGCTCGAAGAAGCGGAGCTCCTGCCCATCGAGATCGCGGGCGAGCGCTTCGATCCCTTCGACGCGGAGGGTATCAACAGGCGTCTCGAGCCCTATGGGCTGGTGTACAGCGGCGGTCTCGGGAACAAGGCCAAGCCCCACTTTTTCTTGGGTGACCTGGAGCAAACCAAACGGAAGGGCGAGTACTTCGTTTTCGTCGTAGCGAGCGAGCACGCCCGGGACCTGACCGCCCCTCCGGCCATGACGCGTGGCAACAGCATCTTTCTGCGACGGGAGTCCCTGCGCCGCATGCTTTGGGAAAAGCTCGAGAGTTGGCGTTGGAGTCGCGCGGACAACGCCCTCGGCCGCGCCTTCGCCTGTTACGATTTCGAGAACGCCCTCGACGAATCCCTGGATGCCATGACCGACCGTGAGATCGATGCGGTGCTCCTGCATGAGCAGGGCGAGCACGAGGTCGGGGTTCGCTTGGGGGATGACTGGAACCGGATGCTGATGGATCTCGTCTACACACCGGCGGAGCTCATGGCCAGGGCGGTGCGTGACCACCTTGCCGACTGCCTCACCACGCTTCCTGCACTGTCGGAGGACGGAGATGAGGCGCCGGTGCATTTCTACATCGGAAACCTTTCCAACATGCGCAAGGAGATATTCCCGGGGTTGCGCCGTGCCTACGTCGAATGGCTATCGAGTGGGGACACCGAAGCGCTCAGTGCGATTGCCGAGTTGGGGCGGGATCATTGGGAGCGGATCGCCCAAGCCATGATGGATCTCCACCGCGAAGGCGGTCCGGACCAGGCCAATCGGATACAGGCCCTGGTGAGTGACAACTACCTTTGATCCCCGCGCAGAGGAATTGGGAGAGGTGGAACCTTCCTCGAGCGGGGGTGCACCTTGCCCCACACTGAATAGCGCGGTTTTCTCGTCGTAATCGGGCCGCGTCCCATTTCCTTACGTTCCGCCTCCCGGCACCCACGGGAGGCATTGACCAGGGGCGCCGCTCTTCGGAAAATACAAAGTCCTCCGAAGAAGAAACTGCACGACTCAACGCCATGAGCAAGGCCGCCCAAACCGCGATCACCCCTCTTGCCACCATCCGCGAGGCGAAGCCGGGGAGCTTCATCTTCGAACGTCCGCTGGCGCTCCCGCCTGCCTTCTGCGACGAGGTGGTCAGTCGCTTCGAGGCCAACCCAGAGCAGCAGTACGAAGGGCGGATCGGCCAGACCCAGTCCCAGGATCGCAGCATCAAGATGACGACCGACCTGGTCGTGAGCAACAAGGAGGATTGGAAGGACGTGGACGAGCTGTTCTTTCGCTCCCTGGCGGCAGCGTTGCGGGAGTTCCGCGAGACCTTCCCCTACTTCAAGGGCCCGTTCAAGGATATGGGCTACCAGGTGCAGCGGTACCGAGCGGGTGAGTTCTACCACTGGCACATCGATGGCGGCAGTCACGAGTTCAGCCAGCGCCAGCTGGTGGCCCTTTGGTACCTCAATGACGTCCCGGGTCCGGGTGGCGAGACGGAGTTTCTCTACCAGGGGGTCAGCGTAAGACCGGAACGGGGCAAGCTCGTGCTGTTTCCGCCCTTCTGGACCCATGAGCACCGCGCCGCGATGTTGAAAGCGGGGGTGAAGTACATCGCCACGACCTGGGTCGTCTTTGCGTGACGCGCAACTGCTCTCATTGCCGGTGAGCCGAGAAGTGCAAGGGGTGGCGGCGCGAAGTGCGACCCTCAGGTTAACAATGGCCTGAACTCGAGCTCGACGCACCCCTGACGCAGCAGGCCGCGTACCGTTCGATCGCGGCATGTGCACACTGTCCAGGATACATGGTGGATGAAACCCGATAATCCTCGTCTTTTGGCCATCATCGAGCTCGGCGGGTACCCTAACCTGACGTCCCTCTACAAACGCCTCGGGTTCGAGACCGATGTCGTCAGCTCCCAGCGCAAGGCCCAATCCTACCTTAAGAAACAGATTCCGGACGTCATCGTCGCCGAGTACAACTTCCAATCCGACTTCCGAGACCGCACCAGCAACCTGGAGACCCTGATGGCCCGCCTGCAGCGGCATCCCCAGGTCAAGGTGATCGTCTTCTACCAGAGCGAGTTTCGACACAAGCTCGACAACCTCCTCGCCCGCTTCCCCGTATTCGAGGCGATTCCCTTTCCAGTGGAGCCGGCACGCGTCGAGGACGCCCTCCGACGTGGGCTAGAGCAGAAATTGGACTCGTCGGCCGACGGCGGAGCCTATTGAGCGGATACTTCAGGAACCCGCCAGCAATGCCTTGCAAGCCGCCGGCATGGGCGGTCTCGGTTTGGGTTTCTTCGACGTCTTCTTAGACGGGCTTCGGGCCTCCTCGCTGAACCACCAGGCAAGCTCTTTACCGCACCCATCGTCCGCCGGAATCGGCGTCTGCTGTTTGCAGTTCGGACTTCCCTTCGGGCATTTCAGCCGCACGTGAAAGTGGGCATCGTGGCCCCACCAGGCGCGGAGCTTGCGCAGCCACTTGCGGTCACCGTTCTCGGACATGCACAGGGCGCGTTTGATGGCGGGGTTGACGAAGATGCGGTCAACCCGACGATCTTCGGCAGCCGTTTTGAGCAGGAACCGCTGGTGCGCGCCCCAGGCGTCGCCGAGGTCGAGGCCGCCAGGTGCGACCATGCTCCGGGGGTCTCGTTCCTCCGGATGCTCCCTGTCGGCAGCGCGGGCCGAGGTGGCTTGGCCGAACCAGATGTCCACATCCAGGCCGTTCTGGTGGCTGCGGTGGGAGGAGGACATGAGTCCGCCCCTCGGTTGTGAGAGGTCGCCCACCATGACGAGATCGTCCGTGCGTTTGCTCAGTGCCCCGCCGAGGTCCTTCACCAGCCGCACCGTTTCCGGGTGCCCGTAGTAGCGGTTGCGGTGGCGCCGGATACTGACGTAGCCCTCACCCTGTGACGGTAAGGTCGCGGCACCGGCGATGCAGCCGTTGGCCGCGCCGCCGATGGCGTTGGAGGGCCCGGAGGCAGGTGCCTTGACCTTGGACCAGGGCGAGGCTTGAACCGTGGGTAGGGCGAGCAGACAGATCGCGGCGACCGACAATACGTAGCGCGGAGGCCGGGAGATAGTGAAAGGAAATGGCGGCTTTCGGTTCATGGCATCCTCTTGGTGGCGCGAATCGCCGGTTCGCGGCCCGGATGAAAAAGGCCGCGAAGCTCGGAACAATCACCGGCCAATTATAGTCCGAGCCTAGCCATTGCGGTCTCCCTGGTCCACTCTATCTGTCCAGCAACGAAGTGACAGTCACGTGTTGGCCCGATGCTTCAGGTTGATCGGCGGTCTTTAAAGACCGTCAGCATCGACAGGGGCTGTACAGGCGTTCCCGTGCGAAAGCTAGAAACTCCAGACCACCGGGACGATCAGGACGGTGACGAGCCCGACGACAACTGTCAGAGGCAGTCCCACTCGGAGGAAATCCGAGAACCGGTAGCCGCCGGCGTTGAAGACCATGAGGTTGGTCTGATACCCGATGGGTGTAGCGAAGCTCGCCGAAGCCGCCACCATCAGAGTGACGACGAACGGTGCGCTGCTGACCTGCATGGCGTGGGCGGCCTGCAGGGCAATCGGAAACACCAGTACGGCGGCCACGTTGTTGGTGGCCAGAGAGGTCAGGAGGGCGGCGGCCAGGAACACAAGGGCTAGGGTTAGCCAGGGATCGCCGCCGGCGAGCCCAATCAGGCCGCTGGCGAGGAGGGCGGCTGCACCGGTCTCCTCCAACGCGGCGCCGATGCCGAAGGACGTGGCAATGACGATCAGCACTTGCCAGTCAGGGGAGCGCCTAGCCGTACAGGCGTCTGTGCAGCGGGTTAGGATCAGAAGCCCCGCGGCCAGCAGAGCCGCCTCCAACATGCTCAGCCAGCCGGCCGACACGGTCAGCACCATGGCGGCGACAATGGCGCCCGCGGTGAGGGCGTTATCGTGGTTGAGGGGATGTGAGTTTCCGATCTGGCTCACCAGCAGGAAGTTTCGGGAGTTACGCTGCTGCTCTACGAAAGACGGGCGGCATTCGAGGAGCAGGGTGTCACCCGTCTTGAGCTCGATATCACCGATCTTGCGCTTGATGCGTTCACCGTTTCGGGCGATGGCGATAATCACTGCGTTGTAGCGGGTGCGGAATCGTCCCTCGCGCACAGTCTTGCCTACGAGGGGGCAACTGTCCGACAGCACCGCCTCCACAAAGCAACGCCCCTGACGCCGACCGCCGAGCTTGAAGACTTGGTTGGTGGCGGGAACCAAGCCGCGAATGCATTGCAGGTCCACCACCGAGTCGAGGATGCCCGCGAATACCAGTCTGTCGCCGGCTTCCAGCACTTGGTAGGACGAGACCGCGGGGATGACCTGACCGCGGCGGTCGATCTCTACAAGGAATAAGCCCGGGAGTTGTCGCAGACCGGCATCCTCCACGCTCTTCCCCACCAGGGGGGAGTCCGGCTGCACCAGCATCTCCGCAGTATATTGGCGCACGTCCTCATAGCTTTCGGCTGCGGACGCCCGTCGCGGCAGTAGCCAGTGCCCGGCGGTGAACATGTAGAGGAGAACCGCGCCGACGACGGGTAGGCCGACCCAGGCGAGATCGAACATCCCGAAGCCCGGACCGTCGGTGCTGGTTCTGTAGAGGCCGTTGACCACCAGGTTGGTGCTTGTGCCGATAAGAGTGCAGGTACCGCCCGCGATGCTGGCATAGCTCAAAGGGATCATCAGCCGCGACAGCTCCAGGCGGTGGCGCTTGGCCCAGTCCTGCACGGCCGGGATGAAGATGGCCACGACGGGAGTGTTGTTGAGAAACGCGCTCAATGCCGCCACCGGTGCCATGAGTCGGAGCTGGGCACGTAGGGGTGAGCCGGGACGGCCGAGGAGGGAGTGAACGATCCAGCCGATGGCGCCCGTTTCGGTGAGTCCGGTGACCACGACATAGAGCACGGCCACGGTCAGCATCCCTTCGTTTGAGAAACCCGAGAGCGCGTCGGCGGGGCTAACCACGCCGGCGACCAACAGGAGTGTGAGTCCCGCGGAGGTGACGATGTCCGGCGCCACGCGGCCGGAAGCGAACATGGCGAAGCAGAAGAGGACGACAGCGAGGCTGAACCAGCCCTCCCAGCCGAGATTGATTAGGAGCTCCAACGTATTAACAGTGACAGAACGAGGTAGTACGTTGCGGGCTCATGCGAACATGATCGACGTCACGCCCTTACCCGTTACGCGCGATGGACCCGGATCGTCACGGTGACAACGCTTCGCGCACGGCCGGTCTTGGCCCGTTTGCTTTGGGGGGGCCGAGGTCCATGCACCGGCCACCCCCTAACGAGCGGTTTTGCAATCCTGCGATCTTATGCGATATTCCCGTCCCACGGTACTGGGAATGCAATCTGCTTCCGCACCCTATGCATCAGCGTCGCAATCCACGTTCTCGACCCGGACAGGCACGCTCGTGCTTCCCTGAGATCTGACCTGTATCGAGCAAGGCGGTGAGGACAGCGTTGTCTCGAACTCGAACTCACCGTTCCCTTCTGCGGTGACCGTGCCCAAGTTTCTGCCGCTGTCGGCGTCCAGGATACTGATCTGCGACCCGGGTGCTGCGCCGCCGCCTTCCACCTCCAGCTTGCTTTCCTCGGATTCCCATACCGCTTCCTCGACATAGAGGCTCGGCGATGAGCCCGGGGCAACCTCGAGCTCGACGCTGGCGGCGTCACTAAACGCCAGCCCGTCGCCGGCTTGGTACGTGAAGCTGTCCGTTCCCGAGAATCCGGTCTGCGGTTGGTAGGTGAATGAACCGTCTGCGGAGAGGTTCAAGGTTCCTTGGCTCGGTGCGTTCAGGAGTACGGCTTGCAGGGGATCGCCGTCCTCGTCCGTGTCGTTCGACAATACGCCGGGTGCTCCGATCACTAGGGTCTGACCCTGATGTGCATCGAACCTGTCGTTGTACGCCACTGGCGGTCTGTTGCCCGCATCGCAATCGTCCGGTGCATCCTTCACATCACTGGAGTCCACCGATTGGCCATGCTCCGCGAGTACGCTGCAGGGAATCGAATCGGGGTTTTGTACCCTGAAGACCCATCGACCGTCCTCCCGGCCCCGCGCCGTTCCGAGAGGCTCAAGGCTGAAGGCGTTGCTGATGGCGACCTGACCGCCTGGGGGGACGCCTTCGCCGACTACGCGAAGCATAGCACGCGGTTCAAGCCAGCTAGCCGACAGAATTTTCATCTGCGCATCGTCGCCGAAGAGAGCGGAGAGGCAGTCGCTTCCATCGCACTCGCCGTCGGTCCCATCTGTCGCCCCGTCACAGTCGTTGTCGATCCCGTCGCCGCAGGCTTCGGCTGCACCGGGATTCACGCTCGCATCTGTGTCGTCGCAATCGACGGGTCCGCAAATGTTGCCCTGGGGGCTGAAAAGATCACCGTCGAGGTCCGAACAGTCCGGGCCTCCCGGACAACCTTGAGCCGTCGGATCTTCAGCATCGGTGAGGCCGTTGCAGTTGTTGTCAACCCCGTCGGTACAGACCTCAGTGGCAGCCGGGTTCACGGAGCCGTCCGCGTCGTTGCAGTCCACCGGGCCGCAGGCACCCCCTTCCTGGCTGAACCCGTCGTTGTCGGCGTCGGTGCAGGAGATCGCAGCCTCAACCGTGACGCGACGCAGGGCCGGAGTGGCGTCTGCCAGACCCAGGCTGTCGGTTACGGTCAACCGCACGAGGTGTACGCCTGCCGCCGCAAAGACAACCTCACCGGGCTCCTTCAGGTCGGATTCGGCAGCGGCGCCGTCAAAGCTCCAATGGAAACGAAGCGGCAGGTGTCCGTCAGGATCGCTCCCGTCACCGCGGAACAGGACGGCTTCACCCTCGGTGATGATCATATCGGACGATGGCGATGTGATGACGCCGTTCGGTGGATTATTCACCGCGTCCGGACAGAACTGACCAAAATCACCCCCTCCCCACCAGGTCCACTCGGGCTCTACGCGCGTACCGAGATTCCCCACGTGACACAGGGCGCAGCCCTGATCGGAAAATGGTGTCTGACCGTTCTTTGACTGGCAGAACGCATCAACCGCCGGACCGAAGCTGAAATCTTCTTTCGCGAAGACGTTGGTTGTTAGGCCGAGCGTGAAGAGTAGCGGGAGGCAGCCCGCCACGATCCAGGTTCTTATCCTGTTCCGCATCGTTCTGATCCCCCGTTTAGGGCAATTTAATGGTCAATAGGTCCGAGTGGTTCGGATCCGAGAGATGCACCGCGCAACCCATGCAGGGGTCGAAGCTGTGGATCGTTCGCAGGATCTCCAGCGGCTGCGTGGGATCGTGCAGATGGTGGCCACGTAGCGCCGCATCGTAGGGACCTTCCCTCCCGTCATTGTCTCTTGGGCCCGCGTTCCACGTAGTGGGCACCACGGCTTGGTAGTTGTCGATGAGTCCGTCTCTGATCACGACCCAGTGGGCGAGGGCGCCCCTGGGGGCCTCCAAAAAGCCCACGCCACGTGCATCCGCTGGCCAAGTCGCCGGATCGAACAGGGCGTCGTTGAACACGCTGACATCGCCGGCCGCGATGTTGTCGAGCAGGTCCCGATACCAAAGCTCCATCTGGTCGGCCAGGGCCTTGCATTCGATGCCCCTGGCCGCGGTCCGCCCAAGGGTGGAAAAAAGAGCAGTCAGGGGCAGCTTGAGCTCGGCGAGCGTCCGATTCACGGACTCCGTTATCGCTTCGTTTCCCTGCGCGTACATGATCAACACACGCGCCAGGGGGCCGACTTCCATGGGCTGTCCGCGCCAGCGCGGCGACTTCAGCCAGGAGTATTCCGCATCGAGATCCAGGTGATCGTAAGGGAGGGGGGGGCCGGTATATCTGGGATCGGTCTCCCCATCGTACGGATGCAGGGGCGTGTGCTTCCCCACGCTGTAGTCATACCAGGCATGGCTGATCAACTCTTGTACCTGGAGCGGATCGTTTAGGTCCACGGGGTGAATCGTGGACAGATCCCGGTTCAGGATGGCGCCGCGCGGAAAGAAGAACCCGGTCTCGTCGCTGACGTCGTACTGGGGAAAATCGCCGAAGGACAGGAAATTGCCGAGGCCCTCTCCCTTCCCCGCCCAATCCTTATAGAAACGGGCGATCGCCATGAAGTCGGGGAGATATACCTGATCGACGAAGGTGCGCATTTCCGAGATGATGCTTCCCACCTGCGCCAGGGTTTCCCCGTTCACGGCCGTCACTTCCCCCTGCGTGCTGATGGCGCTGGGCATACCACCAACCACGAAACTGGGGTGCGGGTTCTTGCCGCCGAATATGGCGTGTACCTTGGCGACCTCCCGCTGCCAGGCGAGCGCCTCCAGGTAGTGGGCGAACGCGAGCAGATTGATCTCTGGGGGGAGCTTGTATTCGGGGTGACCCCAGTAGCCGTTCGTAAAGATGCCAAGCTGGCCGGATTCCACGAAAGTGCGCAGCTTGTCCTGAACGGCGGTGAAGTACTCCGTTGAGTTGTTCGGCCAGCTACTGATACAGGTTTGGGCCTCCGCAGTTGTCGCCGGGTCCGCATCCAGAGCGGAAACCACATCAACCCAGTCCATGGCGTGCAGGTGATAGAAGTGCACCACGTGATCCTGGACGTACTGGGCGCCATTCATCAAGTTTCGGATGATCTCTGCGTTCTGGGGGATCTGGTAGTGGAGCGCATCCTCCACTGCCCGCACGGAGGCGATTCCGTGGGAGGTCGTGCATACGCCGCAGATGCGCTGGGTGAAGGCCCAGGCGTCGCGCGGATCGCGCCCCTGCATAATCATCTCGATTCCGCGAATCATGGTTCCGGAGCTGGATGCCCGGCTAATGGTACCGTTGTCATCCAGTTCGGCTTCGATACGCAGATGGCCCTCGATTCGAGTGACCGGATCAACCACGACGGTGTTCATGTTTGAGTGACCGATTGTTTCGTTGGCGGATAAAAGATAGTTTGCGCCCCGGATGACCAGGGCCGCCCAGCTCTTATTGGATTCTGGTCAAGAAAGTGGCGTCTGCGGCGGTGCCGTACAGGTTGAGCCGTCGCCTGGAGCGGGTGCTTCGAAGGTCATCTCGTAGAATCCGGCCTTGTCCCAGAATCCTGGCTCGGAGCAGCCCAGGCAACCGTGTCCCGAATGCATGGGATAGCTGGTGCCTTGATTCCATCGCACCGTGCTGCAGGCGTTATAGGTCGTTGGCCCCTTGCAGCCGAGCTGCCAGAGGCACCAGCCGTTGCGGGCGCCTTCGTCATCGAAGGACAGGGCGAAATTGCCCTCGACGTAGTGGGTCAAACGGTTGCAGCAGTCATGGACGGTCTTGCCGAAGTAAACCTTCGGTCGTCTGTACTGATCCAGTTCGGGCAATGCACGGAACGCGAGAACATAGGCGATGGAACCCGTCAGTACCTCGGGCACCGGAGGACAACCCGGAATATTGATCAGCGGACGTCGCGGGACAAGCTGCTGCGCCATGAGCTCATCGACACCGAAGGAGTCACCCGGGTTGGGATCGGCCTTTGGCAGCCCCCCGAACGAGGCGCAATTGCCCACCGAGATCACCAATGCGGCTCTCTCCACGGCTTCGTACACGACATCCAGCGCAGAACGGCCGCCGATCATGGACCAGGAACCGCCTTCCCCTATGGGAACGGACCCGTCCACGACGGCGATATACCTGCCGAAATCGCCGCGGATCGTTTGCCCCTTGGAGGCCTCCGCGGCGGTCCCTGCCGCCGCCTGTAGCGTGTTGTGATAATTCAGGGAGAAGTGATCGAGAATCAGCGTCTCCACAGTCGGCTCGAATGATCGCAGAAGCGATTCACTGCACCCCGTACATTCCTGCGTCGATATCCATATGACGGCAGGACGCGGTGCTGCGGCGAGGCTATCGGCGAAGGCCTCTGATAGGTGTTTGGGCAATGCCAACGAGGACGCGGTTACTGTGCAGAATTTGAGAAACGTGCGCCGCGATACGCCTCTCTTATGCAGGGATTCCAGGAGGGTTTCTTCTTTCACCTTATACTCCTCCGAGTTCGTAGAGAGTCTGACTTTAGTTCAGTCGTGCGTTCCAATCGTCACGAATTACTGAGCGCAAAACAAGGATTTAGCTGGAAGGCTTGTCGAATATTTTCCACTCGCCGATAAAGGTAACTACAGGAGGGGCGGGAGAAACGTGACCGCGTCCTCTTTATCAGAAGGCGGCGATTTTTATTCGGTGTCCTGTGTTAAACCGGTCACAATGAGTCCGAATGGACGAGGCAGAAATGTGACCGATGTCCAAATAAGTTTTGGGGGAGGAATGAGCGATGGTGAGAGGCTGGCCGGGCGTTCTTCTTTGACCGAAGACTATCATGTCATTGAGGAGGCAGGAGGCGCTAGCGGAATTGGCGGCTGAATGAATATCCCGAATGTGTGACGGGATTCAAATTGTGGCGTCGAGCTTATGAAGGATGGTGTGAGTCAGTTCCGTCGGCGGATATCTGCTATGGCCGTGCGGTTCGAGATACCGCTGCCAGCGGGCGAAGGGGTGTACCAGATCGGGATCCGTGTCGTGGCAGCCGAGGACGGCGAGCGCGCAGTCACCGATGGTTCAGGGCACATCCCCTTGAGCTCGCGGCGGACGCGGCGGGTGGCCTGCTCAGATGTCCGTCAGTGACCGGGTGGAGAAGCCCCGGTACCCTGTTTCAGCTCGTTCTGCGGTTTCAGCGGGGCGAGCGGGAGCGATGACCCTCTACAGGTTCGCTAGGCGTCAGCTCTCGCCGCGCTGCAGGGCCTCGAAGCGCTCCTTGAATGCCTGCTGGCGCAGCCGCTCCGCCTCTTGCTCGGTGGCGATCATGGGCGAGTCCGTCCATCCGCCGGAGGCCTGGTCAAAGACGGAGAAGCGGTAGCCTTTGCCGACCTTGAACACCTTGGTTACGTCGTTACCCGCCTGTTCCATGGCCTCGAGCTTGCTGAGCCCTTTGCCTGCCGGCTCCGCCCGAGTGGCGGTCGTGGCCGGGGCGGACGATACTTCCCGCCCGCGTCTGGTGAACAGGGTGTTCTGAATCTCGCCCCCGATGTCGATCTCCACGGTGTCTACAGCCGGCATGCGGCTCAGGATGTAGCCGGCCATCAGCATGCCCATCTTCTGGTTCTCATTCTCCAGGGCGGTCAGTAACTTGTCGGCGACGATCTGACAGCGTTCCACCCTGCTGGGGTTCTGTACCCAGTCGCGGCTCATCTGCCAGCCCTTGTCCATGTCGGCGTCTAGCCTGGCGAAGAAGTCCTCGCCCTGTGCGATCAGCATTTCGCTTACATTGAGGCTGTATTCCTGGTCGTCGATGATGGCTTTAAGAATCACTCCGCGCCTCTTTCTTTGAACGTGTTGGCCAGGCATTCTACCAAAGGTATAGCGCCTCTCCCTCAATCACCGGACGGACCATCCCGATGCTGCTGACCATTCCCGGCCTGCTGAACGCGGCCCAACTCGACAAGATCCACCAGGTCCTCGCCAACGCCCGATTCGTGGACGGCAAGCTCACCGCCGGCTTTGCCGCCGCCCGCGTGAAGGACAATCTGGAGATGCAAGCGGACCCCGAGCGCATGAAGCTGCTCATCCGCATCATCATGAGCAGTCTCGGGCACAACGAGACCTTCCGCTTCGGTGCGCTGCCGCATCGGGTGGCGGACCCTATTGTCGCGCGCTACGAGCCGGGCATGACCTACGGTGACCACGTGGACGACCCGATCATGGGGAGTAGCGGGCCGCGCTTTCGCACCGACGTGTCCATGACGCTGTTCCTGAACCCGCCCGAGAGCTACGACGGCGGCGAGCTGGTGGTGCGCACCTCATTCGGCGAGAAGCGGGTCAAGCTGCCGGCAGGCGACGCGGTGGTCTACCCGTCCTCCAGCCTGCATCACGTAGCGCCCGTGACCCGAGGCGAGCGCCTGGTCGCCCTGGCCTGGATTCAGAGTTACGTGCGGGACCCGGCCCGACGGGAGCTGCTCTACGAGCTCAACCTGGCCCGCGAAAAGCTCCTCAACGAGGCGCCGGAGGAGGAGACCACCGGCTACCTGGACCGTTCCTACGCCAATCTGCTGCGGATGTGGGCGGAGTTGTAAGACCGAGGACCGAGGGCCAAGGACCGAGGAGGAGGGGGCATTCAGGGAGCGTCGGGAAGGAATTCCCGACCTGAGGCGCTTAGTGGCAAAGCTGCTATGCAGCGACTTGGCGCAGATCAAATCATGAATTAGTGGCTGGCAGAAAAGTCGAGCCAGCCTCTAAAAATAGCGTGGTATAATCTGGCCCCAAGATCGAAGTTGTCGGCGCCCTGGCCGGCATCGTTATCATAGCGTGCTGGCGCCAAACTCACGGCTGCGTGCCGCAACAACGGCATACGGACGCGACGATGCAGACGGCCGCGATGATCCGCCCCAAGAGGCCGCTTCGGCGCCTGCTTCGGGCGAGACGGGCTTTCGCTCGCCCGCGCGCGGCCCGCCTGGCTGGGACGAGGCGGCAGAACCGTTCCCGGTATGGGACACGGTGGAGCAACCGGAACCCGAGTACGCGTTCGATCAGCGTGTCAGCTGGTAACCGCCAAGTTTCCTACCCAGTGCCAGTTCGTTCACAGGCGCCGTAGCGCATTTGCCGGTTGCCTGGCATCTGCTTGTGCTCCGTATCCGCGCAACGCGGGGTCAAGGGGCCGACCATCCGAAAAACCCCGCTTTTGTGCTTGAGAGAGGCGGGCGAAGAGGGTGCAACCGTCTTGATGAGCGCACTAGCCGGGGGTACCATGCCAGCTGTACTACGCCTCGGGCGGTTGAATTCCCTATTCTTTATCTGCCAGTGAATTTCTCTGAAATACTGTTTTCATCCATTGGCGCCTTCGTCGCCACACTGATCGCCTCTTTCTTTAGCGCAACGATTTTGGCCGCCGATGGCGTTCACGTTATTCTCGCCTCGACCGGGGCATCAGCGGTGTTGGTTTTCGCCTTGCCTTATAGCCCGGCGTCGCAACCCTGGAACCTGATCGGCGGCCAGATGCTGTCTGCTTTGGTAGGTGTTGCCTGCTACCAGTTGATTCCGAACAGTATTATTGCCGCTTCCGCGGCCACCGGCTTGAGTATGGTTTTTATGGGAGTGTTCCGCTGTATGCATCCACCGGGCGGAGCAACGGCGATTTCCGCAGTCGTCGGCGGCGATGCCGTCCACAATCTGGGCTATGCTTTTGTGATAGCTCCGGTGTTGATCAATGCGGTGATTTTGCTGTCCATTGCCATGGCGGTGGGAACGTTGCGAACAAAGAATCCTTTTTACGATGACTAACTGATCTGAAAGCTAAGTGACATCGATATCGGACAATGAACTGCTTCGGGACGTCGATATCTCTGAAGAGGATGTCTATGCCGCTATGCAGCGTATTCCCGGTTACATCGACATCTCCACCGGGGATTTTGTAGCGATCTACCGGCTGGCCCACGACCACGCCAGGCAGCGGCTTCTGGGGCGGATACGTGCGGATGACTTGATGCACAGTATTCTCGCGCCCCTCACCCCGAACCTGATGTTGGACGAGGCTGCCCGCCTTATGGCGAATCAGGGCTTGATACACATGCCAGTGGTGAACGACCGTGACCAGGTAGTCGGCATGCTATCGGAGTGCGACGTCCTTCGGCACCTTGGTGCCGAGACAGTCCTCGAATTGTTGGCTGGGCTCCTGGAAAATCCCACCGGCTTCAGCCAACGCTGCCACGACACCCGGGTAGCGGTGGCCATGACCGCCCCTGCCGTAACGGTGCGCGATAACGCCGGGTATGATGAGATTGCCGACGCCTTCCGCGCTCACGGGGGACGTAGCATGCCGGTGGTGGATGACGAGGGCAGGCTTACGGGCCTGTTAGAATGCACGGACTTCGTCCGTTCCTCCAGGGAAGAATTAAACAAATTGGGAATTACTTTAGCTAAGTGAAGAATCGCTCCTACAATGGTTCTTTCAATGCGCTGAATTGTTATCAAATTGGAAAAGTGCGTGATTATAGAGAAAAAGTGGGGATCAGTCGATAGCGGGGTGGACGACTATGAAAATGGTATTGAATTTTCAGTCCGTCGCCACCCCTTTTTCGAGGAAGTTGGGAAGTAATATACCGGTCAGTGCTCCCCTTTGGTCCTACGGATCCCCGCAATGCGATTTCCCTGCTTCTGGGGTCCCCCGCCCGTAGGAAAGAGCTTGTGGAGATACTTGTTGTTACCCCGCTCTTTCCCCCATTTCTTCTCGAAATGCTTGATCATATCGAGCACCTGAGCCTGCACGTGGTGCTCATCGTAATATTCCCGAATATACCGGATCACCTCCCAGTGCTCATCGGTCAGGGTTATACCCTCTTTCTCAGCAATAGCAATGGCAAAGCCCTCGGACCACTCACCCATATCCTGGATATAGCCTTCCTGATCCGTGGCGATTTGCTTCCCGTCCACATTGACATATTCAATGCGAGTAGTGTACGGATTCGTCTGCATGTTCTACCTCTTGTCTGGACGGGGTGCGTTTAGCGCCCCGTCACCGATTACTACAGGATAGATCAGTTCATCGTCACCCGCTTGACACGGACGATCTGGTAGGCGCGTCCCAGATACGTGAGAGGCACGCTCCAGACATGCACCAGCCGGGTGAAGGGGAACAGCAGGAACACGGTCATACCGAAGAACAGGTGGATCTTGTAGATCAGATCCACACCCTTGAGCAGACCCGGTTCCGGCTGCAGCGTAGCCACGCTCTGGACCCAGAGGGACAAGGCAATCATCACCGAGGCGTCGCCGTGGGACGCATGGTTCCAGGAGACCACTGTGGTGCCCAGGCCCAGCGCCACGGTCGCCAGCAGCCAGCCGATGATAAAGGTATCCCGGGTGCGGCTAGTGGCGCGGATACGCGGATTGGTGAGCCGCCGCAGGAACAGCATCAGGGCGCCGATCAGGCAGATGCTGCCGAAGATCACGCCGGCATAGAGGGCAATATACTGGTGAGTGAGGTCCGATACGCCGATTGCCAGGAACCAGCTATGGGGAGTCAGCAGCCCGATCAGGTGACCGAAGAAGACGGCCAGAATCCCCACGTGAAACAGGTTGCTGGCCAGACGCATGTTTTTGTTGCTGAGCAGTTGGCTGGAATCGGTCTTCCAGGTGTACTGCTCGCGGTCGAAGCGGATCCAGCTTCCGAGCAGAAAGATGGTCCCCGCCAGATAGGGGTAGGCCCCAAAAACGAAGTCATGGAATGTCATTCGATTTTCTCCTCAGGCTGCCTGGGCCAGATGCCCGCGGTTTTCGATGAGCCGGATCAGCCGCGCGTAGGGACTGTCCACCTTCTCCAGATTGTCCGCCAACACCTTCAACACCTTGGCGGCGTCGCCCAGAAACACCCGCGCCTGCATTTCGTCCAGGGTGGATACGTACTCCAGAACAAGCGGCAGAAAATCCGGGATCTCCCCTTCCTCTACCTCCAGGCCGGAACTCTTGTAGTACTCCGAGAGGTCGATAAGGGCCGGTCCGCGCCCGCGGTCGTCTCCAAATAGGTGATGCGTCAGATGCAGATCGTGCTCCGGCGTCATGTCGAAGGTCTGCACATAGTCCCCCTGCAGACCGGTTAGGTCATGCAGTTGCATCCATGAAATGAGCCGCATCAGGGCATCGCGTTCCTGCCCACTGACCTCGGGGTCCTCCTTCAGCATGTTGATGATATCCGGAAGATTCTCGATCAACTCCGCGTCCGGATAGTCGAGGAGGCGCGCCAGTATTCTGTATATACGCATGGTTTCATCCCCCGGTCATTTCTTCCGCGGCACGACGCCCTGGGGCGTGACCGTTTTCTTACGCGGGGTCGGGAACAACGTGAAGCCCTGCCCGCTGCCTGCCGCCGCCTGAGCGCTGATGTTGCCCGGTGAAAATCCGTTCTGGCCCTGGAACGCATACGGATCCTCCTGCATCATCTCCTCGTGCGAGGTGGGGATGACGAAACGGTCCTCGAAGTTGGCAATGCCGAGCATCTGGTACATCGCCTCGGCCTGTTCTTCGCTGAGTCCGACCGACTCCAATGCCGCCAGGTTCGGCTTGCCGTCTACCGCCTTGGAGCGCTGGTTGCTGCGCATGGCCAGCATGCGGTTCAGGGCATT
This sequence comes from Pseudomonadota bacterium, assembly GCA_034716535.1. Taxonomy (GTDB): domain Bacteria; phylum Pseudomonadota; class Gammaproteobacteria; order Chromatiales; family Chromatiaceae; genus JAYEJW01. The sequence goes on from JAYEJW010000584.1 coordinate 16,450, forward strand.
GGCGATCGGTGCCTCGTCCCCGGCGGTCAGCAGGTTGGCCAGAAACCGCATTGGAAAGCGCAACGCTTCGGCCTTGGGGATGACCCCGTCCGCTTCGGTGGGCAGTGTGCCCTGATCGATCTGGGTCTGCACCGGCGACAGCGGCGGCACGTACCACATCATGGGCAGCGTGCGGAATTCCGGATGGATGGGGAAGGCGATCTTCCACTCCATGGCCATCTTGTAGACCGGCGAGTTCTGGGCCGCGTCGATCCAGGTCTGGGGAACGCCGTCTTCCAGCGCCTGCTCGATCACCTCGGGATTGTTGGGATCCAGGAAGATGTCCAGTTGGGACTGATAGAGGCCCTTCTCGTCATCAGTCCCGGCGGCGTTACTGATCCGGTCGGCATCATAGAGCACCACACCGATGTAGCGGATACGGCCGACACAGGATTCGGCACAGGCCGTGGGAATCCCCGACTCGATACGCGGATAGCAGAGGATGCACTTCTCCGACTTGCCGGACTCCCAGTTGTAGTAGATCTTCTTGTAGGGGCAGGCGCTGACACACATGCGCCAGCCGCGGCAGCGGTCCTGGTCGATGAGTACCGCCCCGTCCTCTTCGCGTTTGTAGATGGCGCCGGAGGGGCAACTGGCCACGCACGCCGGGTTGAGGCAATGGTTGCACAACCGCGGCAGGTACATGTGGAAGGTCTTTTCGAAATCCTTGTAGATCTGCTTCTGGATTCCGTCGAAGTTCTTGTCCTTCGCGCGGTTCTCGAATTCGCCCGCCAAGTCATCCTCCCAGTTGGGACCCCAGTGGATCTTCTCCATCTGGGCACCGGTGATCTGGGACACCGGTCGTGCGGTGGGGGCTGCCTCGGACAGGGGGCTGTTCTGCAGCTTCGGATAGTCGTAGTCGTACGGCTCGTAGTAGTCGTCGATCTCCGGCATGTCCGGATTGGCGAAGATGTTGACCAGTTTGCTGACCCGGCCACCGGCCTTCAGTTCCAGGTTACCGCCCTCTTTTTTCCAGCCGCCCCGCCATTTGTCCTGGTTCTCCCACTCTTTGGGAAAACCGATGCCGGGCTTGCTCTCCACGTTGTTGAACCAGGCGTACTCCACACCCTTGCGGTTGGTCCAGATGTTCTTGCAGGTCACTGAACAGGTGTGACAGCCGATGCACTTGTCCAGGTTCAGGACCATCGCGATTTGTGCACGTATATTCATGTTCTGCTCCTCGAAATTCTTTCACGACCGGGACGCGGGGTCGGGGGGTGCAATCGATTTACTCCGCAACCCCGCGCCGTTACGATCAACGGTCTCAATTGTTGATCCCCGGCGGATTGAGCTTGGCCTCACGCTCCGCCGTCAGCGGCCGCTCCAGCCAATCGACATCGCGGTCCTCGATCTTGTGAATGACGACATACTCGTCACGCTGGGATCCCACGGTGCCGTAGTAGTTGAAGGCGTACGACAACTGGGCATAACCGCCAATCATGTGCGTGGGCTTGGGCGTGATGCGGGTCACGCTGTTGAGGATGCCGCCGCGCTTGCCGGTGGTATTCGAGCCCGGGACGTTCACGTGCTTCTCCTGGGCGTGATACATAAAGGCCGTACCGGTCGGGATACGCTGACTGACCACCACACGAGCCACGGTGGCGCCGTTGCCGTTGATCGCCTCGACCCAGTCGTTGTCCTTGAGACCGATGGTCTTGGCGTCCTCCTCGGCCACCCACATGTAGGGTCCGCCACGGAACAGCGTGAGCATGCGGAGATTGTCCTGGTAGGTCGAGTGGATACCCCACTTGGAGTGCGGCGTGATCCAGTTGAGCACCAGGTGCGGCTTGCTCGTCACCTCCGCCGGCACCCCGTGGGGCTTCAGATCCAGCGGCGGACGGTAGCTGCAGAAGCCCTCACCGAAGTCGAGCATCCATTCATGATCCAGGTAGAACTGGGCGCGCCCGGTCAGGGTGCGCAGCGGGATGTGCTCGTGGATATTGGTGTAGCAGGCGTTGTAGCTCACCTCCTCAGACTCGATACCGGACCAGGTGGGCGCAGTGATGATCTTGCGCGGCTGGGCCTGGATATCCCGGTAGCGGATCTTCTCCTCATGGCGTCCCGCATAGAGGTGGCTGTGGTCGATGCCGGTCTTTACCGATTGCGCCTGCCACGACTTGTGCGCCACCTCGCCGTTGGTCTCCGGGGCCATCTGCAGCACCGAGTCGCAGACATGGATGTCCTCCTCCAGGGAAGGCATCCCTTTGCTGACACCCTCGTCCTCGATGACGCCGTTGAGCTTCTTGAGCTGGTCATACTCGAGCTCGGTATTCCAGGTCAGGCCCTTGATGCCATTGCCCGCCTTGATCATCAGCGGACCGAGGGCGCTGTACTTCTTGTAGGTATTGGGATAGTCGCGCTCCACGGTGATCAACGCCGGCAGGGTCTTGCCCGGCACCGGCTCGCACTCACCCTTCTTCCAGTCCTTGACCTCGCCAAAGGGCTGTGCGAGGGCGGCCGGCGAGTCATGCTGCATGGGCATCGCCACCACATCCTTGCGGGTACCCAGGTGTTTCTCCGCCAGCTCGGAGAAGCGCTTGGCGATGGTCTTGAAGATCTGCCAGTCGGATCTGGACTCCCAGGCCGGATCCACCGCCGCATCCAGCGGGTGGATGAAGGGGTGCATGTCGGTGGTGTTGAGATCGCTCTTCTCGTACCAGGTGGCGGTGGGCAGGATGATGTCGGAATAGGCGCCGGTGGAGTTGAGGCGGAAGTTGATGTCCACCATCAGATCCAGCTTGCCCACTGGGGCCTCTTTGCGCCACTTGATCTCCTTGGAGTCGGCGCCGACATTGGCCTCCTGCATGACGCCGTTCTGGGCGCCAACCAGGTGCTTGAGGAAGTACTCATGCCCCTTGGCCGAGCAACCCAGCAGGTTGGCACGCCAGACGAACAGGTTGCGCGGATGGTTCTCCGGCGCATCGATGTCTTCACTGGCAAACGCCAGATCGCCACTCTTGAGTTGCTCGACGATATAGTCGGCAACCTCCTTGCCGGCCTTCCCGGCCTCGTCCACGATAACCATCGGGTTCTTGTTGAAGTGCGGCGCCGATGGCCCCCAACCCAGACGCTGGCAGACGACATTGTAGTCGGCCAGGCTGTGGCCCTTGTACTTTCCTTTGGCGGTGGCGGCCAACAGATCGTCGGCATTCACCGACTCGTAGCGCCACTGGTCGGTGTGGAAATACCAGTAGGTCGTAGACGCCATGTGGCGCGGAGGACGGTGCCAGTCCAGGCCAAAGGCGATCGGGGCCCAACCGGCCTGCGGACGCAGCTTCTCCTGTCCGACATAATGCGCCCAGCCACCACCCTCCTGTCCCACACATCCACAGATGTGCAACAGGTTCATGATGCCGCGGTAGTTCATGTCGTTGTGGTACCAGTGATTGATCGCGGCACCGAGGATGACCATCGACTTGCCCTTGGTCCTGGACGCGTTGTCGGCGAACTCGCGGCCGGTACGCTCCAGGTCGGCGCGCTTGACGCCGGTGACCTTCTCCGCCCAGGCCGGTGTGTAGGGCACGGACTCATCGTCGTAGGAGGTGGCCAGGTTGTCGCCCAGCCCTCGGTCGATGCCGTACTGGGCCACCTGCAGGTCGAATACGGGGGCGACCATCACCTCTTCACCGGAGGCCAGCTTCAGCTTGCGCACCGGGATGTTGCGCATCAGCACGTCATCCTCCCCCGGGGTGAAGTGAGGAAAGGCGACCGGTACCACGTCATCCCTGCCGTCGATGCAGGAGAGCTCCGCTTCGATTTCCGACTGGTCCGCTGCGTTCTTCTCCAGCAGATTCCACTTGCCCTCTTCGCCCCAGCGGAAGCCCACCGAGCCGTTGGGCACCACGAAGCCCTTGCTCCTGGCATCGTAGACCACCGTCTTCCACTCGGGGTTGTTCTCCTCACCCATGTTCTTGACGAAGTCGGAGGCACGCAGGAAACGGTCGGAGACATAGCGGTCGCCGTCCTTGCGCAGCATCACCTGCATCGGCAGATCGGTGTACTTGCGGGCGTACTCGGTAAAGTACGGATCCTGCTTCTGGACGTGGAACTCCTTCAGTGCCACATGGCCCATGGCCAGGAAGGCGGCGGAGTCGGTGCCCTGTTTCACCGGCATCCAGAGGTCGGCGAACTTCACGTACTCGGCGTAGTCCGGGGCCATGGAGACCACCTTGGTGCCGTTGTAACGGGCCTCGATGGCGAAGTGGGCATCGGGGGTGCGGGTCATGGGCAGGTTGGCACCACAGATGATCAGGTACTTGGAGTTGTACCAGTCGGCCGCCTCCGGTACATCGGTCTGCTCGCCCCACACCTGCGGCGAGGCCGGCGGCAGATCGCAGTACCAGTCGTAGAAGGAACCGACGGCACCGCCGATCAGGGAGAGATAGCGGGAGCCGGCGGCATAACTGATCATGGACATGGCCGGGATGGGCGAGAATCCATAGATGCGGTCCGGGCCCCATTTTTTGGTCGTATAGACATTGGCCGCGGCGGTGATCTCGGTCACCTCATCCCAGGTGCCGCGCACAAAACCGCCGAGGCCGCGCACCGCGGTGTATGTCTTGCGCTTGGCGGGATCGCTCTGGATCGCCTCCCAGGCCTCCACCGGGTCCTTGCCGCTCTTGCGCTCAGCGCGGTAGAGATCCAGCAGGCGACCGCGAATCAGCGGATATTTGATCCGGGTGGGGCTGTAGAGGTACCAGGAGAAGGAGGCCCCGCGCTGACAGCCGCGTGGCTCATGGTTGGGCATGTCGGTGCGGGTGCGTGGATAGTCGGTCTGCTGCATCTCGTAGGCAACCAGGCCGTTTTTGACATAGATCTTCCAAGAGCAGCCGCCGGTACAGTTCACCCCGTGGGTGGAACGGACCACCTTGTCGTGGCGCCAGCGGTTGCGGTAGGTGTCTTCCCACTGCCGATCTTCCCCGGTCACGATGCCGTAACCCTTGGAGAAGGTCCCCTGGATCTTCTTGAAATACCTTAGCCGGTCAAGCAAGTGACTCATGGTTTATCTCCTCTGAGCGTATCGCTCCGATTCGTTGATAAAGGGGAGCGGGTCCCCCGGGGAAGTCCATGCGCATCGCAGCTGGGCGACGATGCCCGGACCCGCTCCAAAACGGCGTTACGGGTTCTTTATTTCCGCCTTTGGCCCCAGGTAGTACCACCAGTTCAGCAGCAGGCAGACGAAGTAGAAGATGGCGAAACCGTAGAGCGCATACTCCGGCGTCGCCGCCTTGATCTGCTCGCCGAACACCTTGGGGATGATGAAAGCGCCGTAGGCGGCCACCGCCGAGGTCCAGCCCAGTGCGGGTCCGGCCTGCTCCTTGTCGAACACCATGGCGATGGTGCGGAAGGTGGAGCCGTTGCCGATACCGGTCGCGGCGAACAGGATCAGAAACAACACGAAGAAGGGCAGGAAGAATTCCTCAGGCGTCGCCGACACGTAGGCCTGCTTCAGGAAGTAGGCCACGCCCAGGGCACTGCCGATCATCACGATGGAAACGATCTGGGTCACCTTGGCGCCACCCACCTTGTCGGAGATCCAGCCGCCCACCGGGCGGATCAGGGCGCCGATGAAGGGACCCATCCAGGCGTACATCAGGGCGGAGGGCCCGTTCGGGTTGGCCAGGGTATGGGTCATGACCCCATCCACCTCCACGTGCTGGAAACCGAAGACCACCTTGATGGCCAGCGCGAAACCCGCGGAGTAGCCGATAAAGCTGCCGAAGGTCATGGTGTAGATAATGCTCATGACCCAGGTGTGCCTGTTGCCGAAGATCTTGAACTGGCGCTGCAGGTTGGGCTTGATGTCACCGGGGATCAGCTTCAGTAGCATGACCGTGGCAAACAGGATACCGAGGATGACCGGCCATTTGGCCCAGCCGGGGGCACCCAGTCCGGTCGGCGCCGGCAGGATGATGTAGAGGCCGATCGCGGCGGTGATGAAGCCGATCAGCAGCATGCCGCTGATCTTTGCGAAGGCGCCGATGGGCGAGCCGATGTGGGGCGAGACATGCTCGGTACGCAGGTTGTTCATGCCGAACCAGCCGGCGAAGGCCAGGGGTATGAGCAGTATCAGCCAGACAAAGCCGGCGTTTTGGATCCAGGTCTCGGAGCCGGCCGGGATCTTGCCGATCAGGGTGCCTGAGGTGTTCACCAGTTCCATCGAGTTGCCGCCGAAGAGACCGAAGGTCATCACCAGCGGTATCACGATCTGCATGGTGGTCACACCGGCGTTGCCCAGACCCGCGTTCAGCCCCAGCGCCAGACCCTGCATCTTTTTTGGAAAGAAGAAGCTGATATTGGACATCGAGGAGGCGAAGTTGCCGCCGCCGAAGCCGGACAGGAAGGCTAGAACCTGGAATACCCACAGGGGCGTGTTCTGGTCCTGCAACGCGATGCCGGCGCCGATGGCCGGAATCATCAGCAGCGCGGTGGTAAAGAAGATGGTGTTGCGCCCCCCGGCGATGCGGATGAAGAAACTGCTGGGGATACGCAGCGTTGCGCCGGTCAGTCCGGCGATGGCCGCCAGGGTGAACAACTCGGCCTTCTCGAACGGAAAGCCCAGGTTGAGCATCTGCACGGTGATGATGCCCCAGTAGAGCCACACCGCGAAGCCGCTGAGCAGGCTTGGGATCGAGATCCAGAGGTTCCGGTTGGCTACTTTTTTCCCCGTGGATTCCCAAAATTTGGGATCTTCCGGGTTCCATTCTCTTATGTCTGACATGGATACATCCTCGTTGATTGGACAGGGCTTCTCATGACTCGGTACACCGGGCGGGACCCGCCCGCCCCAACCCGGCGATTTTTAACAGCGCACCTCGGCATTCGCGCGGAAATACCACCACCAGGTGGCCAGCATGCAGGTCAGTGTGGACACACCGAAAGCGGCAATGGCGAAATACACACCGCCGAAGAGGTCGTTGGAAATGGCCAGGAAAATGGGGATGAAGAAACCACCTAAGGCCGCGATCGAGGCGGTGAAACCCAGGGCCACGGCGGTTTCGGTCTCCGCCTGGTGCTTGGCCAGCGCCCGCCCTGCCTCATCCTTATCCTTCGACCAGCGCTGGTGCAGGGAATGGAAGATACTGGGGATCATGCGGAACACGGAGCCGTTGCCGATACCGGTCGTAACAAATACGACCAGGAACAGCAGGTAGAAACCGGTCGGATTGCCGGTATAAGCATCGGCCGGCAGGTACAGCAGCACCCCGAATACGGCGGCGGCCATCACCCCGAAATTCCAGAAGGTGAGGCTGGCGCCACCGATGCGGTCGGCCAGCCAGCCGCCCAGCGGCCGGATCAAGGCCCCCAACAGCGGCCCGACGAAGGCGTACCTGACCAGGTGAGAATGCGGGAACTGGGTGGCCAACAGCATGGGGAAGGCGACGGCGAGGCCGATGAAGGTGCCGAAGGTGCCGGTGTACAGCCAGCTTCCCACCCAGGCGTGCTTGCGATGGAAGACGGTCGCCTCCTCCGCAAAGGACGCCTCGATGTGCCGAATGTTGTTCATACCGAACCAGACGGCAAGGGTGGAGAGCACGATGAACGGCACCCAGATAAAGCCGGCGTTCTGCAGCCAGATCTGCTTGTCCACACCCTCGTCCACCATGGTCTGGGCGTCGCCGCCCATGACGAACAGCGCGCCGCCGTAGATCACTATC
>JAYEJW010000585.1:0-6053 GCA_034716535.1 Pseudomonadota bacterium
GTCACATATCGTACACCTAAACCTGCTGAGCTTATAATATCTCCAGTAAAATCATAAGCATCCTCAGTTAACATAGTATTATCAGTAAAAACTGCTCCATATAAGTCACCGAAAATTGGATAATCCTCAGCGCTTAGGTCAACAGGTTTCCCAGCTCCTTTTGCGCCTGTACCCGGAATCGCTCGGCCTCGGAAAGACTGTCAATCTCGCCCGCCAAGTTCTCGACCACCCGCTGGAGTTTCTCGGAGCTATCGATCCCGCCTGCTCGGGAGACGGCCTCTTTGCATACCAAGGGAGCTATAGGTCCCAAGTAGCCCGCCAGCACCTTGCATAGCATGCTCTGAACCCAGGCGGTGTCGCGAACCTCAGCAGTCTCTTCCTCCGACAAGAGCGACAACAGGGTTTCGCTGGACGGCAGCGTCGAGCGCGACGTGCGGTGTGTCATCACCCCATCTTCCAGTCGGTAGGTGCCGGTCTTCATACGGCGGACGATTGGAATGGCGCGCTCTCCCTGCTTGGGACCGCAGATGAGTGAAACGATGTTTCCTCCTTCAACTCCGACGATGATCAGGTGATTGTCGTCGGTATGTACGTACAAGGTGCCGGCTCTTTTCTGCTGAACCAGTTCCTTTACCAGCTCAAGCAGTTGATTGCGCGTGATTTCGCCGTTCATTGCGTCTTCTGAGCCTTTGGTGGAAGTCCGCAGACGCTGATCGTTGAGCGCCGGTCTTATCAGTTTTCTTGCGCACCCTGAAAAATCCAAATACCCGTGCCGCATAAGGATGCACGGCGCACGGAAGCTCCTGACCGCCAGCGCGTGTCGCGGGGTAATCCATGTCAGGGGAGCGGCTGGCATGGAAACAGGCATCGCCTGTCTGGGCGCATCTCCGAGAAAAATAATTATCAGAGTGTATGGCTTCAGGTACAAGCCGCGGGGTGTGACGCGGGCCACGTTTCGCCGGTTTGGACGCTGAATTTGTCGGATCACTTTACCGCGGAAACGCTGAGCGGATCAGGTTTCCCGAGCCCTTTGCGGTGCAAATGGCTATTCCCGCGATCCCGGAGTGACTTCCAACTCGATCGGCGTGCCTTGGCGCAGCACTCGGATCTGCGCCGGCTGACCCACCTTGAGTGCGTTCAACGCGTAGGTGTAATCATAGATGTTCTCGATGGTCCGTCCCGCCACCGCGATGATGATGTCCCCTGCCTGCATACCCCCTTGTTCGGCGGGTGCGCCTTTGGCCACGCCGTTGATCAGGACGCCTTTCAGGTCGCTCTCCGAATAGTCGGGGATCGTTCCCAGATAGGCTCGCAGGTTGGCGCGGCTCGCGTCGGTGTCGGGTTTCTCCTGGGCCAGGTAATCCGGCGCTTCCTCCCGCATGGCGAGCGAGCGCGTCATCAGCCCCATGAGCCGGGCAATCTTTCCGAGCCCCTCGTAATTCAGACGATCGGCCGTGTCCCTGGTTGTGTTGTAGTCCGCGTGGGTGCCCGTGAATGCAGTGAGGACGGGAATCCCTTGGAGATAAAAGGACATGGTGTCGGTGGGCAGATAGCTGTCCTCCTGGAGCCGCAAGGGAAGGCCAACGGGGGCGTTGCGGCGCTCGAGCTCGCTTCTCCAGATGGGGCTCGAGCCGACGGCCTGTACATAGAGCTGTTTGTCCAGCCGGCCGACCATGTCCATGTTGAGATAGGCCATTACAGGAGAGGCGAGGCCCTTACCCCCCTCCTGGGCCGCGAAGGTCTTGACGAAGTGAGCGGAACCCAGGCGTCCCAGCTCCTCCCCCGTCCAGGCGGCGAACAGGATGTCCTGTTTGAGTGCGAGCCTGCCCGAGGCCTTCTTGTGCGCCAGCTCTTGTGCGATTTCAAGCAGGGCGGCGACGCCGGATGCATTGTCGTCCGCGCCCGGGTGGACCTTGCCCGCGTCGGCGTCTTCGTCGCGGGAGCTCATGTCTGTGCCGCGGCCGATGTGGTCCACGTGGGCCCCGATGATGACGAGGGAGTCCACTGGGCCATCACCCGCATAGAGCCGACCGAGCACGTTGCGGTCGCCGGCTCCCTGTTTCTTCAGGCTGATGTCGGCGCTGATGCGCACACCTGGGAGTACAAAACCGGGCTGGGGGTCGCCCGTGTCCAGCGCCGCCTGCGCGGCCGCCAGCTCCTTGCCGGCACCGGCGAGAAGCTGCTCCGCGACGCTGTCAGTGACCGAGACGACCGGGAGGCTGCCGCCGCCGGCGCCCGCCTCGGATTTCAGCGGCACCAGTTGCTCCTTGACCTGGGAGCTCGGCCCGCTGACGAGGATCAGGCCCCGGGCCCCCTTATCCCGCGCCACCATGGCCTTGAAGCGCAGGTCCGCATACTCGTGAAGGTACTGGCGGTGCTCCGGTTGCACGTCCTCCGGCAGGTAACGGAAGACAAGCACCCACTTGTCCGCGACCTCCAGGCCCTTGTAGCTGTCATAGGCGGGAAAGTCCGCCTCGCCGGGTGCAAGGATGCCGTAGCCGGCAAAGACGACGTCGCCCGGCTCGATCGAGCCGCTGCCTGAGAAGGCGAGGGGCCGCCAGTCCTGATCGACGCTCAGCGCCCTTTCCTGTCCTTCCCGTATCAGGGCGAGCCGGTTGCCGTCTTCGAGGGTTACGCCGGAGGTAAATCCGTAGCGCTGGAACCAGCCCCCCATGTCCCCCGCGGGATGCAGGCCGGCCGCGGCCATGGCCTTGGCCACGTACTCGGTGGCGAGTCGCGCACCCGCGGTCCCCGTGAGGCGACCGGCCATTTGTTCGGCGGCAAGGGTGCTGACATGCAGGCGTAGGTCGTCCTCGGTGATCTCCGGTGAGGTCTTCTCCAGCGGGGGCTGTTCGGTCGCCGTTGAGGCGGATGAGGGGACGGATCCCTCCGAACCGAGGCCCAGCAGCTCCCGGGCCGCCGCGTCGTTCCAGTCCGCGATGAAGATCTGCGCCTTCTTGTCGGCGGTGCGGCTGCTGGCCCAGGCCAGGCGTTCGCCCTCCGGGGTGAATACGGGCAGCCCGTCGAAGCCCTCGCTGTCTGTGACCCGCACGGGCTCCCCCTCGCCCGCCGCGTCCACGATGTAGAGCTCGAAATTGCCGAAGCCGTGGGCGTTGTTTGCGAAGATGATGTAGTCGCCAGAGGGATGGAAGAAGGGTGCCCAGGACATGACCCCCATGCGGGTCACCTGGCGTTGGTCGGAGCCGTCCGGTTTCATGGTCCAGATCTCGGCGGTGACCCCCTTCTCGTCGAAGCGCCGCCAGACGACGCGGCTCCCGTCCGCGCCGAAGAAGGGCCCGCCGTCGTAGCCGGGTGTATTCGTGAGGCGCCGTACGTCCGAGCCGTCCGCGTCCATGAGGTACAGGTCCATGAAATAGGATTGGTCATTCTTGAAGATCTTCCGCTCCTCCTCGGAAAGCTCTTCTGCGTACGCGTGGCGGTTGGATGCGAAGACGATGGACGTGCCGTCCGGGGACCAGGAGCCCTCCGCATCGTAGCCGGGTGCGTTTGTGAGCCTGCGCAGGATCTTGCCGTCCCGGTCCGCCTCGTAGATCTCGTAGTGTTCGTCGAAACTCCAGGAGTAACGGCTGCCCCGGCCCGCAGCACGCTTCTCGATCTCTTCCTCCTGCTTCTTGACCGCCTCCGGGTCCTCGTGGGTCGAGGCGAATAGCACCCTCTCTCCGCCTGGATGGAACCAAGCGCAGGTGGTCTTTCCGGTGCCGGTGGAGACGCGCCGGGTGTCGCCCGTCTCCAGGTTCATGAGGTAGATCTGGTAGAAGGGATTGTCCGTCTGCCGCTCGCTCTGGAAGACCATTTTGGTGCCGTCGGCGCTGAAGTAGCCCTCCCCGGAACGGCGCCCCTCGAAAATGAGCTGGCGCGTGTTCGATAGCAGAAGGTCCTCGTGACCGGGTCGCTCGACCTCCTCGGCTGCGGCAGCCGGAGTGGCCAAGAGGGCACAGAGGACGATGAGGGCGGGGATGAGGGCAAGAGACGGAAATTGCATGATCCGGGTTTTCCTCTAGGTCCTGGGTGGTCGGTGAGGCAAGACGCGTGCAGGGAAGGCCGTCATCTTGCCGCCGTGCAGATCCGACCGCAATGGGCGCTGGTGGTTTCCCCCTTTTCGCCGGACGTCGCCGTTCGCGGGGCTTGTCAGCCCAACCCTTCATGACACCCATGTCGCCCCGGAGTATCAAAACAGGGAGTGACATGGAGTCCTCAGCATGGCCGTGAAGAGCGGGATGCGCGGATTGGTATGCGCTGCAGTTCTCACTATCGCCGGTTCTGAGCGAGCCCCGTCGCCCGGAGACGGCGTAGAATAACGAGGGATAGGGGAGAGGGCGGCTTGCCTCTCGTTTGGTCCAAGACGACAGGACATCTCTGCACTGTACCAGCGCCGCGAACCCTTCAGAAGGCACCCTCCACTAGGCTCGAACATGATCGGCGTAGAAGCGAGGACAACATGAAACTCGGAGTCTTTTCCGCCCTGTCGATGAGCTTCCTTCTCACCGGCTGCTGCACGAGTGCAGGATCGAACAAATCGGCAACCGGCCAGGATCAGGAGTGGGGCGATATTCGATTGTGCGGGATCTTCTCCGGTTGGGGTACCACCGCGGAGCCCGAGCGGTTCGACGCCGTCTATACCCCGATTAGCGCAGCGGAGTACGGTGAGTTTCTCTGCAAACACCTCGATATTGAGCAGTATGCCTCCTGCGTAAACCGCGTCGAAGATTTCTATCGCAATTCTGCGCGGGATGCAGGCTCCCAGGGGAGCTCAAACGCCGGCCCTTTTGCGGTAGTGGTTGACCGAGAGGTATTCCTTGGATCCTATCGGTCGGATCCTTTCAGCGCCTATTTCCGGGTGTCCAGCGGCACCAAAGCATGTAGGGGATCCTATAACGCCTTCGCCGGGTCCAGCGCCCCGATATTCGACGTCAGATGTAACAACGGGAGACGCGGCAAGGCGAACATAGTCCGCAGTGCGGATGGTAGAAACGGGATCGGCGTCGTCTACATGGAAGACGGCACGAAAGGCACAATCGTTTTCGGCGCCGCCGCTGTTGAAGGGGGGGCCGATGCGGGAGCGCTATGAGTAACCTCACTCTTCACCGCCCCTAGTACTCCGACAGGGAGGTTTTGATGGAGCTCAGAGCGTCCTAAACGCACCAAGGCAAGGCGCAGTCTGCAGGGAATGGTTATTCTCTTTCCAAGGACTGCAACGCCGCATTGGTGCGTTTGGGGCGCTCCCTTCGGGCAAGGCGAGAAGCGCCCATCTGCGTTGTTGCGCGAGCTTGAATTAGCTACGGCTAGTCCTGCGCTCGCGCGCCTAGCAGCTGACCGCTTCTCGCCTTGCTGAGCCCATCAAAACCTCCCTGTCGGAGTACTGGTAGGCACGAAAAACCGCGCGGATTCACGCTCGCTCGGTTGAAGCTGCTATTGGGTCGCGAGAGCCCTGGCCTGCCCTTTAATCTTGTCCACAATGGCGTAGACGCCGACGTGACGGTTCGGACTCAGATGCTCTTCGAGGTGTAGACCTTCGAACAGGCTGTCCACGTCCAGGTCCTCGATCTCGTCGCGGGTCTTTCCCGAGAAGAGCTGTACGAGCAGGGCCACGACGCCTTTGATGATAGCTGTATCGCAGTCGCCCGAGTAGCGTAGCCGGCCGGGATGCTCCGCGTCGTAATGCGCGGCGATGTGGACCGTGCTCATGCACTCCTTGACCAGATTCTCTTCAAGCCTGTCGGCGTCGGACAAGGGGGGCATCTGCTCGCCCATCTCCACGAGGTAATGGTAGCGCTGGTCCCAGTCCCCGAAGAGCTCGAACGTATCGATGATGTCCTGGATCTCCGCAGTGGACATGATCAAACGCCGAATGATTCTCCGCACCCGCAGGTGTTTTTCACGTTGGGGTTGCGGAACTCGAAGCCCTGATTCAGAAGGCTTTCTTTGACGAAATCCACTTCCATGCGGTCGATGCGGGGCAGACTGTCCTTATCGACTACGATCTTCACGCCGTGGCTTTCGAAGACCTTGTCATCGTCGCCGATCGTATCCGC
>JAYEJW010000586.1:0-6033 GCA_034716535.1 Pseudomonadota bacterium
GCCGCGAAGCTGGTCGAACAGGTGGGTGAGCGCCTTCGCACGCTCGACCATAGCTACCGGACGGAGCAGGTCTATGTTGACTGCTGAGACCGGTTGGGTGGAGGACGTCGTCCGGGCGATGCGCCCGGAGCGCGTGCCGGTTGTACTAACCCGCCAGGAGGTAGCGGCGATACTTGATCGGATGAGCGGGCGCAACTGGCTCATGGCGAGCCTGATGTACTACTCCGCCCGACTCTCCGCCGCAGGCGTGACGGGTTGCGGTGAACCCTTGACCTTCTCCCGGATCCCCTGCACGACGTAGTACATCACCGGGATCAGCAGCGTGCCGACCACAGTCGCCGCCACCATGCCGCCGAATACGGCGGTACCCAGCGAGACGCGGCTGCCGGCGCCGGCGCCGGTCGCCACCACCAGGGGGATGATGCCGAGCACGAAGGAGAGTGCAGTCATCATCACGGCGCGGAAGCGAAGATGCGCGGCCTTGACCGCTGCCTCGAAGATGCTCAAGCCCTCGATCTCCCTCTGCTCCTTGGCGAACTCCACGATGAGGATGGCGTTCTTCGAGGCCAGGCCGATGAGCATCACCAGGCCGATCTGGGTGTAGAGGTTGACGTCCATCCCCGCCCCGCCGACTGTCGCCAAGGCGCCGAACACGGCCACGGGAACGGCCAGCATGACCGCGAGCGGCACGGACCAGCTCTCGTACTGGGCGACCAGGAACAGGTACACGAACAGCAGCGCCAACCCGAAGATGATCGGCGCCTGTCCGGCGGCCTTGATCTCCTGATAGGACATGCTGGTCCATTCGAAGCCGAAGCCGCTGGGCAGCGTCTCCTTGGCGGTCTTCTCCATCGCCGCGATGGCCTGACCCGAGCTGTATCCCGGTGCCGGGCCGCCTGAGATATCGGCGGAGCGGAACAGGTTGTAGCGCGGCACGATCTGCGGGCCGGTGTTGGACTCGACCTCGGCGATGGTTGCCATCGGCACCATCTCGCCATTGCTGCTGCGCACGAACAGCCGAATGATGTCGCTCGGCTTGTTGCGGAAATCGCCCTCTGCCTGCGCCATGACGCGCCAGGTGCGGCCGAACTTGTTGAAGTCGTTGATATAGGTGGAGCCGAGCTGCGCCTGCAGGGTCGAGAACACCTCGGTCATCGGGATCCCCAGGGTCTGTACCTTGTCGCGGTTGACCTCCAGGTACAGCAACGGCACATCGGCGCGGAAGGTGCTGTAGGCGCTGTCGATGGCCGGGCTCTCATTGGCGGCGACGATGAAGCCACGCATGACGGAGGCGAATTCCTGGATGTCGCCGCCGCTGAAGTCCTGGAGCACGAACGAGAAGCCGCCGGAGTTGCCAAGACCGGGAATGGCGGGCGGCACGAAAGGAATCAGCAGGGCGTCGCTGGTCTCAGCGGCGATCTGCTGCGTCTTGCCGACGATCGAGCGCAGCTGCAGATCGGGGTCCTCACGCTCGGCCCAGGGAGCCAGGATCGGGATCACCAGCGCGCTGTTGGACCCGAAGGCGCTGTTCAGCAGCGAATAGCCGGCCACCGAGATGACGTTGGTCACCCCCGGGATCTCCAGCAGTTGCTGCTCGACGCGTTCCAAGACGGTCTCGGTCCGGGTGAGCGAGGCGGCGTCAGGCAGCTGGACCTCCATGAAAAAGTAGCCTTGATCCTCCTCGGGCAAGAAACCTGACGGCAGATTACCGAACATCCAGACCGTCCCGGCGATCAGCGCCGCATAGACGCCCATGATGAGCACGGCGCGCCGCACCGTGACCTTGACCGCGGCGGTGTAGCCGTTCGTGACCTTGCCGAAACCAATGTTGAACCAGTTGAGCCACTTGATCGGCTCCTGGCCGCTTTTCAGCAGCACCGAGCACAAGGCCGGGCTCAGCGTCAGCGCGTTGATCGACGAGATGGCGACCGCGACGGAGATGGTCACCGCGAACTGTTTGTACAGCTCGCCGGTGATGCCCGGCATGAAACCCACCGGCACGAACACCGCGAGCAGCACGAGCGTGGTGGCGATGATGGCCCCTCCCACTTGGTCCATGGCCTTGGCAGTGGCGGCCTTCGGATCGAGCCCTTCTTCGTCCATCAACCGTTGCACGTTTTCGACCACGATGATGGCGTCGTCGACGACGATGCCGATGGCCAGGATCAGCGCGAACAGAACAATGGTGTTCAGTGTGAAACCCGCCACCGCCAGCGCCGCGAAGGTGCCGATCAGCGAGACCGGAATCGCGATGCCGGGGATCAGGGTCGTGCGCCAGTTCCCGAGGAAGATGAACACCACCAGGATGACCAGCCCGACCGCCTGAAAGAGCGTGGTCTTCACCTCGTCGATGGATGCCTCGATGAAGTTCGTCGTGTCGTAGAGGACCGCGTACTCCATGCCCTCCGGGAAACGTTTGGCGAGGTCATCCAGCGTGGCCTTGACGGCATCGGCAGTGGCCAGCGCATTGGCATCCGGGGTCTGGTAGACGGCGAGCACCACCGACGGTTTGCTGTCGAGCCGCCCCGCGGAAGAATAGGCCTGGGCGCCGAGCTCGACGCGGGCCACGTCGCTGACGCGTATGGCCGACCCGTCCGGCTGCATGCGGATGATGATGTTGGCGAATTCCTCCACTTCCGACAACCGCCCCTTGGTGGTGACGGTGTACTGGAACTGCTGGTCGCTGGGGGCCGGCGGCGCGCCGATCTGGCCGGCGGGCACCTGCACGTTCTGTTGGGAGACGGCATTCTGGATGTCCGCCACGCTCACGTTCAGAGCGGTCATGCGGTCCGGCTTGAGCCAGAACCGCATCCCGTAGTCCATGACGCCCAGGATGTCGGCCTTGCCGACACCGTTGACGCGTCCGAGCGGGTCCTTGACGTTGATGGTCGCGTAGTTATTCAGATAGAGCGCATCAAAGGTCTCGTCCGGCGAAGTGATATTGACGATCAGCAGCATGTTGGTGGACTGCTTTTCGGTCTTCACACCCTGGCGGCGCACCTCCTCGGGCAGCTTCGGCAGCGCCTGGGAGACCCGGTTCTGTACCTTCACCTGGGCCATGTCCGCGTCGGTGCCGATGTCGAAGGTGACGGTCAGATTGTAGCGGCCGTCGTTGTCGGATTTGGAGGACATGTAGATCATGTCCTCGACGCCGTTGACCTCCTGCTCGATCGGTGCGGCAACGGTCCGCTCGACGACGTCGGCGCTGGCTCCGGCATACTGAGTGGTTACGCTCACCGTCGGGGGAGTGATCTCCGGAAACTGGGCAACAGGTAGCCCCATCAGGGCGAGCGCCCCCGCAAGCGTGATGACTATAGAGATGACGAAGGCGAACTTCGGGCGGGTGATAAAGAACTTGGACAATGGCATCCTGGTGCTCCCCTGGGCGCAGACGGCCTATTCGGCCTTCTCGCCATCGACCGGCTGCGCCGCGCCGGCCTCTTGTGCTCCCGCGTTGACATCCTCCACAGCGGTCGCTGCTTCCGCGGCGGTCTCTGCCTCTTGCGCCGCGGACGTTGCGCTGGCGTTGTCCATCGGCGCCGTGGGGGCCTGGGTCAGCTCCGGATTCACGGTGATGCCCGGCCGGACCTTTTGGATGCCATAGAGCACGATCCGATCGCCCGTACTCAGCCCTTCTTTCACCACCAGGTTGGCGCCAAAGCGCTGTCCGGTCTTGATGCGGCGCGACTCGACCTTGTTCTCATGGTCGACCAGCAAGACGTAGTAACCGCCCTGGTCGGTCAGCACCGCCGCCTGGGGAATCATCACCGCGTCCACGGCCTCCTTGCGCTCGATGACGACGGTGACGAACTGACCGGGCAGCAGCAGCCTATCCGGGTTCGGGAACTCGGATCGGATCAAGACCGTGCCGGTCTTCTCGTCGACCTTGTTGTCGAAGAAATCGAACTGACCGGGATGCTCGTACAGGCTGCCGTCCGGCAGGCGTATCAGGGGAATATGCGTGATCTCCTCCACGCCCTCCCCCGCCTGCTTGGCCTCGAGATCGGCCTTCACCAGCTCAAGGTACCAGGTCTCGGCAATGGAGAAGGCCGCCTTGATGGGGTCCATCTTGTTGATGGTGGCGAGCACGCCGGATTCCGGGCCCACCAGATTGCCGACGTCGTAGGTGGCAACGTCGATCCTTCCCGCGATAGGCGCCTTGATCTGGGTGTAGTCCACGTCGAGCTGTGCCTGCTTGATGGCCGCATGTGCGGTCTGCACGGCCGCCTCTTGAACCAGCACCTCCGCCTCGGCCTCGTCCACCTTCTGCTGGCTGATGTTCTTGGTCTTGAGCAGCTCCTCGTAACGCGTGGCGTCGACCTTCGCCCGATTCAAGGATGCCTCGGTCGCGGCGAGCTCCGCGTCGGCCTGGGCGAGGGAGGCCTGATAGCGCTCCGGCTCGATCTTGAACAGGACATCGCCCTCGTTGACGTCCCCGCCCTCCTTGAAGTCGCGGCTCTCGAGGAATCCCGTCACGCGGGCGCGCAGCTCCACCGTCTCCACCGCGCGCGTCTTACCGACAAACTCGAAAAAGGGGTTCACCTTCTGCTCTGTGACCTCGATGACGCCGACAGCCGCCGGCTCGGCTGCCTGCTCATCGGGCACCTTATCGCTGCAGCCCGTAAGCACCAGGCTCGCGGAAAGAAGTGCGCCGGCAACGGGGCGCGCCACTGCTTTCGGGGGTCTGACCACATTGATTAGGAGGCGTGCGGGATCGAGGGCTTGGTGCATGACTCGGAAGTCCGTATCGGAGAGAACGGCGAAGAGTGCGCGGATGATAGCACGTGGAACACGGCCGACCCATCCGGTTGGACCGCGATCGACGGTAGGCTCACGCCTTGGACCGACAGAGCCCGTTTCGCTCCGGTCCCGCTCGCATCAGAGCAAACCCATGCCTTTCAACCCGGTGATCTCCTCGGGACGGGCGAACCTTCCGATGTCATCGATTCCCAGCCGCGGGCGGATCCGGCGGGCGTCGTCCAGGGCGGCCCGCGCGCCCTCCAGGTCGCCGGACAGGCTGCGGGCGATGGCCAGTACCACGCGGGGCAGGAAGATCTTGTCGTCGCACCGGCAGGCATTGCTCGCGACCTCGATGGCCTCTGTGACACGTCCGAAGTTGAGTAGACCCCGGGCCAGCAGCGCGCCCCAGGCAGCCAGGCGATTGTCCCGCGGGCTGATGCTGACGCCCTGGCGCATGTGCTCGACGCCTTCCTCCTCGCCGATCTGCAGCAAGGCCGCACCCAAGGCCGCCCGGGCCTGCGCATTGCTGGGGTCCAGCTCCACCGCCCTGCGCAGCATTCCGATGCCGCGGTGGTGCTCACCCATGTCAGCCAGGGCGCAACCGACATAGCCGAGTACGTCCGAATCCTGGCTGTCCAGGGCAACCGCCCGCTCGGCGGCGGCGAGGGCCTCCTCGCGCCAGCCTTCTCCGTTGACCAAACCAACCAGGTGACCGATAGCTAGGATCAGGGCCAAATAGGCGTGGGCGAAGGCGAGCTCCGGATCCCGGGAGATCGCCCGGCGCATCAGGTCGGCACACTCGGCGAAGCTCTCCTCGCTCCACCCCTTGAGGCCCAGAATGGCGTGGCCCTGGCGGTAAAGCGACCAGGCCCCAAGGTCCACGGGACGACGCTTGCGCAGAGTCGAGAACTCGGCGCGATTGAGCTCCGGCTCGATGCGGCCGACGATCTCACGCACCACCTCGTCCTGGAACTCGTCCAGTTGATCGGCCGGGATCTCTGTGCGGTCGGCCCACAGCAGGCGGTCGCTCGCGGTCTCCAGGAGCTGCACAGAGACCCGCAGGCGCTTTCCGCTCTCCCATACCGAGCCCTCCACCAGGTAGTCGGTGCCCAGCTCGCGACCGATCTGCCTGATGCCAACCTCCCGCCCGCGGTAGCGCTCGGTGGAGTTGCGATTAATATGATTATGAAATGGAGTTAAAATGGATAAAAAATATGACAGAACAGATTCTAAACATATTGCATATCACTATTGTAGTGTAGATGCTTTTTTTAATATAATTCAGAATAAAAC
>JAYEJW010000587.1:0-6030 GCA_034716535.1 Pseudomonadota bacterium
CCCGTTCGAACACGCGCGGAACGGCGATAAGCACCGTGGGCCCCAGCGTTTTTAGGTCCTCTGCCAGCTGCCCAATGGACCGTGCGTAAGCGACGGTTGCGCCCGCCATCATGGGGAGGTAGTAGCTTGCGGTCCGCTCCAGGGTGTGGGACAGGGGCAGGAAGGAGACAAACAGGTCCTCCTGATAGCAGTCGATGGCCGTGAGACTGGCGTGCGCGTTGGTAAGGATATTGCGGTGGCTGAGCATTACCCCTTTGGGCCTTCCAGTCGTTCCGGACGTATAAACGATGGTGGCCAGTCCGTCCGGATCTCCTCTGCGCTGGACAAGCTTGGGCCCCTCCTCGGGGAGCCAGTCCTCGGCGCTCACGAGCCGTTCGTCCTTCTGCGCCAACCGCTGCCCCTCTTCAGCCGGCTCCAGGATCACCACGCGCGCGGGACAGGAGGAATCGCCCACGGCTTCGGCGAGGCGCTTCCAGCGGCCGGCGTCCTGGACAAGCAGGACCTTTGACGCCGAATCCTGCAGGATGTACGCAGCGTTTTCAGGCCGGTCGTCGGTGTAGAGCGGAACCGTCACCAAGCCGAGAGACGCGCCGGCCATATCGAACATCACCCACTCCGGGCAGTTGCGTAGCAGGATCGCGACGCGGTCGCCAGGATTGAGCCGCTCTCCCTCGAGTGCCTTGCGCCAGCGGGCCACCTCCCGGTCCATGTCCCGCCAGGAGAGATCCGTCCAGGCGCCGGCCGTTCGGTCGTAGCGACGGTAAGCGGATCGGTCGGGAGAACGCCGTACCCGCTGGACGAACAGTCCGTCCAGGGTACGCGCACCCTCGACCGGGATCAGATCCTCTGACCATCGAGCCAACGTTGTTACTCCTCGTCCCGCTTTGGGAAATCGTCTTTTCGCGCGTGCGTCTTAGTGTAGAATTCCGCGTCCGACCAAGAGTTGCGTCAGCGCGTTCGAAATCATGCAGATCATCATCAACGGGAATCCTACCGAGGTCCAGGACGGCATCAACATGGCCGGCCTCATCGAGAAGCTGGATCTCACGGGCCAGCGTCTGGCCGTGGAGGTCAACGAAGAGCTGGTGCCCCGCAGCCGGTTCGGGGAGCATCGCCTGACACCGAGCGACGAGGTAGAGATCATCCACGCCGTCGGAGGGGGGTAAGGAGCGACCATTGTGACTTAACGTCACAACGCAGCGCGACGAACGCGAGGCAGGGCGAGGGCGAAACGGATTGACTCGCGTAGCGAAGCCCGGAAACAAAAGACCCCCCAGCTGCTTTTTGCGAGCACAGGGGGGCTGAAATGACTCAAAGCGGCTGGTCGAGGTCCTTGCGCAACCAGCCGAATCGGTTCCTTCGATTAGGTCGAGGCGTTGTTCCGATTATCTGCGCGGCCTCTCAGTCAGAAGCTTCTACTTTCAAGGTTCCGAAGATCGTCAGGCCACCCGTTTCCTCGCCGGTTGGGAACTCAAGGTTCTCGACACCGGCCTCAACCTCGATCTTGCATCCTCCCAGATCATCGGTTTCAGCCATTAGCGCGAACCCATCTTCCTGGACCTGGTCCAACGGAGGCATCACGATTCCCTCCGCCATGTCCCAGACGCTGATATCCAGTTCCTCTTGTCCCTTGCGTAGCCCGATGGCCAGCCAACCGTCCGCACCGATGCCAACCTCATCTTCGGAGAACGTGAGACGGTTCCGCTCCGCCAATCGCGCCCTGGGCGGACCTTCGATCGTGATATTTCCGGCGCTCAGAGACGTGGTGATGCAGAGCAGATGCTCGTCCCTGTCGATGATCGCGTCGGGGTAGCCGTTTCCTCTGCCGGCCGAGTACGAGAACGGAACGCCGTCAAAGCTGTTGGCCGCGTCCGTCGTTGCCACTTGGCAGTTGACGTTGTTTTGTTGCTGCGCGGAGCTCTGGCCCGTCAGACTAAACTCCTCCTCGTTTTCGGACCGAACCGCCAACGAACCCTGGATGGGGATCGTCTGTTCCACAAACTCGGGCACGACGGCCTCGATGTCCCACTCGCCCGCTTGGCACCCTCCTCCCGCGGCATTGATCCCCGCGGCGATGGCGACGGCCGACTCGATCATGCAGTTGGCGAGCGCCAGGCGGCTTTGTACCAAAACGCCGTCACATTCTATTTCGTCCTCAGCGTACGCCGGCATCGCGCTGGTCAGTGCGATTGCACTGGCAACGGAAAGGCTAATCAACGTCTTGTTCATCGTTCGTCCCTCTTTACTCGTGTGAGAGCGAGCCGCTGCTCGAGCGGCCACCTAGGGCTGCCTCTCGGTGCGTCGAGCGCTCCGGGAACACCCGCAACCCTCGCGCAGTAGTCTCTCGGAAAACCCGAGTGTTCTCCTTGAAAATCGTCAATCGACGGGAGCGAAGTATCGGGCGTCTTGAACCAGTTCGCACCGCGAGCACGAGATGCCCAGTTTTCGCGACACCAGGTCCCTGTATGAGCCGCAGCGAAGGCCCTGGTGAGCGGACCTGTCGGGGGTTGCCGGGCCCTACGTGAGGCAAGAAGCTGTTCTGAGTCAAGGAGCCAGGCTTCGCCGCGGATCGACAAATGGTTTATCCTCCTTGTTTTCCCTGGCCAACCTGGATCGAAGCAGTCGCTCATGCGCGCACAGACCCCCGCAGCAGACACCTTCTCCGTCGCCGGCCGCGAGTACAGCTCCCGCCTGCTGGTGGGCACCGGCAAGTACAAAGACATGGACGAAACGCGCCGGGCGATCGAGGCCAGCGGTGCAGAGATCATCACCATCGCCGTGCGCCGCACCAACATCGGTCAGACGCGTGGCGAGGCCAACATCCTGGAGGCGCTGCCTCCGGACCGCTACACCATCCTGCCCAACACCGCCGGCTGCTACGACGCCAAGACGGCGGTGCGCACCTGCCGGCTGGCCCGCGAGCTGCTGGACGGCCACAACCTGTGCAAGCTGGAGGTGCTGGGGGACGAGAAGACCCTGTTCCCCGACGTGGTGGCCACCCTTCAGGCGGCCGAGGAGCTGGTCAAGGACGGCTTCGATGTCATGGTGTACACGAACGACGACCCGATCATGGCCAAGCGCCTTGAGGAGCTTGGGTGCTGTGCGGTGATGCCGCTGGCCGCCCCCATCGGCTCCGGACTGGGCATCCGTAACCGGCTCAATATCCTTACCATCGTTGAGAACGCGAAAGTACCGATCCTGGTTGACGCGGGCGTCGGCACGGCCTCCGACGCCGCGGTGGCCATGGAGCTCGGCTGCGATGGGGTGCTGATGAACACCGCCATCGCCGCGGCCAAGGTCCCTGTACTGATGGCCAGCGCCATGCGCAAGGCGATCGAGGCGGGCCGCGAGGCCTACCTCGCCGGGCGCATGCCGGCCAAGCGTTTCGCTTCGGCCTCCTCGCCGCTAGAGGGCCTGTTTTTCTGACCATCATTCGATCGCCGTGGCCGGATCCCGGGAGCCACCAAGCGGCCTTCTCATGCAGTCCGGACAGGAGAAACAGCATCGCCCCATCCGCAGCTTCGTACTGCGTCAAGGGAGGCTGACCGGGGCCCAGGAGAAGGCCTTTCGCGAGCTCTGGCCCAGGTACGGGATCGACTGGCTGCCGGGTGAGCCTCCGGATCTGACCGTCCTGTTCGGCAATGAGCGTCCGGTCTATCTGGAGGTCGGGTTCGGTAACGGAGAGACCCTGGCGGAGCTTGCGGCGCGCCACCCGGAGCGCAATTTCCTCGGCATCGAGGTGCACGGCCCCGGTGTGGGCCATCTGTTGCTCGAGATCGAAAAGCGAGGACTGGATAACGTGCGGATCCTGCGCCATGACGCCGTGGATGTGCTGGAGCAGGGGCTGAGACCCGCAAGTCTTGCAGGCGTCTACCTGTTTTTCCCGGACCCCTGGCCCAAGAAGAAACACCACAAACGGCGTATTCTGAATCCTGCGTTCGTGCGCCTGTTGGCCCGGGCGATCCGCCCGGGCGGCCTCTTTCACGCCGCCACGGATTGGGAGCCTTACGCCGACCAGATGTTGGAGGTGCTCGATCGAGCGGACGGCCTGTTCGCCAACGCCGCCGGCCCGGGCTCTTTTTCTCCGCGTCCCAAAGATCGCCCCCTGACCAAGTTTGAGCAGCGCGGGCAGCGGCTCGGGCATCTGGTCCGGGATCTCGTTTTCCGCCGCCGCTGATGGCGGGCCTGCGGTTGGAAGGCGTCCGGACCCGGGTTCTCCGGCCCATCGACCTGGAGCTGGCCGCCGGTGAGCTGGTGTTCGTCTCCGGCCCCTCGGGGTCCGGCAAGAGCCTGCTGCTGCGCGCCGTTGCGGACCTGGACCCCCATGAGGGCGAGGTCTGGCTGGACGGCACGGCCCGCTCGTCACTGCCCGCGCCCCAGTGGCGGCGGCGGGTGGGTCTGCTGCCGGCCGAGAGCCATTGGTGGGGGGACAAGGTGAGTGATCACTTTCCCGGTGCCTTGGGCAAACGTTGGACCCCCAGTCCGTTCCTTCCCGGGTCATCGGAAGGGGGGGCAGGTGGCTCTGTGCGGGACGATTCGGCACCCACCCACTCGATCTCTGCCCCGGCGGCGAATAGGGACTCGGAGGCTGCTCCCCCTTCGGATCTGCTGACTCTGTTTGAATGGCTGGGTTTCGGCCGAGAGGTCCTGGACTGGTCCGTCGCCCGCCTGTCCACCGGCGAGCGTCAGCGGCTCGCCCTCGCGCGCCTGCTGGCGAACGGACCCGAGGCCCTGCTCCTCGACGAGGCCACGGCGAATCTCGACCCGCCGAACCGGGAGCGCGCGGAGGCGATCATCGAGAACTACAGGTCGGAGCGCAGGGCCCCGGTCCTCTGGGTCAGCCATGATCCGGACCAGCGCCGGCGTCTTGGCGGACGGCGTCTGGTCATCTCGGACGGCCTCCTGGTGCCGGAATCATGAGCCTGATCATCCTCAGTCCCTGGGACCTGGCCCTCGCGTCGAGCCTGGTGCTCCTGTTGGCCTTCATGTCCTGGCGGCTGCACCTGGGGGTGGAGCGGCGGGTGCTGATCGCCGCGGCCCGGAGCACCGTGCAGCTCACCCTGCTGGGGTTGGTGCTGAAGGTCCTGTTCACTCAGACCAGCCTGCCGCTCATCGGCCTCCTGGCGCTGGTCATGCTGCTGGTCGCGGGTTGGGAGGTGATGGCCCGCCAGGAGCGCCGCTATAGGGGCGTCTGGGGCATGGGCATCGGAACCCTGTCCATGTTCCTGTCGTCGTTCAGCGTCACGCTCTTGGCCCTTTTCGTGATCATTGGCGTCGAACCCTGGTACCAACCCCAGTACCTGATTCCGCTGCTCGGCATGCTGCTCGGCAACACCATGAGCGGCATCGCGATCGCGCTCGACAATCTCACCCGCAACGCCTGGGAGGCCCGAGGCCGCATCGAGGCGAGGCTCTTGTTGGGGGCCGACTGGGACGATGCCATCGCCGACATCCGCCGCGATGCCCTGCGCTCCGGCCTTATTCCCATCGTCAACGCCATGGCCACGGCGGGCATCGTAAGCCTGCCGGGGATGATGACGGGTCAGATCCTGGCCGGCAGCCCCCCGATGGAGGCTGCCAAGTACCAGCTCATGATCATGTTTCTCATCTCCGCGGGAACCGGACTCGGCAGCGTGGCTGCCGTGTGGATCGGCTCGAGGCGGTTATTCGACGATCGGGAGCGGTTGAGGTTGGACCGCCTGGTCCCCGCCCGGACCTGATTCAACGGCCCGACCTGGGAGCCGCGAAGGCGCAAACAGCGCAGCCCGAGTGCGCCGAAAACCGCGTGACGATTGGCGGCTCCGGCCGGCTGCAGGATCTGCGCTCGGCGAGCGATTCGGCTCAGGCGGACGCGCCACCACTGTGATAAGGCGCGCTGAGCTCGTGCACGGCCCCCACCAGGGCCGCGGCGTGGTCCGGCTCCACATCGGGATGAATGCCGTGGCCGAGGTTGAAGACGTGGCCGTGACCGGCACCGTAGCTCGCGAGCACCCGTTCCACCTCGCTGCGGATGCGCTCGGGAGATGCGTA
>JAYEJW010000588.1:0-6020 GCA_034716535.1 Pseudomonadota bacterium
CCCCAGACGACCAGACGCGATACGACGGCCAAGTTTGCCATCCATGGCACTGGATTCCGGCATCCCAGCCGGAATGACGGCGGGGGTGTGAACGGTTACCGTGAACCTCCCTCAAAGCCGATCTGCACCCCTGCTTCTCCGCTCGGCTCCCGTCCACCGGGTCGGTGTAGGAGAAGTCGTCGGCGTACTCCACGGTGAAGGCCCTCACCGCGAACGTTAAGTGTATAGATGAACCAGTGAGAGAAGATACCTTAGAGCGCCATGCCAACATCAAATGAAGAAAAAGAATTCGTGTCTTACGTTGTCGATCTTATGCAATCAGTTGGGCCAGTTCACGCAAAAGGCATGTTCGGAGGGCACGGAATATATCTCGAAGGACTAATGTTTGGATTGGTTGCGAATGGTGTTCTTTACTTAAAGGTAGATAAAGAGACTGAGAGTGAATTCAAAGATAGAGGGCTAGAAGCATTTGCGTTCAGCAAGAAAGGTAAAGAATTCAAAATGTCTTACTATGAAGCACCAGAAGAGACATTAGAGAACAGTGAGGAAATGAGCTTGTGGGCAAATAAAGCTTATGGCGCGGCGTTAAGAGCGGCATCGAGGAAGGAGAAAAAGTAACGTATACATATATGACAAGTCACGCTTGCCGACTCGTCTGATCGACAGGGCGTGAGGCAAGGCATAGCGAAAGGAGCCTTCCATTGCACGTGAAAGAAAATTGGGTGGACATTAAGAAGCTGTTCGGAGAATCATTCGGAGAGGCACGGGAAGCAAATGAAGAAGAGATAAGGATGTGGCATCAAAAGGTTAGAAAAGACCGTTCCAGTAGGGGATTTGCTTTGATGTGGAAAAATATGAAGGTTGTGCGTGATATCGAGTTCTCCAGAGTGGAGCCTGTTCATATGGGGGAAATGACTCTTGATAATTGGAAGGCAGTTTCAAAGCCAGGGAAATAGATCGCATAACCCTTCATGACACCGGTGTCGCCGCGGAAGATGCGAACGGGTTTTTCATGACGGGGTTCCCTCTCCCCGGCCCTCTCCCAGGGGGAGAGGGTGCGGGCGGTCGTTCCATCCATGGAACATTCGTTCACAATTGCCTCTCCCCACCGAGAATCGGGGCGTATCAGGTGATGACGTTGGGCGCACCGCGCCCGGTGCGGCTTTCGATCTGCGCCAATTCCCTTGCGATCAAGATCAACGGCTGCATCGCCTCCTGCGTATCTTGATCGTGTTTGGAGGGATCCGGCTCGTAGGACTCGAGATAGACGCGGAGCGTGGCGCCCTCAGTGCCGGTGCCGGACAGGCGAAAGACGATCCGTGAACCTCCCTCCAAGCCGATCCGCACCCCCTGCTTCTCCGCTCGGCTCCCGTCCACCGGGTCGGTGTAGGCGAAGTCGTCGGCGTACTCGACCGTGAAGGCGCCAAGCCGCTTGCCGGGCAGGTCAGGCAGCAGGATGCGCAGGTGGTCCATCAGTCCCTCTGCGGCCGCCGTGTCCACCGCCTCGTAGTCGTGCCGGGTGTAGTAGTTGCGCCCGAACCGCCGCCAGTGCTCCTGCACGATCTCGGCGACGGACTGCCTGCGCGCGGCGAGCAGGTTGAGCCAGAAGAGCACGGCCCACAGGCCGTCCTTTTCGCGCACGTGATCGGAACCGGTGCCGAAGCTCTCCTCGCCGCACAGGGTGATACGGCCGGCGTCCAGCAGATTGCCGAAGAATTTCCAGCCGGTGGGGGTCTCGTAGCATTCGATCCCGAGCTGCTCGGCGACCCGGTCCGCGGCCTGGCTGGTCGGCATGGAGCGGGCGACGCCGACGATGCCGTCCTTGTAGCCGGGAGCGCGGTGGGCGTTGGCCGCCAGTACGGCGAGACTGTCGCTGGGGGTGACAAAGAAGTTCTTGCCGAGAACCATGTTGCGGTCGCCGTCCCCGTCGGAGGCGGCGGCAAAGTCGAGCCCGTCGAGCCCCTGGGTCATGGCGACGAGCTCCTTGGCGTGGGCCAGATTGGGATCCGGATGGCCGCCGCCGAAGTCTTCCTTGGGCTCGCCGTTCATGACGGTGCCGGGCTGGGCGCCGATGCGGTTCTCCAGAATTTCAACCGCGTAGGGGCCGGTCACGGCGTGCATGGCATCGAAACGCATGCGGAATATCCCGGAATTGAAGAGCTCGTGGATGGCCTCGAAGTCGAACAGTAACTGCATGAGCTGCGCGTAGTCCGCGACGGGATCGATGACCTCGACGGCCATGTCTCCCACCCGTGCGCTGCCGACTTGGTCCAGATCCACGTCCGGCGTGGCCAGGGTTCGGTAACTGTCGATCTCCCTGGTGCGCTCGTACATGGCCTCGGTGACCCCTTCGGGCGCAGGACCGCCGGACGGGACATTGAACTTGATGCCGAAGTCCTCGTCCGGGCCGCCGGGGTTATGGCTGGCGGAGAGAATGATGCCGCCCTGGGTCCGGTTCTTGCGGATGACACAGGAGGCGGCCGGAGTGGAGAGGATACCGCCGCACCCCACCAGCACCTTCTGCACCCCGTTGGCGGCAGCCATGCGCAGGATTGTCTGGATGGCCGCGCGGTTGTAGTAGCGTCCGTCGCCGCCGAGGACGAGAATGCCGCCCGCGAGGTCCGTTTGGGTGTCGAAGATGGCTTGGACGAAGTTCTCCAGATAGTGCGGCTGCTGAAAGACCTTGACCTTCTTGCGCAGGCCTGAGGTGCCGGGGCGCTGACCCTCGAACGGCCGGGTGGCGACAACTTTCGGTTCCATCTCCACAAAACCCTTGATAATGGTTGAAAATGCCTACATTGAACCACACGCCATCCGCGCGCGGTCCGAGCATTGTATCCTCACGAGATCCCGCGTACATCATGAATTACTGAATTAGAAGGTAGAGACGATCAATGACGGTAGAAGCTCACAAGGAAACCCTGGAATTCAAAGCCGAGGTGAGTCAGGTCCTGGACCTGGTGATCCGCTCTCTCTACTCCAACAAGGAGATCTTTCTGCGGGAGCTCGTTTCCAACGCCTCCGACGCCGCCGAGAAGCTGCGGTTCGAGGGGCTGACGGACGAAGGTCTCTACGAGAGTGACCCGAGTCTTCGCATCCGTGTGGAGGTTGATAAGGACGCCGGTACGGTTACCGTTTCCGACAACGGAATCGGCATGAGCCGTCAGGAGGTGATGGATACCATCGGCAGCATCGCCAGCTCCGGTACCCGCCGTTTTCTGGAAAACCTCACGGGCGATCAGACCAAGGACAGCCAGCTCATCGGCCAGTTCGGCGTGGGCTTCTACTCCGTCTTTATCGTTGCCGACAAGGTCACCTTGGTCTCACGCCGTGCCGGCCTGGCGCCGGAGCACGGTGTGCGCTGGGGGTCGGACGGGAAGGGCAGCTATTCCCTGGAGACGGTGGAGAAGCCCGGCCGCGGTACGGAGGTGACCCTTCACCTGAAGGACGACGAGAAGGAGTTCCTCGATCCCTGGAAGCTGCGCGGGGTCATCGGCAAGTTTTCCGACCACATTGCGCTTCCCGTGGAGATGCGCAAGGAGTCGGCGGGCGAGGAAGAAGAAGAGGGAAAAGACACGGACAAGGAACCCGAGTACGAGCAGGTCAACCGGGGGACGGCACTCTGGATGCGCAACAAGTCGGAGGTCACCGACGAGGAGTACAAGGACTTCTACAGGCACATCTCGCACGACTTCGACGAGCCCCTCTCGTGGGCACACAACCGCGTTGAGGGGACCAACGAGTACAGTGCGTTGCTGTTTGTCCCCGAACGTGCCCCCTGGGACATGTGGGACCGGGAGCAGAAGCACGGCGTCAAGCTCTACGTGCGCCGCGTCTTCATCATGGACGAGGCGGACAAGCTCATGCCCCACTACCTGCGTTTCGTGAAGGGAGTGGTGGACTCGGACGACCTGCCGCTCAACGTCTCGCGCGAGATCCTCCAGCACAATCGCAAGATCGATACCATCCGCCAGGCCAATACAAAGCGCGTCCTGGGCCTGTTGGAGACCCTGGCCAAGGATGAGGCGGAGAGCTATCAGGCGTTCTGGGACGAGTTCGGCAAGGTCCTGAAGGAGGCGCCGGCGGAGGACTTCGCGAACCGCGAGCGTGTCGGCGCTCTCCTGCGCTTCTCGACGACCGCGACCGAGGGCGATGCCCAGACCGAGTCCCTCGATGCCTACATCGAGCGCATGAAGGAGGGCCAGGACAAGATCTACTACATCACCGCGGACAGCGCGGCGGCTGCCCGCCACAGCCCGCACCTGGAGGTCTTCGGCAAGAAGGACGTCGAGGTGCTGCTGCTCTCGGACCGGGTCGACGAGTGGCTGGTTACGAATCTGACGGAATACAAGGGCAAGCACCTGCAGTCCGTGACCAAGGGCGAGCTGGATCTCGGTGATCTGGCGGACAAGGAGGACAAGGAGAGGAAGGAGAAGGCCGCCGAGGAGCACGGGGAGCTGCTCACGCGCCTCAAGGAAACCCTTGGCGAGCGGGTGAAAGAGGTCCGGGTGAGCACGCGTCTGGTGGATTCCCCCGCCTGCCTTGTCGTCGGCGAGTATGACATGAGCGCCAACCTGGCACGGGTCCTCAAGTCGGTGGGTCAGGCGGCTCCCGAGGCCCAGCCCATTCTAGAGGTCAATCTCGACCACCTGTTGGTCAAGCGCCTGGAGTCGGAGAAGGACGAGACCCGCTTCAACGACCTGGGAATGCTGCTGTTCGATCAGGCCCAGCTTGCCGAGGGGGGCCAGATCGACGACCCGGCGGCCTTCGTCGGGCGCCTGAACAAGCTGATGCTGAGCATGATGATGTCGGGTGCTTGACGAGGAGTAACCGTTCACTCCCCCCAGCAGCTCATTTGCCCCCTCTCCCTGATCCTCTCCCGCAGCGGGAGAGGGGATTTGGGGAGGGGGGACTGAACGGTTACGACGAGGACGTTCTCGCCGCATAAAGCGCCTGTATTGACGCATCCATTCTGTGGAATAGCCTGGCTTTGGGCGCTGTGGCAAACTGTTTGATCGTTCAGTCACGATGGTGGCGGCCCGGGCGTTCTGCCGGTTCCCCTCATCCCGGCCCTCTGCTGAAGGGAGAGGGCGAACAGGTGCGCCGCCTTCGGCGCATGATCATTCGACTCGAGGAGCAAGACGCGATGCGCATCATTCTGCTTGGCGGTCCCGGTGCCGGTAAGGGCACGCAGGCCGGCTTCATCAAGGAAAAGTACGGCATTCCGCAGATCTCCACCGGCGACATGCTGCGTGCCCACGTCAAGGCGGGCACCGATCTCGGCAAGGCCGCAAAGAAGATCATGGACGAAGGCGGTCTCGTGTCCGACGACATCATCATGGGCATGGTCAAGGAGCGCATCACCGAGGCCGACTGCAAGAACGGCTATCTGTTCGACGGCTTCCCGCGTACGCTCGCTCAAGCCGACGCGCTGAAGGACGCGGGGGTCTTCGTCGACGCGGTGGTGGAGATCGACGTTCCGGACGGGGAAATCATCAAGCGCATGTCCGGGCGCCGCGTGCACTTGGCATCCGGGCGCACCTATCACGTCATCTACAATCCGCCGCAGGCGGAGGGCAAGGACGACGTCACCGGCGAGTCGCTGATCCAGCGCGACGATGACCAGGAGGAGACGGTCAAGGCACGTCTGAAGGTCTACCACGATCAGACCGAGCCTTTGATCGACTATTACTCGAAGTGGACGGAGCAAGGCGGCGAGGGTGCTCCCAGCTATGTCAAGATCAACGGCATCGGTGGCGTCGACGAGATCCGAGACCAGATCTTCGGTGGCCTTGGCGCCGGGTGAGCTTAGTCGATAGCCTCGAAAAAAGACCGGGCAACGCCCGGTTTTTTCTTGTTCGGGAACCGGTGCGCCGAGGCGCCGCGGTTACCTTGCACACGAAGGGGAAAACTGCGGCGGTTGGGGGTTTCTGTTAGTATTTGGCGTCAAGCTTTTCGAATCAGGTTAAGGTCAATGGCTGTTGTAGAGCTCAACAAAGACAACTTCGAGCAGACGATCA
>JAYEJW010000589.1:0-5996 GCA_034716535.1 Pseudomonadota bacterium
CCGGTCGGTGGAGCAGTCTTTGAGTGTGACTTGCAACGCGAGTCCGAGTTCGTACAAGAGCTAGCAGATCGTATCGGCATGGAAAGATACGATACGGGAAACGTTTGCGTCGACATAACGGGTTTCATGCGCCCACATCTTCTTTTTTTGCTCTTATTTTTTCAGGTGTCCGGATTCAAAAAGGTAGATTTTCTATATGCGGAGCCCGGACAGTATCGTCGCCAGGAGGATACGACGTTTTCAGATGAAGACGTCACAGAAGTTCGACAGGTGGAGGGATTTGAAGGGCAGCACAGTGCGGATACGTCGAAGGATCTGTTGGTGTTGGGAACGGGGTACGATCACGCGCTAATCTCACAGGTGGCGAAGAACAAGGATCACGCCAGGAAGGCTCAGATATTGGGTTTGCCATCCCTAATGCCAGACATGTATCAAGAAAACGTCCTTCGGGTCCAAAGGGCGGCGGAGGCGGTCGGTGTTCACGTACGTGAAGCGCGGGCGAGCAGGTTCGCTCCGGCAAACGATCCGTTTGTAACTGCAGCGGTGCTACGAGACATTATCGAGGAAGAAAGAAGTATCGCGGGTCTCTCGAATTTGTACCTTAGCCCGCTTGGCACGAAGGCACAGGCGTTGGGATTTGGGTTGTATTTCGTTAACGAGTGTCGAGGAGAGGCGACAAGTTTGTTGTTTCCCTTTCATCGTAACTATTCGGCGGAGACCAGTATCCGATGTGGCACGGTTTGGCTGTACAGAGTCGAGTTTCTGTGAAGTACGAAGGAGTTTACTGAGCGAACGTATCGCTCGACAAGGGACCAAGACAGTATAGGCGCTAATCTACATCGTTCGAGTGCATTTTCTTCGTAGCGCGGTAGCGGGTACCGCTACGCGTCGGTTGAACAAGACCCCTGCCAAGATGTTCGCCGAGGAACGCACAGCGTCCGGGTTAAGTGAACGGCCAGAGCCGTCGCCAGCAATCCGCCGCATGCGCAAGAGCCGGGCAACAATCAGGCGGCCAGCCCGCGCCCCTGCAGCTCCCGGATGCGGTCCCGCACCGCTGCCGCCTTCTCGAATTCGAGGTCCTTCGCGTGCCGGTACATTTCCTTTTCCAGGGCCTTTAGCTTCCTCGCCATCTGCGGCGGCGTGAGGCCCGCGTACTCGGCCACCTCCTCCGCCACCTTGGCGTAGTCGCGTGCCCGCATGGGCGCCCCGGGCATGGCACCCTCCATGATGTCCGCCACCGCCTTGCGGATGGTCTGGGGAGTGATGCCATGCTCGGCATTGAAGGCGACCTGCCTGGCGCGGCGGCGCTCTGTCTCGCCGATGGCACGCTCCATGGAGCCCGTGACACGGTCTGCGTACAGGATGGCCTTGCCGTTGGCGTTGCGTGCAGCGCGGCCGATGGTCTGTATCAGTGAGCCCTCGGAGCGCAAGAAGCCTTCCTTATCCGCATCCAGGATGGCTACCAGGGAGACCTCCGGCATGTCGAGTCCCTCCCGCAGCAGGTTGATCCCCACCAGAACGTCGAACTCCCCCAGGCGCAGATCGCGGATAATCTCCACCCGCTCGACAGTGTCGATGTCCGAGTGCAGGTAGCGGACCCGGACGCCGTGCTCGTCGAGATACTCGGTCAGGTCCTCTGCCATGCGCTTGGTGAGCGTGGTGACCAGCACGCGCTCGCCATGGGCGACCCGGACCCCGATCTCCGAGAGCAGGTCGTCGACCTGGGTCAGCGCGGGCCGCACTTCCACCTCCGGATCCACCAAGCCGGTGGGACGCACCACCTGCTCGACCACGGCGCCGGAGTGCTGGATCTCGAAGTCACGGGGGGTGGCGGAGACGTAGATGGTCTGGGGCTGGCGGGCCTGGAACTCCTCGAAGCGCAGGGGCCGGTTGTCCAGGGCCGAGGGCAGGCGGAACCCGTACTCCACCAGGTTCTCCTTCCGCGATCGATCGCCACGGTACATGGCGCCGAGCTGGGGCACGGTGACGTGGCTCTCGTCGATGACCACCATCGCGTTGTCGGGCAGATAGTCGTACAGGGTCGGCGGCGGCTCCCCGGGACCACGGCCGGAGAGGTAACGGGAGTAGTTCTCGACGCCGGAGCAATAGCCCACCTCGAGCATCATCTCCAGGTCGAACAGGGTACGCTGCTCCAGCCGTTGGGCCTCCACCAGCTTGTCGTTATCCCGCAGCCAGGTAAGCCGGTCCTTGAGCTCGACCTTGATCTCCTCGACGGCGCCGAGGATGGTCTCCCGCGGAGTGGCGTAGTGGGTCTTGGGGAAGACGGTGTAGCGCGGGACCTTGCGCAGGACCTCGCCGGTGAGCGGATCGAACAGCGAGATGGCCTCGATCTCGTCGTCAAAGAGCTCGACGCGTACGGCCTCGTCATCCGACTCCGCCGGGTAGATGTCGATCACGTCGCCGCGCACCCGGTACGCGCCGCGGTGCAGCTCGACCTCGTTGCGCTTGTACTGAAGATTGGCCAGCCGCCTCAGGATCGCGCGCTGATCGACCAGGTCGCCCCGCGAAAGGTGCAGGACCATCTTGAGGTAGGCATCCGGATCACCCAGCCCATAGATCGAGGAGACCGTCGCGACGATGATGACGTCGGGCCGCTCCAGCAGCGCCTTGGTGGCCGAGAGGCGCATCTGCTCCACGTGCTCATTGATCGACGCGTCCTTCTCGATGTAAGTGTCGCTGGCGGGGACGTAGGCCTCCGGCTGATAATAATCGTAGTAGGAAACGAAGTACTCCACGGCGTTGTGGGGAAAGAACCCACGCATCTCCCCGTACAACTGGGCCGCCAGGGTCTTGTTGGGGGCGAGAATCAAGGCCGGACGCTGCACCGCCTCGACGACATTGGCGATTGCGAAGGTCTTGCCCGATCCGGTAACACCGAGAAGGGTCATGCCGGCCTCGCCGTTTTTCAGGCCTTCTGTGAGGCGTCGGATGGCTTCCGGTTGGTCTCCGGCGGGCGCGAACTTGGAGTCAAGGACGAAATCTCTGGACATCAGGGGATTCTTATATTTCCGAGCTTTGGCTATTATTGTGAGCTTGATCCAGGAATTCCAGGGCACCGGGTTGCCCCAATAAGAAACCAGAGACTCGAGTAATGAGCATAAAACTTTCCGCACGCGTACAGGCCGTCAAGCCTTCCCCCACCCTCGCCATCACCGCCCGCGCCAAGGCATTGCGCGCCTCGGGCAAGGACGTCATCGGCCTGGGCGCCGGAGAACCAGACTTCGACACGCCCGACCACATCAAAGAAGCGGCGATCAAGGCAATCCAAAGCGGCTTCACCAAGTACACGGCGGTGGACGGCACCCCGGAGCTCAAGGCGGCCATCGTCGCCAAGTTCCAGCGTGATAACGGCTTCGAGTATGCCCCGGAGCAGATACTGGTCTCCTGCGGCGGAAAACAGAGCTTCTACAACCTGGCCCAGGCGATCCTCGACCCAGGCGACGAGGTGATCATCCCCGCCCCCTACTGGGTATCCTATCCCGACATGGCCCTGCTGGCCGGAGGTGCGCCCGTGCTGGTGCACGCAACCGCCGATCAGGACTTCAAGATCAGCCCCGCCCAGCTCAAGGCCGCCATGACCGAGCAGACCAGGCTGGCGGTCATCAACAGCCCGTCCAACCCCACCGGCATGGCCTATACGGGCGAGGAGCTGGAAGCACTGGGCGAGGTGTTGCGGGAGTTTCCGCGTGCGGTCATCGCAACGGACGACATGTACGAGCACATCCGCTGGAGCGACGAGCCCTTCGTCAACATCCTCAATGTCTGCCCGGACCTGGAGCCACGCACGCTCGTCCTCAACGGCGTGTCCAAAGCCTACTCCATGACCGGCTGGCGCATCGGCTACGCGGGGGGACCTGCGGAGATCATCAAGGCCATGAAGAAGATCCAGTCTCAGAGCACCTCCAACCCCACCTCGATCTCCCAGGTCGCGGCCCAGGCGGCACTGGAGGGGCCACAGGATTGTATCGCGACCATGCTCAAGGCCTTCAAGGAGCGCCACGACTATGTGGTCGAGCGCCTTAACTCGATTCCCGGCGTGGAGTGTCTGCCCACCGACGGCACCTTCTACGTCTTCCCCAAGGTGCAGGGCATGATCGAGCAACTCGGCACCGTCAGCAACGACCTGGATCTGGCCGAATTCTTGATCGAGCGCGCCGGCGTCGCCCTGGTTCCGGGGTCGGCCTTTGGGCTCGGCGGCCACGTGCGCATCTCCATCGCCACGAGCCGGGAAAACCTGGAGCAGGCCCTCGACCGGATAGAGGCCGTGTCGGCCTGAGCAGGCGCCGAATCGGTCACCGGCCAACGACGGGCGATAGCCGTCACGGAGATTGTCCGAGGCGTACGGGCAAATCCCTTCGCTGTTCCTGAAATGCGGACAGACACCCACCGCGGAACAGGGGAGGGGGCCGAGCGGCCGAAGTGCATCACGCAATGCTGGACGAGCTGCTAAGCTGAAGACGAATCCTCGATCCCGTCCATCCGTGTGAGGCCAAACATGTTCATCCGGTACAAAGCCGCATCGCTTGCATTCGCTCTGATCCTGCTCGGCGTTTCCGTCTCCTCCGCCATCGAGCTCCCTGTGCAGGATTTCCAAGGGATTCCCTTCATTTCCGGGGGGGTCGGACTTGAAGAGCGTGAAGAGCTCGGCAGCATCGGGGCCGGGTACAGTCTCAAGCTGGAGTTTGCCCAGCGGGGCTCCGGCGCCTATCTAGCCGACGTCCAGGTTATGATTGAAGACACCGCGGGCAACAGGGTCTTCGAGGCCAGCTCGACCGGCCCATGGCTCCTGGTCGGCCTGCCGGCGGGCGCCTATCGCGTCAGGGCACAGAGCAGCGGCGCTACCGTCGAGGCGTCCGTAACGATCCCCACTGCCGGGCAGGCTCAGGCCGTACTGCGGTTCCCGGTAGACTAAGCTCTCTCGCCTGAGGTACCCCTTCGGGCGCAGAGAAGCGCCGTAGGGGATGACCTGCACCCTTCGGCAAACCCCGGTCTGCTCCCCTCCGGACGCCGACGCGCGACGGCCCTTATTTCAGGCGCAGGACGCCTATGATCCACGACCCCATCGTCTACACCATCTTTCTCGTCTTCAGCGGAGCCGCCGTCCTCGCAACGCTGGCGCTGGCGGCGCGCCAGTCGCTGTTGCTGGCCTATATCGCGCTGGGGGGGTTGTTCGGCCCTTCGGGCTTGGGATTGGTGGAGGACGCGGAGATCGCCTCCGAGATCGCCAACATCGGGATCATGTTCCTGCTCTTTCTGCTGGGGCTGGACCTGCACCCGCAGGACTTGCTGCGTAGCGTGCGTCGCACGACCCTGGTAACCGTCGGAAGCTCCCTGATCTTCGCCAGCGCCGGCTTCGGGATCGGTCTCGCCTTCGGGTTCTCTGCCCTGGAAGCCCTGGTGCTCGGAGGCGCCATGACCTTCTCGAGCACCATCATCGGGCTCAAGCTGCTCCCCACCACCGTGCTGCACCACCAGCGCATGGGGCAGATCATCATCAGCGTGCTTCTGCTGCAGGACCTGATCGCCATCGCCATGTTGCTCCTGCTCCAGGGCGCGGCGAAAGGACAGGGACCCTGGCTCGCGATGGCGCTGATGCTGCTCACCCTGCCGGGGCTAGTGCTCTTCAGCTGGGTCTGCGCCCGCTTCGTGCTCATCCCCCTGATCCGGCGTTACGATACCTTCCGCGAGTACGTATTCCTGGTGGCAATCGGCTGGTGCCTCGGGATGGCGGAGTTGGCCGAACTGCTGGGGCTGTCTCACGAGATCGGCGCCTTCATCGCCGGGGTGGCGCTGGCCTCCAGCCCCATCGCCCTCTATATTGCCGAGAACCTGCGGCCGCTGCGGGACTTCTTTCTGGTCCTGTTCTTCTTCAGCATCGGGGCCCGGTTCGATCTGGCAATGCTCGATGATGTCCTGCTTCCCGCCGGACTCATGGCCACGGCGGCCCTGGTCCTCAAGCCGTTAGTTTTTCGGCT
>JAYEJW010000590.1:0-4688 GCA_034716535.1 Pseudomonadota bacterium
GTCCCTATTGAACGAGTTTCCATGAAATCTTTAATCATGGGGACATATTGTAACAGGTTGTTTTGACGTGGAAAAGTGACTTTCGATTCAGGCACTAGTGTAGGCCGAAGTAGTCACCGATGTCCTTCACCGTGTGTGCACCGCTCGCGAGAGCAGGCGGGGTCTTTCCTATTTCTTTCTGATCTGGTCGACCCACGTACCTCGAGCTTAGTCTGGATGCCGCGGCCACGCGGAACTGTCGATCGTCTCCTGGTAAGCGTGCCAGGTCGCATGACCTATCAAGGGTAGGGTGACAGCCAGCCCGATAAAGGCAGTGACTATACCTATCGCAACTGCTGCAACGATCAACAGTACCCAAACGAGCATGGCCGGCTTGTTGCGAAGCACTGCGTTGAAGCTGGTCACCACCGCGGTCACCATGTCGGTTTTGCGGTCCAAGATCATCGGCAGGGAGAAAGCGCTGATGCAGAATACGAAGGCCGCAAACAGTGAGCCGATGATGGTGCCAATCGTCAGAAAAGTGGCCATTTCAGCCAGGGTGGGGCGCGCCAACGCGGGAAAGAATACATGGGTCATGGAGGCCGCCCGGGCCCACACGAGGAATATGACCATCAAGATTACTGCGAACACCATTTCGTTGCCGACATGGCGCAAGCTCTCTCGTATGGAGTGTCCGAGGGACGGTGTTCGACCTTTTTGAAGCTGTAAGCTGATGTCGTAGAAGGCCAGAGCAAGAATAGGACCCAGGAAAATGAACCCGGACAGCAGTGCGAGCAGTACCACCAAGTTTCCAAAGGCTATCGCGAAATACGCCATCAGATAACTGCATACAACCAGGATCGCGCCGTAACTGAGGCTTTGCACAGGGGCCCGCCGGAGATCCTGCCACCCCAGCTTAATCCATCTGATTGGCGCATTGACCTCCAGTCTCTTGCAGGGTGCAGCAAAAGGGAGTGACTCGTTCTCCTTGTCCTGATCCTTTGGTGTAGTGGATTCTGTCATTTTCTCTCCTTGGATTGGCATATTCGAATTTAACAGATTGTTGAATGCCGCCGTTGACCAGGAACGTGCTCCTGCGGATGTGAATCTTTTTTGTTGCCCCTGTCAACACTGCGGTGTTTGTCAACGCCGGTCCCACGCAAACGCAAGCGACTTTTACGTCGGGTATGTTCGTTTTTGGAGTTTCGTTCGTTATCGGGTAACCATTCACTCCTCTCTGCTCATTCGCACCCTCTCCCCCAGCCCCTCTCCCGCGGGCGGGGAGAGGGGAGCCCGAGCCACTGAGCGAAGAGGAGCTGTTCCGGCCCCTCTCCCGCCCGCGGGAGAGGGGGTAACTGCGTCGCAACCGGGTGCATCTGTGGGCGAAGTCAACGGTGAGGCGCACGTCCGGTGGTCGGAGCGCGGTTCGGCGCCTGTACGGCGAGCCTGTGTCGCCTTTCCGATGCTGCTGAGGCCAAGAAGGAGCGGCTAAGCCGTAGCAGTCCGCCGTACGCGGGCCTCCACCCGAATCGCCTTGAGCAGGCCCGGGTTGAGTATCTTCGGGTACAGGCGGTAAAGGGCGTCGGCCTCTAGGGCGCGGCCCTTGGCGGCGTGCTCGAAGCGGTCGCGCTGGGCGTCGCTCAGGCCGGGAAGCGTGAGAAGATAGGGCGCGCACCAGTCCAGATAGTCCCGCACAAGCTCCCGGTCCGGTGGCTCCGGCCAGTCCTCTCGCAGCAGGAGGGACGGAAAGTCCTCGGCGGCCAGCGTAGTCGGCACGCCTTCGCCCCCTTTTCC
Source organism: Pseudomonadota bacterium (assembly GCA_034716535.1). GTDB lineage: Bacteria > Pseudomonadota > Gammaproteobacteria > Chromatiales > Chromatiaceae > JAYEJW01. The sequence continues at coordinate 1,774 of JAYEJW010000590.1, forward strand.
TTCTGACTCCGCCGCCGAGTCCCCGCCGTCCGCGCCCCTCTCGAACCAACCGAGCCTCGTTGGATGGCCGGCGGTGTCCCGCACCAGTCGTTCGAGCCGGGAGGCATGGTGCCGGGGATCGTCCCCCTTGCGCGCCGGGATTCCCCGCTCCAGCAGGCCGGGAGATTGGAAGCTGTGGTCGGAGCGGGCGGTGGCGGCCCAGGGCGCCGGCCTGATGCGGGCGCCGAAAGGCGGCCGGGTGGTCGAGGCGATCAGGGAGAAGGGCAGACCCGCGGCGTCCAGCAGCCAGAGCTCGTGAGGGTCCGCGGGCGGGAACGGCAGGCCGTCGAGACACTCGGGCAGGACACCGGTCAGGGCCGAGGAGGCGCTGAGCAGCAGATCCAGGTCCAGGATCGGGCTCACGGGCACTCGCCGCAGGCCCGCCTCTCTGGACCAGGTACCGAAGCGGAAGAAGCGCATCACCGGCTCGCGGCGGTTCTCGCTGCGCCAGGTGTGCTCGGGCTGGGCGCACAGGACCTGGATCTCCCAACGCACGCCGTCCAGGCTGAGCGCGCGGGCATCCCCCAACTCGACAACCTGCAGCATGCCCCGGAAGGGGTTGAGTCGGCGTGCTCCGTAGCAGACGGGGCGTTGGCTCACGGATCCGGTCGATCCAGCTTGGCGCGCAGGCGCTCGACGAGCTCATAGGCAGGCTCCTGCAGCTCCGGGGCCAGCACCTCCATCAGGTATTCCAGGTCGTCCAGGGCACGTTCGATCTCCCCGCGCTCGGTCATGCCGTCGATGCGCCCTGACAGGTCCTGCATGAGCCCAGGGGTCGATCCCGTTCATGAAGCCCTCTCCCCCCAGACCGCGTAGACGGGGTCCGAGTGCGCCATGCGGTCCGCGTACTTGTCGTCATCGGGACGCGGGAGGCCACGGATGGACCAGGTCCCGAGGTTTGTGAAGCCGCCGTCCCGGAGGAAATACTCGAGGACCAGCCCGACCCGCTCGAACTCGTGCACGTCCTGCCACACCTTGATGACCTTGGGCGGGAACCAGCGGTCCGAGAAGGTGACAACGAAGCGGCCCCCGGGGCGCAGGACCCGGCACACCTCGGCGAAGATCTCTGCCGGCTTGGTCAGGTACTCCACGGAGACGGTGCATATGGCGGCGTCGAATGCCTGGTCCGGCACGGGCAGCCTGGGGTCGAGGTTGAGGTCGTGCACCAGCCGCTCGGAGAGCAGCGGGTTGGCATCGAGCTCTTGAGCGTTCATTCCAAGGCCGGTGACCCGGGCCGGAGCCAGATCAGCGCCCAGATGGGAGGTCCAGCTAGACATCAGATCCAGGATCCGCGCCCCCTTCGGCAGCAGGCGCCGATACAGCCCCTCGATCTGTGACAGGGCGGTCGCGTCCAGATGATGAACCATGCGCGGTTTCTCGTAGAAGCTGGCGTCCGGTGACGGATCGAGCCGCGCGAAGGGGATGTCCGAGAAGAAGTCAGTCTCCTGACCGCGCCAGCGGGCCTGCATGCCGGGACTGTTTTCGGTGACCATCTCGGCGACGTCGTGACAGGCGCCGCCGTGCTCATCGCGCCCTGCCCAGATGTCCAGGATGCGTGCCTCCAGGTCCAGGGCGTGCCGCGCGAGGGGGTGATTGAGGTCGACGGTCAGTCCGTCCTCGGCAACCTCGGCGACACGGAATGGGGTGAGGTCCTCCGGGAAGATGCCCCTGACGCCGCCGATGAAGCCCTTGGGGTAGAAGCGTCCGGCCCGCGGCTCGATGTAGCACTTGCGCAGGTTGCGGTTAAAGGCCCGCCGCGGGACACGGAGGCAGTCTTGCTCCCGGTAGGTGGTGAGCAGGTCACCCGCGGCGAAGGCGTGTGACGCCACATGGCTCACCGGCTTGTTCATCAGATCCGGTTCCATCTCCGGTGGCAGGATGTCGCGCCACAAGTTCAGTTTGTTGGCGACCAGGCAGTCCGTATGCCGGGCGTTCTCGCTCTGCCAGCGCAACGAGAAGGACATGGTCGCCATGGCGCGGCTGTGGGTCCGCTCCAGCTTCTCGCCGACGGTGGTCGACTCTTCCTCCATCCGTTGCACTTCCAGCAGGGGATCGTTCATTTCAAATTGCTCCCGGTTATCCGGTTGACGGGCATCTCGGGCCGGTTCCTGTCGCGTGACGCCGGCACTGCGCCACGCACCGATCCATACGGCTACTCCCCGCGGGAGGCGATCGCACAGCTCCACCAGATGGCTACGGATCGGACCGCGGGGATAGGAGGCGCTGAAAGAGAGCGCGACCGTCGACATCCCCATCCGATCCACCCCGGCAATGATCTGATCCATCGGGACGCCGGTGCCCAGGTTCAAGGTCTGGGTGCCCGAGTGGCAGAGCAGCGCCTCGGCCATGAGCAACTCGAGGCGGTGTTGCTTCCCCGGCAGGGTCGCGAGCAGCAACCCGATCGACCAAGGCATCGACGAGGGTTGATTCGTCGAGGATCAGGTTGCTGGAGCGCACTGGGTCAACGCCGTCGAGTACGGGCGCGGTTCAGTGGGCGCCCCTCTTGCTCTCCTTGAGCGCTTCCCGAGGTGCGTCAGGTCGCCGTGGGGGGCGTTTCGGCCAGGCGACGTGCGTAGCGGTTCGGCAACGTCCGCTGCTGCTACCAATGGAGCCAGATACTCGCGGCCTCCGAATTCCTCCTGTATCTCTTGGGCTCATGAACCCGTCAGGGTGGACTCAGCCGCCCCCGTCGCCTCCACCCCCGTCGCCGCCGTCTCCGTCTCCGAAATCGTCTCCGGCATCGAAACGGCCGTCCGCCGCATCGAGCTCGTCGGCGATGGCGCTATCCGCGTCACCTTCGAAAGCCTGCTCCGTTTCGTTCTCTTCCGCTGCTTCCTCCGTTTCATTGGAGGTATCGCCGCCACCGTAATCTCTAA
>JAYEJW010000590.1:4788-5963 GCA_034716535.1 Pseudomonadota bacterium
CCGTCCGCCGCATCGAGCTCGTCGGCGATGGCGCTATCCGCGTCACCTTCGAAAGCCTGCTCCGTTTCGTTCTCTTCCGCTGCTTCCTCCGTTTCATTGGAGGTATCGCCGCCACCGTAATCTCTAAAGATCGGTACCAGATGTTCGATTCCGAACGGGGCGTGCTCGCGTGACCGGCCGTTCTCGTCGAGCCGGAAAAGCAACCCCTTCTTGAAGTGAGGCGGCAACAGGATTCCCCGCGGTTTCAGTGCCGTACGGGCGGCCTCCCAATGTCGTGAGTAGCGTCCACCGAGGAATGGCAGCTCCGGCGGCATGAGGAAGATGGTGTTTCCGAAGTGGCCCGATTCCTTGAGGTAATTCATCTCCCACAGGGTGCCGGGTTGGGCCGAGGGGATTGCCAGGATCAAACTCGCGTCCGCGATGAGGCGCTGGACGTTGGATTGCCAGGCCTCATCGGTGCTGGCCAGGCATCCCGCCCCCACGTGTTCCCCCGGCTGTCCAAGGGCAACCACGGGGAGTAGAGGCGCCAGGGAGTACGCCAAAGCGGTTTCCAGATCGATGCCGTTGATATGCAGTTTGTCGGTTGTGGCGAAGGCCCTGAGATAGAGTACGAACTGGACCGGCTCGTCCCCCTCGGCGGTATCTCTCGCCTCGACCAGACCGGCGAGGTCGCGCGCCGCGCGGTCCATGAGGTTCTGCGCCAGCCGCAGCCGATGCAGGCGCAGCCGCCATTCGAGCGAGAGTGCGACGACCGCCCAGAGAAATCCCGCGGCAGTCCCCATCAAGAGCCAATCGCTCGCTGGCGGCACGGCAGCGTAGGCAAGGCTCAGGTAGACCATCACGACAGACAATGCGAGGGCGCTCGACAGCAGTCTGGCGATGAATATGCTTTGCGCCAGCTCAGGGTCCCCGGCCACAGTGCCGCCTCGTTGGATCATCCGCAGGTCTTGGGATCCCAGGGCGAGGAGGGCGCTAACGTGATCGAGCTTTTCCGATTGAGTGACCTTGGCGATTTCGGTGAGGTCCCTTCTCGGGATCACCGTGTCCGACGCTGCGCGCCAAGGAAGTGCGAAGCACGAGGCGCGTAGTCCCCGGTAGCCGTAGGCGCGGGCATGTTGCCGCAGTGGCGTAGGGGCCGTAGGTCCCGGAGCGTGTGACCGGCATGCTCGCCGGCT
>JAYEJW010000591.1:0-5911 GCA_034716535.1 Pseudomonadota bacterium
GGTCGCGGAGCCCAGCCAGGCGGACCTGCGCATCACCCAACGGCTGAAGGACGCCCTCGACCTGGTTGACGTGCGTGTGCTCGACCATTTCATCGTCGGCGAGGGGCAGGGGGCGTCGCTGGCCGAGCGGGGGCTGCTGTGAATGCCGCATCTGCGGCGCTTGCCAACCAGGGATTTCTCTGGTATTTTTCCGCGTCTTTATTTACGAACCCTAGATTTCGGCTTCTCAAGGGGACGCGTCATGTCCAAAGTCTGTCAGGTAACCGGCAAGCGCCCCGTTTCCGGTTGTAACGTCTCCCACGCCCATAACAAGACCAAGCGGCGTTTTCTGCCCAATCTCCACTACCATCGCTTCTGGGTGGAGAGTGAGAAGCGCTGGGTGCGCCTTCGCGTGTCCACCAAGGGGATGCGCATCATCGACAAGAAGGGTATCGAGACGGTGCTCTCCGAGTTGCGCGGTCGTGGCGAGAAGGTCTGAAAAAGGTAAAGCACCATGGCGAAAGCAGCACGCGAGAAAATCCGCCTGAACTCCAGCGCCGGCACCGGTCACTTCTACACGACCACGAAGAACAAGCGCAACCAGCCGGGCAAGATGGAGATCAAGAAGTTCGACCCGGTCGCGCGTAAGCACGTGATGTACAAGGAAGGCAAGATCAAGTAGCCGGGTACGTAAGCCGGACCAAAGAAAAACCCGCCGCTGGCGGGTTTTTTTGTGCCTTGAAGGGGTAGACGAATCCAACCGCACCAGGGTTGGACTCAAGGGGACGCGACCATCGAAGGAGCGTTCAAGCAAGGGCCTTTGCCGACGCACGAGACGGGGCGGCAATGTGAGAAAAACGAGTCATCGCGGACGAAAAGGTGTCTAGACGCAAACAACACGCGCGATTTCATGGTCTGGCCCCGTTTTACCGCATTTTACCGTTTTACCCTGCCGTTTTTAGGTTTATGGGTCGGGCGGTCGCGGACCTGCGCCGCCGTCTTGATGTCGTCAACCAGAGACTACTGACGGAAGCGGTACGCCGGGGCGAGGGGATCATCGGCAGCACGGTGGCCACCCTGCTGGCCGTCGGCGGCCACTGCGTCCTTCTGTGGGCGGGAGATAGCCGGATCTATCGGTTACGCGATAGCAAGTTTCGGCAACTCTCCCGAGACCACAGCCACGTCCGGGAACTCATAGACCAGGGGCTACTGGCACGGCAGGACGCAGACCGTCATCCCGCGGCGAATGTCATCACGCGGGCCGTCGGGGCCGATGCCGACTTGCTGTTCGACGCCCAGATCCAGCAACTCTGCGGCGGTGACCGCTTCCTGCTGTGCCCCGACGGGCTGACCAGGGAGGTGTCCGAGGAGGAGATCACCGGGCTGCTCGCGCAGGACGATATCGACGAAGCCGCCCGCTCGCTGGTGGACCGCGCGTGCGATGCCGGGGCCAGAGACAATGTCACGGTCGTGATCGTCGCATTCTCGGAAGCGGGCGGCCGCTGAACGTTCGCCGGGCAGAAAAGCGGGTGTTATCGTTCAGTTTACTTCACCAGTCGGCGCGAATAGGTTGCTCGCCTAAAACGCTGGTCGGCGTTGGTACCGGTTGGCGATGCATTGGTCGTACACTGTCCTAAATAAGACACAGCGTTGGCACGTCAACATGCACCCATCGATCGCCAGCAAGAAACCGCAAATCGCCGAGGTTTGCCGAAATTTCCATGTGCGGCGGCTGGAGGTTTTCGGCTCCGCGGCTCGCGGCGACGATTTCGATCCTGAGCGCAGTGATGCCGACTTCTTGGTAGAGTTCGAATCCGACACCCCAGTTAGCCTCTTCGACGCTTACTTTGGGTTGCAGCGGGCGCTTGAGACATTGCTCGGTCGTGAAGTCGACTTGATCACGTTATCAGCAATCGATAATCCGTTCGTGCGGGCATCCATAGACCAGAGCCGGGAGTTGGTCCATGACGCGTGATCCGAGGGCCTTGCTCTGGGACGCGCGTGCCAGCGCGGATGCAATCGTACGATTTCTTTCCGGTAAGAGTTTCGACGATTATCTGGCTGACGAGATTCTCCGCTCCGCTGTTGAGCGCCAGTTTGAGATCCTCGGCGAGGCGCTGGCCCAGTTGAGCAAAGCCGATTCCAAGCTTGCCGCAAGGGTTCCGAATGCAGGCAACGCGATCGGATTCCGCAATGTCCTCATTCACGGGTACGCCAAGGTGGATAGCGCAATCGTGTGGCAAGCTGCCACGCAAGCCCTGCCGAAGCTGCGCTCAGCCGTCGATGCGTTGCTTAGGAACCTCGGTGACACTCCCTGATATCAGAGCTCCTTAAGACCGCAACGGATTGGTTTGTGGCAGCAGACCAAGTCTCCCATTATCCATGCGGAACATGCCGATAAGGGACTGGATGGAAGCGACGAGATTTCGTGGTCTGGCCCCTATTTATACTCGACATGAAGAGCCTGCATTTCGGCGAGGGCTTGGAGCGCAGCCGCTCCAACGGCACAGGGCGCTTCACCGTGTTGGTGCTGATCGCCTCGCTGGCGGCGTTTCTGCTGTGGCTGCTCGGCACCGCCGCTGATGAATGCGGGCTCGAAGAGCGCATGCGTCCAGGTTCACGGAAACGCCGCGCCTATTCGCGTGTGTTCCTGGCTCGCCTGCTACTGGTGCTCGACAGTTGCCACGATGTCCTCGACGAGGCGATCGATGCGGTGGGGTCCGCCGAACAATGGGTGTCGAGTCATCACGATGCACTCGTACTCGATTGACTTGGGGAGACTGATTCGTGGGGATACCTCAGGGTCTGTCCCGGATTTTTTCCGATTTTTTGTTGCTGCATGGCGTCCATGTCGTCGCCGAACCATTGATCAATGGAACGTATGCACAAGTACAAAGCCTTCATCTCTTATAGTCACAACGCCGACTCGAAGCTGGCTCCTTCAATTCAGCGCGCATTGCAGCGATTCGCAAAGCCCTGGTACCGGGCACGCGCCTGCCGCATCTTTCGGGATACAACCAACCTTTCCGTATCGCCACACGCCTGGCCCGACATCCGCGAGGCGCTCGGCCAATCCGAGTTCCTGATTCTTCTCGCGTCACCCTCGGCGGCCAAGAGCAAGTGGGTGAACAAAGAAGCGGAATACTGGATTGAGAATAGAGAACGCGACAAGCTGTTGATCCTTCTCACCAGCGGGGCGATCGGCTGGGATGACGCAAAGGGAGACTTCGACTGGAAGCAAACGGACAGCCTGCCGGAAGCGCCATTCAAGGAGCGCTTCTCCGCGGAGCCGTTGCACCTGGATTTCTCGACGCTCGATCGCGACCAGCTGTCAATCAAGGACTTGGGCTTTCTCGACAAGATCGCGTCGATCGCCTCCAGATTACACGGAAGGCCCAAGGACAAAATCTTCGGCGAGCACCTGGCTCAACACCGAAAGACTCTGAGACTGGCGGGTGCGGCGGTCCTGCTCCTGGTTGTCTTGCTGGCCGCCGCCGTAGGACTGTTCGTTCAAGCAGAGCAGAGCAGACTGGAAGCCACCGAGCAGCTCGCGATCACGCACTGGAACAACGGAATGAACGAGCGTGACACCAAAAGTGGAGAACCGCTGATTGCGGCCCATCATTTCGCTCGTGCAGCAGGCGCCTTCGAACGCGGCCAGCAACCTGATGCGGCCCAGAATGCTGCTCTCGCACAAGCCGTACTATCGAGCAAAGCGAAGCTGGCGGCCGTAGCGGATCACTCCGCGAATATCAAGGAGGCCGTGATCAGTCGAGACGGTCTGAGGGCGCTGACCCTTGGAGCGGACACCGGAGTACAGGTGTGGGATACCAGCACCGGGAAGCCCATGGGCCCGCGTCTGGGGACCGGCGCAGGAGTTGATAACGCCAAGCTCAGCGGCGACGAGACGCGGGTGCTGACCTGGGGCCGAAATCTTGCCAGGGTTTGGGACTCGGAAACCGGCGCAGCTCTGACCCCGTTACTGGAGCACCAGGAGGCTCTCAGGGGAGCGGCGTTCAGCACGGATGGCACGCGCGTTCTGGCCTGGGGGGAAACTTGGGCCCAGGTTTGGGATGGGCGGACCGGTAGGCAACTGGCTCCGTTACTCGCTCTGGATGAAAGCACCGAAAGCGTCGATTTTTCCGGCGATGGCACGCGCGTACTGGCAGTCGGTAAAAGCTCGGCGCAGGTTTGGGACAGCACAACCGGTGACCCGGTGACTCGGCCTTTCTCGGCCTGCGCGGATCACCCGAGAGAGCGTTTCAAGGGTGCGGCCTTCAGTACCGACGGAAGGCTTGTCCTCAGCTGGTGTACGGATACTGCCCAGGTCTGGGACATTGCTACCGGAAAAACAACAACCCCGGCTTTGAGAGTCTGCGCCGATATACCGCGGAACTACTCTGAACGGGATCTTCGTACACCGGCCCTCAGCCCCGATGGAAAGCGTGTCCTCGCCTGGTGCGGATATCGCGCTCAGGTTTGGGACACCGCGACGGGGAAAAGCGTTTCAGAAGACCCTTTGAAACACCCCGCGGAGTACATGACGGGCGCTCGATTTGGACCTGGCAGTCGATACGTCCTCACCGAAGGTGTGACCTACGACGACGAGGGAGGCACATCAGAGGACTCTGTAGCGGTTTGGGAAGACCAGGAAGGCACTTGGCGCAAGGTCGTCTCGAAATCCGGTGAGTCGCCGAAACTGAGCCCGGATGAAACCCACATGATCACACGCCGGGCATACTCGGATGACGTCAGCAATATCACGAAGAAGGATTCGGAGCGCCTGCCGCTGGGCATCGAAGGAATCGGAACATCGGCACAATTCAATCGCGATGGTAAGCGCGTTCTGGCTTGGAACCGCCGTGGTGCTCAGGTATGGGACCTGGAGACGCTCAACAGAATCGGGCCGATCATTGACCATAGGGACAAACCTGTTGACGAGGCACAATTCAGCCCGGACCGCTCAACGCAGCTGAACTGGTACCAAAATCGCCTGGAGGGGGTACATTTCAACCCGGACCAGTCAAAAATCCTGACATGGAATCGGGATGGTATTGCTGACAGTTACCAGGCATGGGATACAAGGACGGGCAAAGCGCTGATCCCTGCTCCTTTGCGGCTCTCTGGGGAGAACTCCGTCACGCTCGATGGTAGCGGCTCCCGACTGCTGTCCGTGGACAATCCGCATCCGCAGAAAGACGGTTCCGCACGGATTTGGGACACTGCGACCGGCAAGGCGGTGACGGAATCGCTGTCCCTTGCCGTCGATGCCGACGGAGCGCTGTTCAGCGCGGACCATCAGCGGGTTCTGACATGGAGATCCGCATCAAGGAACGATGAATCGCGAGATGTGCCACCGCAGTATCCGCCAAAGTGGAATTGGCTCACCACAGAGATGCGTATTTGGGACAGCGAGACCGGGAAGATTCTCGCCCCGCCCATGGCTCACCAGACCCGTGAATCAGTAGCCAGTAACAAGGCCGAAAGATTTGGGGCTGCCTTCAGCGGGAATCAGCAGCGGCTCCTCAGTTGGGGCGCGGATGGCTCGGCCTATACCTGGAACCTGGCCAACGGAAAACCGTTGGGGCCGCCTGTTCTACTCCCCGATGATCTCGCAGGCGCATCGCTCAGCACGGACGGATCACAAGCGCTGATGTGGGGTCGAAAAACGCTCGGGGCCGCACACAGCCGCCCCCTCTGGGTAGGGACCTGGAATGGTGACTCGGATTCAGAGCCAACAATGCTGCGGCCTTTGGAAGAGCAGACTCAACTCGTTGCTTTTCATGAAGAAACGAGCCGCTTGTTCTACCGCGTCAAACTACGGTTATTTTCTCTAACCTGTTGATGTGGAAGCTCCTCTCGTCTCCCTGCAGTCCATACTCCATCAGTGCTTGAGCGGCTTCCGGTCAATTTTCGGCTGAATTCTGGGTTT
>JAYEJW010000592.1:0-23640 GCA_034716535.1 Pseudomonadota bacterium
CATCGTGCTCTCCACCCTTGCCGTCTGGTTCGGTATGAACAACATTCGGCACATCGAGGCGTCCTTTGCGGAGGAGGCGACCGTCTTCCATCGCAAGCACGCCTGGGTGGGAAGCACGATGAACGGCACCCAGATAAAGCCGGCGTTCTGCAGCCAGATCTGCTTGTCCACACCCTCGTCCACCATGGTCTGGGCGTCGCCGCCCATGACGAACAGCGCGCCGCCGTAGATCACTATCGGAACCACTCCCTGGGCCACGGCCACCCCCAGGTTGCCGACGCCGGCGTTCAGACCCAGGGCCGTCCCCTGCATCTTCTTGGGGAAGAAGAAGCTGATATTGCCCATGCTCGAGGAGAAGTTGCCGCCGCCGAAGCCGCACAGCAGGGCGATGACCACGAACACCGCATAGTTGGTGTCGGGATTCTGGACGGCGACACTCATCCACAGGGTGGGCAGCAGCAGCGAGGCGGTGCTGAATACCGCCCAGTTGCGCCCGCCGAAGATAGGCACCACGAAGGAATAGAGCAGACGCAGGATCGCCCCCGACAACCCCGGCAACGCCGCCAGCCAGAACAGCTCGCTGGTGGTGAACTGGAAGCCGACCTTGGGCAGCTCGACCACCACCACGCTCCAGACCACCCAGACCGCGAACGAGAGCAGCAGCGCCGGCATAGAGATCCACAGATTGCGGTTGGCGATGGCGCGGCCGGTGGTGTTCCAGAATGCCTCGTCCTCCGGACGCCAATCGGTGAGCCAGACCCTCCTTCCCCGCTTGGCATCCACCAGGCCGCCGCGCACCAGCTCGTCGCGCAGACCTTCGTTCTCCTGGAGGATGGCGTCGCGCTCGCCCCTGGCGGCCGCCCAGGTCCAGATCATGACGCCCGCCAGCACGACGTACATCAGCATGAAGCAGCTGGTGCGCACACCGACCGCGTCCGCGGCGATACCGAACATGATGGGCAGGGAGAAGCCGCCGAGACCGCCGATAACGCCCACCATACCGCCGACCGAGCCCATGTTGGTGGGATAGTGGTCGGCCAGTTGGCGGTAGACGCTGGCCTTGCCGATACCCTGGGCGATACCGACGATGAAGATCAGCACGGTAAACAGCACGATGCCGACACCGATGCTCACCGAGAAGTCGCCCTCGATGCCGTGGATGGTCAGCGTCGTGGGAGGATAGGAGATCAGGAACAGGCAGACGATGCTCACCCAGAACACCCACCAGGTCACCGTGCCCCCGCCCCACTTGTCCGACATCCAGCCGCCTAGGGCGCGAATCAACCCGGAGGGCAGGACGAAGAACATGGTGATAAAGGCGGCCTGTTGCAGGTCGAGCCCGTACTCGCCCATGTAGTACTTGGGCAGCCACAGGGCCAGGGCCACGAAGCCGCCGAAGACGAAGTAGTAGGCCAGGCCGTAGCGCCAGACCCGCGCCTCCGCGAGCGGCGCCAACTGGTCCGCCAGCGAAAACGGGGTCTTTGACTTCTTGCGTTCTTCGTGGAGCGGGTCGGGGTAGGTGGTGAACCAGAACAGCACGGCCATGACCAGCATGGCGATGGAATAGATCTCCGGCACCGCCCGCCAGCCCGAAGCCACCACGATGAGGGGGGCCACCAGATTGGTCACCGCCGCACCGGCGTTGCCGGCGCCGAAGATCCCCATGGCCGTGCCCTGGCGCTCCTTCGGGAACCAGGCGGAGGTATAGGCGATGCCGATGGCGAAGGAGCCCCCGGCGAGGCCGACGAACAGGCCGATGACGAGGTATTGCCAGTACTCGGTGGCGAAAGAGAGCCCGTAGGTGGGGATGGCCACCAGCAGCATCTGGATGAAGTAGACGATACGCCCGCCGTAGCGGTCGGTCATCAGCCCCAGGGGCAGGCGCACCAGGGAGCCGGTCAGGATCGGGGTGGCAACCAGCAGGCCGAACTCGGTCTCGCTGAGACCCAGCTCCCCCTTGATCTTGATCCCGATGACGGAAAACATGGTCCAGACCGCAAAGTTCACCGCGAACGCAACCGTGTTCATGGTGAGAACGGATAGCTGTTTCGTTCTTTGCGTGGCCATATCGGGAGCCCCTGTCGAAGTATTTCAGCATAAACTTATAAGAGGGGCAAAAACCTCACAATTGATTCAAATCAATCCGATTGTCGTCGCCTCCCTCGAATACTCCTTTTGGAGTATCCTGGGCACCACTTGCAATGCATTGAAACAAAAGGTTATTTTTTATGCCTTGGTAGACGTTGACGATCGCGCCGCAATGCTGTCAGCGCAGAAGGAGTAATCCTTAATAAACCAACGGAATTAGGCAATGCGGCGGTTTGTCCAGCCTGTACCCGGTCCGAACACCGTTCAGGCATCACTCTGACAACCCGGAGGCGTATCCCATGCCCGGATACCTGAACCGCTCCCTCCTGCTCCGCGCCGGTCTGGCGATGGGATTGATCACTGCGCTGGCGGTGGGCGGCATGGCCAGCGCGGTGTTCGTGGCCCGCTCCACCAACGGCGAGGCAGCCGCGGTGAATCAGGCGGGCAGTCTGCGGATGCAGTCCTACCAGATCGCGGCGGCGTTGGAGGCAGTCCGCAACGGCGGATCCGACCCGTTCGGGGACATAAAGATGCTGACGACGGAGTTCGAGCAGCGCCTGGCCAGCCCGCGCCTGACCGATGTAGTAAACACCACCAGCCGCAAGTCCATTCAGGAGGTCTACCGGCTGATCGCGGATCGATGGCAACGAGCCGTCCTTCCCCTGCTCCGGCCCCCGATCCAGCAATCCATGGAACGGAGCACCGATCCATTAGCAGAGGAATCGCTTGACGGAACCCGCCTGGCCTTCCGCGCCATCGTGGCCGGCTTCGTAGCCGATATCGACGACCTGGTGCGGCTGCTGGAGGAGGATGCCGAGTCGCGCATACACATGCTGGGACTGTTCCAGGGAATCAGCCTGTTTCTGACCCTGGCGGTGGCCATCGCTACCCTCTATCTGCTGCAAATCGATGTGCTTGGGCCCTTGCGCGATCTGCTCAATGCCGCAGAGCGGGCGGGAAGCGGCGACTTCACCGCCCGGGTGGGTCACACCGGGGCCGACGAGCTCGGCCGCCTGGGACGGACCTTCAACACCATGGCCGCGGGCCTGTCCAAGATGTACGGTGCACTGGAGGAACGGGTTGCGCAGAAAACCAGAAAGTTGATGCAACGCAACCAGTCATTGGAGCTGCTCTACAGCGCGACCCAGTACCTGACCGAGGCCCCGGTTTCAGAACCGACCTATCGTAAATTGTTGGACGATATCGGACGGGTGGTGGAGGTTCGCGGCATCACACTGTGCCGGAAGGGCGAAGGGAAAAACCGCGCCCACCGGATAGCCCGCAACGGCCCGATACCGCCGATGTGCGGAACCGAAAACTGCGGCCTCTGTCTGGGCAATGGACGGACGCGGCTGCTTGGCAACGCGGAGCACGGCGGTACCGCCGATATCCTGTCGGTACCCGTCGGCGACCAAAAGAACAATAACGGCGTGCTGCTGGTGGGGATAAAGCCGGATAACGAATTGGAACCCTGGCAGATCCAGCTTCTGGAGACCCTGGGCAAACATATTGGCGTCTCCGTGGACGTAAGCCGCCTCATCACCCAGCGCCGCCGCCTGGCACTGCTCGAGGAGCGCAGCGCGATGGCACGGGAGCTGCACGACTCCCTGGCGCAATCGCTCACCTACCTCAAGATCCAGGTCACCCGTCTCTCCATTCTGATGGGATCGGAGGCGGAGCGCAGCGCCGTGGACGGCGTCCTCGCGGAGCTCAAGGAGGGGCTCGAGTCGGCCTACCGCCAGTTACGCGAGCTGCTCACCACCTTTCGCCTGCAGATGGATGGACACGGCCTGGGGCCGGCCCTAGCCAAAACGGTGGAGGAATTCAACGCACGCGGCGAGATGGCCATCCTACTGGACAACAAGCTCAAGATCTCCCCATTCAGCGTCAATGAGGAAATCCATGTGCTGCAAATCGTGCGCGAGGCCCTGTCCAACGTCATTCACCACTCCAAAGCGACACAGGCCCAGGTCAGCCTGGGTTTCGAGGATGACGAGCGCATACTGATCTGCGTGGAAGACAACGGCATCGGCATCCCGCAGAAGGCCGACCGTACCCACCATTACGGGCAGGTGATCATGCGCGAACGTGCCAGCTCATTGCATGGCGATCTGCGAATCGAGCCGCAGGATCAGGGGGGCACGAGGGTCTGCCTGAGGTTTCAGCCGGTAACCACCCAGCAGAACCGTCTCTCCCCGCAGGAGGAACCGGCGACATGAGCGAAAGCATAGTCCAACGCATTGTCATCATCGATGACCATCCGCTCCTGCGCAAGGGACTGCAACAGCTTGCCGATCTCAGCCCGGGCCTCGATATCGTCGGGGAAACGGAGAACGGCGAGCTGGGGCTGGCGATGGTTCAGGCGTTACAGCCCGACATCGTACTGCTGGATCTGAACATGCCGGGAATGAACGGGCTGGAAACCCTGAATGCCCTGAAACAGCTGGAGCCCGCACCCAAGGTGGCGATCCTCACCGTATCCGACGCGCAAGAGGACGTCGTAGCCGCCTTGCGCGGGGGCGCCGATGGCTACCTGTTGAAGGACATGGACCCCGAAGAGCTCCTGAACAAGTTGCATGAGTTGGCGGAAGGCCGACTGGTGATGTCCCCCAATATCGCCGAAAGCCTGGCCCTGGCGCTGCGTGCCGAGAACCTGAAGGTGCAGGAATCGGGGCCCATTGGACTCACGGAACGGGAGCGCGAGATCCTGGTCCACATCAGAGGTGGCGAGAGCAATAAGGTGATTGCCCGCAAGCTCCATATCGCCGAAGCCACGGTCAAGGTGCACGTCAAGCATCTGCTGAAGAAACTGGGGCTGAAGTCGCGTGTCGACGCGGCAGTATGGGCCGTAACCCATAAAAACGAGTTGTAGTGTTCAGGGGGACTGCACCCCGAAGATCGGCCGAACCATGACTCTGGCCGACACGGCGGCCGAATCGGCCACCAACCCATCGACCCGGAGCTGTCTCGGGTGAGCTGCTCAACCACGCGGTGGACGAGGCCCCCGACGGTGCGGACGGGGCCGCCGTGGCGATGGTCGATAAGAGCCGAGCCCGGTTTCTTGCGCTCAAGAGCCTCAGCATGGACGAGGGCTTTCACAGCCCCGCCAACCAACAGGCGCTTCAAGAGCGCGTGGAGCGGGTCGTGCTGCCGAAAAAGCCAAGCTCTCCGTAGCCGACCAGGCCCGCGAGGGCGATCCGGAATTCATCCGCCTACGCCGGCGCCACTCGGGCCTGGAATCGGCGATCAATACCCGCCCTTGCGAGCGACGTAGGGGAGGCCCGCGATCCTGTTGCCCTGCTTGCTCGGCGCCTGCGGGAACAACTTGTACAGGTCCTTGCTGCTGACCTTCTTGCCCCAGCGCTTGCCCATGTCCTTGAGGATGGCGCGCTCCATGGGCTGGTTGTTGCTGTTGTTCATGTACTCGTCGCGCAGGTACTCGAGCACATCCCAGTGCTCCTGGGTGAACTCGATGCCGTCCTCGACGGCGAGCACCTTGGCGACGTCCTCGTTCCAATCCTGAGGGTTGACCAGGTTGCCGTTGGCGTCGGTCTCGATGGTCTTGCCGTTTACCTCAATGGACATGATCTTGCTCCTCTTGTCTGGGTCTGCCGTCTTTGCGGCGGAAGAACTGTGCACACACCGCAGTCGCGCACGAAAATCATAGCCTCCTAATTTTATGGAATTGTAAAGCGTTCGTCATCCCAAGAATGCCGGAACAAGGGCGGGAGTCGGTCCTCAGCCGACTTTCTTGACGGCCTCTATGCCCTTGTGGGGGATGAATATGCCGCAACCCATCTCGCGGTGGGGGCCGAGTCCCGTCTGTTGGAGACGGACCGATTCTTTCTGTGTGAGGTCGGCAAGCATCAGGCTCCGGGTGCGGATGGGGCCATCGGGCGTGACAAGGGGCGCGTCTTTGCCGCAAAGGGCCTTGCGTACGCGGATATCGCTCGCGCGCAGCTCGCTTGCGGCCCAGGCAAGGAAGTCGTCCTCGCTGTCGTCCGGGCGGGTGACCACGTAGCGTGAGAATAGGGTGCTCTCTCTGCTGAGCGGCCGGATCTTGCCCTCGCGGACGGTCAAGGGGCAACCGGACACGTCCAAGGTCTTGCCCCTCAGGTCGTCCATCAGCTCATCCATCCGTTCCTTGGAAACGCGGATAGTGAGCTTGGTTCGCCTGGAGACGATCAGGCGTTGATCGGATCCGTGCTCGGGACGTTCCCAGCCGTTCTGTGAGCCGGCGACGTGGACCGCGTGCACGGCGACGACGCTTGGGTCCTCGCCGACCCAGGGCAGGGCCTCTCGCAGGGCGGCGGACAAGGCATAGGCGTGGTCCACAGGCAGGCGCTTACAGTCGATGGAGAACAGGATGTCGACAACATCGTCCGGTACCTGAAGTGTTTTTTCGGAGTCGTCTTCTTGCCAGAACATAAGAATTACGGCTGTCGCTAGGCCGTGAGCAGATTGTTAAAAGGCAGACCCTATTCGTGAGGGCCCGGGTACCGTGCGGCGTACTTGGTACGAAGTGCGATTCGCCCAGCGAGTACACGAAGTATTTGACGCACTTCGCACCGCGCACTCCGCACTCCGCTTAATTCACGGGTAACCCTGCCTGCAGGGCCTCGCGGTCGAACCACCAGTCGTCCTGAACCAGGACGTCCACGACGTTGCGCAGGCGTACGAGGAATTTCTCGGGCTCGCGCAATTCGAGCCGTTCCATCCACAGATCGAATCCCTCCTGGCTGTCCACGCCGCTGTGACCGCGGGCGACGTTCCCGAGGATCTGGGTGGAAAAGAACATGAGGTTCTCCCGCTGCTTGCCCGAGGCCCGGACATCCGCGAGAAACAGGGCGGTGGTGGCGGCTACGGCGGCGCCGTCCGCGTCGTTTGGCGTTTCGTCCACCACGTGCGTGAGGAGCTCCACGGAGAGCTCAGGGTCGATGGGGTAGGTGACCGCAAGCCAGATACCCTGTCCCAACGCGCTGAGTGATTCCGGCTGCTCCGACTGAAACAGGACGTCGCAGCTATCGGCGGCGGACTCGAAATCCTCCGTCGCGATGAAGACGTCGAGAGCCTCGCGGCCTAGGGGCCAGGCCTCATCGCCGCGCTCGAGGCTCACCAGGGTGCGCGCCATCTGCAGCTTGACGTCAGCGAACTCCTTGGGCCAGGCGCCGACGCGCTCCAGATCCGCGTAGCGCTCCTGCAGGGCCTGCAAGTGGGACTCCAGGGCGGCCTGCTCTGCGCTGCGGCTGATCACCGAATCGGCGGCGGTGTCGGCGAGCTGGGTGTTTGTGATGTCGTAATACTTCATGTCTTTCCCCGGGCGATAGCCGTCCCGTGCTAACGGATCAGGCCGCTGAATGCGGCTTCGAGGCGGTCTTCCCAATCCACCGGAGTGTCCGGATAGGGAGGCTTCAGGTCCATGCGGAAGAAGCGTTCACCGCCGCGGGCGATGGCCTGGATCAGTGGAATGAGCTCGTCGAAGGATTCGATCTCCTGGTGCGCGACCAAGATGTCACTCAGTTTCAACATGTTAGAAAGTCCAGCCGCCTGAAATTGGTTGTTGTTGGTCGGGAGTGAGCTTCGTTCAAGGTACCGAGGCAAACCTGCAGCCGGGACGGTCGTCCGCTCGGGCCTCGGATTCCTATCGCGAAGCAACGCGATCCAGATAGCGTATGCGCAGCAGCGTTCGCTTCGGACCATCACCATCGGGCTCGGCGAAGCCCGAGCGGTTATGGAGCACGTTGTTGCTCACATATCCCTCACCGGGCGCCAGCTTATGGCGAAATATGTAGACGTCGTTACTGGAAAACAACCGGCCCAGCGCGTCCCGGGCGGCCTGTATTTCGGGGGTCTGTTGCCACTCCACATTGCGGGTGCGGGCTGAGTAGCGCATGTGGAGCCGCCCTTGGTGAACGGAGTAAACGGGGCCCGTGCTTGTCCGGCGCAGCTCGACGCCATGTTCCAGGTTGGCCGGGATCGTTAGCGCTTGTGGGTCCATGAGCGCGCGCACGAGGGCCGGGTCCTGGTCGCGCAGGCGGATGTAGGCGATCTCATGGTCGAGCAGGGCGTTATCGCCGCCTTTCAGAGAGTCCTGCAGGCAGTACAGCATCCAGGCCCGTACTTGGGCGTCCGGTGCGTTGTAGTAACCGTCCGTGTGCCAGCTCAGGGGTCGATTGGTGTACGGAACATACTCGCTCGCCCGCCCGGCGGAACGCACGGTGAGCGTGCTTACCGCACGTTCATCGGCACAAAGGTTGTTATCGAGGCGCTTCAGGCCGAGCCGGCGCCCGAATCTCAGGAGAACGGACTTGCCCATCGTCTGCGGCTCCATACAGGCTAGGAGCGCCATGCCTGTCTTGGCGACAAGGACCTTGATCCTCCCAAGCTCCCCCTTGGTCAGGGCCTGTGGGTGCGCGATTTCCACCCTCAACTGCTCCGCATCGCTCGGATACGCGTCCAGCTTGCGGGCGCGCCAGTCGCGGTAGGCGTCGGGATCGGCGAGGTCGAAAGGACCGCTCATGAATGCTCCGACGATGAGGACCTGCTTATATTAGAATCCATTGACTAACAATTCATCGAAGCGTAATATCGCGGCCCACTTTGCTTTGTCAGCCGCGAGGTGTCCGCAAGGCGGTAAAGGCACTCGCAGCGGCAGTTTGGGGAAGCTCTATCCCAAACGGGATAGATGGAAGGGGGGAGACATCCCGAAAGTGGAATAGGCTCCTTCCGCGTCCGTGAGTATATTAGTGGGCGGCGATGGTGATCCGGATTTACGGGACATGGCCGGCTAGCGCCCGGACCCGCCGTCACCGGCAAGAATTGAAGTGAGGCATGAGCCCGCAGCTTTCAAGGCCTGCGGGGCAGAGCACACCGAGCTATCCGAAACCTTTCCGCTATCAGTAAAGATAGGAGAGACAGCGCAATGGCGATCGACAAGCACCAAACCCCGATGATCGATCAGTTGGAGAGCGGCCCCTGGCCGAGCTTCATCACTGGTATCAAGCGTCTCCGCGACGAGCATCCGGAGCCGCGCATCAACGAACAAATCAACGATCTTCTGGGTCAGTTGGAGCACTCCTACGAGACCCGCAAGGGTTACTGGAAGGGCGGTACGGTTTCCGTCTACGGTTACGGCGGCGGCATCATCCCCCGCTTCTCCGAGGTCGGCACCGCCTTCCCCAAGTCCAAGGAGTTCCACACCCTGCGCGTCCAGCCCCCGGCGGGCAACCACTACTCCACCGGTATGCTGCGCCAGCTTGCCGACAGCTGGGAGAAGTACGGCTCCGGTCTGGTGACCTTCCACGGTCAGACCGGCAACATCATGTTCATCGGTACCGACACCGCGAACACCCAGCACTTCTTTGATGAGATCAATGACTACGGTTGGGATCTCGGCGGCGCCGGCCCCTGCGTTCGTACCGCCATGTCCTGCGTCGGCGCGGCCCGCTGCGAGATGTCCTGCGTCAACGAGCAGAAGGCCCACCGTCTGTTGGTGAACAACTTCACCGACGACGTGCACCGCCCCGCGCTGCCCTACAAGTTCAAGTTCAAGGTCTCCGGCTGCGGCAACGACTGCCAGAACGCCATCGAGCGCGCCGACTTCGCCATGCTGGGCACCTGGCGCGATGACATGAAGGTCGATCAGGATGAGGTCAAGAACTACGTCCAGACCAAGGGCCGTCAGTACATCGTCGACAACATCATCACCCGTTGCCCGACTCAGGCCCTGTCCCTGAACGACGACGACACCCTGGCCGTCAACAACCGCGACTGCGTCCGCTGCATGCACTGCCTGAACGTCATGCCGAAGGCCTTGCACCCCGGCGACGACAAGGGCGTCACCATCTGCATCGGCGGTAAGCGCACCCTGAAGATCGGCGATCTGATGGGCACTGTGCTGGTCCCCTTCAAGAAGCTGGAGACCGAGGAAGACTGGGAGTCCCTCGTGGAGTTGGCCGAAGAGATTATCGACTTCTGGGCGGAGAACGGCCTGGAGCACGAGCGCTGCGGCGAGATGATCGAGCGCATCGGTCTGGCCAACTTCCTCGACGGCATCGGCGTCGAGCCCGATCCGAACATGCTCAGCCACCCGCGCCAGAGCTCCTACATCCGTATGGATGACTGGGACGAGGCCGCCGAGGCTTGGTTCGAGCGTCAGGCGGAAGCCGGCAACTGATTGCGTGACGGCCGGCGCGGGGCGTCAGCCCCGTGCCCGTGCCCAAATAACGATTCTGACTGTTTTGTCTAGATACTGGAGGAAAGGCGATGGCAGACATGCGTGAGCCGATCGAGACTGGATGCCCTGATCCGTGGCAGTACATGCATCCCGTGATGCGCAAGAACTTCGGGATGTGGAAGTATCATGAGCATCCGCGTCCCGGTGTTCTGCGCCACGTGGCCTACAGCGGTGACGAAGTCTGGACCGTCAGGGTCGGCACCCAGCGTATCCTGGACGTCTTCACCCTGCGCAAGCTGTGCGATATCGGCGATCAATACGCCGACGGCTTTGTCCACTTCACGCTGCGCTCGAATCTCGAGTACATGGTCACTGACGGCTCCAAGGTCGAGCCCCTGATCAAGGCCGTGGAAGACGCCGGCTTCATCGTCGGCGGTACCCAGAACTCTGTGACCATGATCTCCCACACCCAGGGCTGGCTGCACTGCGACATCCCCGCCACCGACGCCTCGGGCGTGGTGAAGTCCATGATGGACGAGCTCATCGACGAGTTTAAGCAGGCCGACATGCCCAACCGGGTGCATATCACCACCTCCTGCTGTCAGATCAACTGCGGCGGTCAGGGCGATATCGCCATCAACGTCCAACATACCAAGCCGCCGAAGATCAACCACGATCTGGTCGCCAACGTCTGCGAGCGTCCCACCGTCGTGGCCCGTTGCCCGGTCGCGGCCATCCGCCCCGCCATGGTCAACGGCAAGCCCTCCCTCGAGGTGGACGAGCGCAAGTGCATCTGTTGCGGCGCCTGCTTCCCCCCGTGCCCGCCCATGCAGATCAACGACGCCGAGCACTCCAAGATCGCCATATGGGTCGGCGGCAACCACTCCAACGCGCGGGGCAAGCCGACCTTCCAGAAGCTGGTGGCGGCAGGCATCCCGAACAATCCGCCCCGCTGGCCGGAGGCGACCGCCATCGTCAAGCGTATCCTCAAGGCCTACAAGGAAGGCGCCCGGGATTGGGAGCGCGTCAACGAGTGGATCGAGCGCATCGGTTGGCCACGTTTCTTCGAGGAGGTCGAGCTGCCCTTCACCAAGTATCACATCGATACCTGGCGCGGTGCGCGTGCCAGCTTCAACGCTTCCAACTACATCCGCTTCTGAAGCGGCGAACCCTGAGCAAACCATATCGAGGTCGCTATGAAGTTCGCTATCCAGATCAACGAGGGGCCCTACCAGCACCAGGCGTCCGACTCGGCGTACTTCTTCACGAAGGCCGCCCTGGAGAAAGGACACGAGATATTTCGAGTCTTCTTCTATCACGATGGGGTCAACAACGGGACCCGGCTTACCACGCCGCCCCAAGACGACCGCAACATCGTCAACCGCTGGGCGGAGCTGGCCGAGCAGTACAAGATCGAATCGCCGACGAAAGACCCGGATGGCAACGACATCATGCAGACAGAGCTGGTGGTCTGCGTCGCCGCGGCCCAGCGCCGCGGCATCGTCGACGAGGGCGAGGCGAAGCGCAACGGCAAGGACGCCACCAACATCCATCCCAGGTTCCGCATCTCCGGGCTCGGGCAGCTGGTCGAGGCGGCCATCCAGTCGGATCGGCTCGTCGTTTTCGGCGACTAAGGGGGGGAGCCATGTCTGAAGTCGTGAAGAAATTCCTGTACGTCAACCGCAAGGCCCCCTATGGCACCATCTATGCGTGGGAGTCGCTGGAGGTCGTTTTGATCGGCGCGGCCTTTGATCAGGAAGTCAGGGTGATGTTCCTCGATGACGGCGTCTATCAGCTCACCAAGGGCCAGGACACGTCCGAAGTGGGGATGAAGAACTTCTCGCCCACCTACAGGACCCTGGGCGACTACGAAGTAAAGAGCATCTACGTGGACAAGGATTCCCTCGAGTCCCGCGGCCTGACCCAGGACGATCTCGTGCAGATCGCGTGGGAGGACTGGGAAACCGAGGAAGAAATCGAGAACATCGTCGAGGTGGTGGATGCCGCCCGCGTTACCGAGCTCATGGACGAATCCGACGTGGTCTTCAGCTTCTAAGGAGGGGTCCGATGAGCATTCTGCACACAGTCAACAAGTCGCCGTTCGAGCGCAACGCCCTGGAATCCTGCCTGAAGTTTGCGGGCAGTGGTGACCCCGTTCTCCTGTTCGAGGACGGTGTCTACGCGGTCCTGACAGGTACGAGCTCCGAGGGGCAGGTCAAGGCCGCTCTCGACAACCTATCGGTCTACGTCCTCGGCCCGGATCTCAAGGCCCGCGGTTTCAGCGAGGATCGTGTGATCGAGGGTGTCAAAGTAGTGGACTACGCGGGTTTCGTGGATTTGGCCGCGGAAAACGACAAGGTCCAAGCCTGGCTGTAGTTTTCAATCTTGAACCGAGAGGAGAGTCATCATGGGTATCGAAGTCAACGGTAAAGTCTACGAAACCGACGAAGAGGGTTACCTCACCAACATCCAGGAGTGGGAGCCCGGCGTTGCCGATGTTATGTCCAAGGAAGATGACCTGGAGCTGACCGACGAGCACTGGGACATCATCAAATTCCTGCGCGAGTACTACGAGGAGTATCAGATCGCTCCCGCCGTGCGCGTCCTGACCAAGGCCGTGGGCAAGAAGCTGGGCAAAGACAAGGGCAACAGCAAGTATCTCTATGGCCTGTTCCCCTACGGTCCGGCCAAGCAGGCCTGCCGTTACGCCGGACTTCCCAAGCCGACGGGTTGCGTCTAACAGGCATCCGGACTTGGAGAACGCGCATTTTCAGTGACGAAATGGCATTGGAAATGCGGGGGGTCGGGGATCCGAGGTTTCCGGTCCTGCGGTGAGCAGGCACCAGAGTCGGGCTTGTTCAGCGCACTGATAGCGAGCCGGGGGACGCCTGCGTCCCCTGGGTCTTCGACGGATCCACTGAAGGTAGCGGAAACATGTCGTTTCTGACGGTTGTATACGCCTCGTTGTTTTACTTCGCCGCGGCCGTGCTTCTGGCGGGCCTGATCCGAAAGATCGTGCAATACGCACGCACACCCGCGCCGCTCAAAATCCCGACGACCCCGGCGCCGACGACGCAGAGTGGTGTCGTGTTCCGTATGTTTCGCGAGGTCGTGTTCTTCGAGAGCCTTTTCAAGGGCAACAAGTGGATTTGGATCTTCGGCTGGATCTTCCATTTCGGCTTGTTCCTCGTCACGCTGCGCCACCTTCGCTACTTCATCGATCCTGTCTGGCTGCCCATCGAGTTGGTCCAGCCCTTTGGCGTCTATGGCGGCATGGCCATGGTGGTGGGGCTCGCCGGCCTGTGGGCGAGGCGCTTATTGGTCGACCGCGTGCGCTATATCACCTCGCCGTCCGATCACCTGATGCTTGCGCTGTTGTTGCTCATCGGCATCAGTGGCCTGATGATGAAATTCGTCGCGCACACGGACGTCGTCGCCGTCAAGAATTTCTTCCTCGGACTCTACGTCTTCAAGCTGAGTCCGCTGCCGGGGGATCCCCTGTTGTTGCTGCATCTGCTCCTTGTGGTCGCACTCATGATTGTCTTCCCGTTCAGCAAGCTGTTGCACGCCCCGGGGCTTTTCTTCAGCCCGACCCGAAACCAGGTCGACAACCCGCGGGAGAAACGGCATCTCGCGGGATGGGCGAAAAGTCTGGAGCAGTAGTAAGTTACGGGCTGTAGAGCCGCGGGATCCGCTGAAGAGGTCGAATCATGGCAAAGGCACAGTTCAAAGTACCAGAGCTCAAACAGTACGCCGAGATTCCGGTACTCACCCCGGACACCATGTCCCACAGCAGCCCCTTCGTGGCGAAGCCGGAGTTCCAGGAGCCGCTGGGCTTTCCGGGCGAGCTGCCTGACGATTGGCAGGGAAAGGCCCTCGACAAGATGGGGGAGCTGCTGGGCAAGTACCGCTCGTTGCGGGTCTACCTGGACTCCTGCGTCAAATGCGGCTCCTGCACGGACAAGTGCCACTACTACCTAGGAACCCAGGACCCCAAGAACATGCCCGTCGGCCGCCAGGACCTGATGCGCAAGGTCTATCGGCGCTATTTCACCCTGGCCGGGAAATTCTTTCCCAAGCTCGTGGGTGCGGAGGATTTCACGCGCGAGGTGCTGGACGAGTGGTACAGCTACTTCCACCAGTGCTCCCAGTGCCGGCGCTGCTCCGTTTTCTGCCCCTACGGCATCGACACCGCCGAGATCTCCATGGCGGCGCGCGAGATCATGGACAGTATTGGTGTCGGTCAGAAGTACTGCAACGAGATCATCGCGAAGGTCTATAAGATCGGTAACAACCTCGGTCTGCCGGGGCCGGCGCTGGAGGATACGCTGGAAGGCCTGGAAGAGGACGTCGAGGAAGAGACCGGCCTTCCGGTCAAATATCCGCTGGACGTGGAAGGTGCGGAAATCCTCGTGGTTACCCCCTCCGCCGACTTCTTCGCCGAGCCGCATGTCGACGGCCTGATCGGGTACGGCAAGGTGTTTCACGAGGCGGGGGTCTCTTGGACGCTCAGTACCTATGCCTCCGAGGCCGCCAACTTCGGGATGTTCATCGGCTCCTACGAGAACATGCGCCGGGTCTCCCAGCGCATTCGCAAGGCGGCCATGGACCTCGGCGTCAAGCGCATCGTCTTCGGCGAATGCGGACACGCCTGGCGTGTCGCCTACAGCTTCCTGAACACGCTGGCCGGTCCCTGGGATTTCCTCGATCCACGCTACCCGGTCCCGCAGCATATCTGCGAGTTCACTTATGATCTTATCCAGCGAGGAAAGCTCAAATTCGACAAGTCGCAGAACGACGATATGGTCCTGACCTACCATGACTCCTGCAACGTCGCCCGCGCCTCGCGTATGGGTCCGACGCCGGGTGGTCAGTTCGACATCCCGCGGGCCGTCATCAAGGCGGCCTGCAACAACTTCTACGACATGGACGAGGAGACGATACGAGAGCGCACCTTCTGCTGCGGCGGCGGCGGCGGTCTCCTCACCGACGACCTGATGGAGCTTCGGGTCAAGGGGGCAATGCCCCGGGTCGAGGCTCTCAACAATGTGATGCAGGAGAAAGGCGTGACGCACATGGCGGCTATCTGCGCCATCTGCAAGAGCCAGTTCAGCAAGGTACTCCCGTTTTACGGCATGGAAATGGACCAGATCGTGAGCGTTCACCAACTGGTGTCGAACGCGATTGTCCTCACCGGCCAAGAGACGGAGGACGAAGCGGCCGAAGATGCGGCTTGATAGAGATTAAGCGAGTTACCCGGCGGTATGCCCGATACGCGGCTCACCGGGTCCCCGATTCACCAGACGAAAGGCTTCCACTGGTAAGGAGAGTGATCGATGGCGACGACCAGCGACGAC
Source organism: Pseudomonadota bacterium (assembly GCA_034716535.1). GTDB lineage: Bacteria > Pseudomonadota > Gammaproteobacteria > Chromatiales > Chromatiaceae > JAYEJW01. The sequence continues at coordinate 15,622 of JAYEJW010000592.1, forward strand.
ATGAAAACGAAGGTTTCCTGGCGCCGGTTCAAAGACGGCGATTATGAGTGGAACGATCTGACTAAGCAGATCTTCGCCCAGGACACCTCGCACAAGTGCCCCACCTATGTCCACAAGACGCCCCCCTGCCAGGGCAGTTGCCCCTCCGGTGAGGACATCCGCGGCTGGCTCGCCATCGTGCGTCAGCAGGAGTTGCCGCCCGAGGGCGCGGACTGGCACGAGTACGCCTTCCGCCGTTCCACCGACGCCAACCCGTTCCCATCCATGATGGGACGTGTGTGTCCAGCGCCCTGCCAGGACGGATGCAACCGCAACGAGCTGGAAGATTTCGTCGGTATCAACTCCGTGGAGCAGTACATCGGCGACACCGCCATCGCGAACGGTTACGGCTTTGAAGCCGGCGCCGACACCGGTAAGAAGATTGCCATCGTCGGCGGCGGTCCCGCGGGTCTTGCGGCGGCTTATCAGCTTCGCCGCAAGGGCCACGCCTGTACCATCTTTGAGGCCAATGCGGAGTTGGGCGGCATGTTCCGCTACGGCATCCCCGGCTATCGCGTCCCCCGCAAGGAGCTGGACGCGGAGATCGCCCGCATTATCGACATGGGCGTGGAGACCCGGATGAACACCCGGATCGGCACCGACGTTTCGGTAGCCGATCTGGAGAGGGACTACGACGCTATCCTCTGGGGTCTCGGCTGTCAGAGCGGGCGCGGCCTGCCGGTCCCAGGGTGGGAGGGTGCTCCCAACTGCGTATCCGGCGTTGCCTTCCTCAAGGCGTTCAACGAGGGCCGCATGAAGGTGACCGCCGACAAGGTGGTCTGCATCGGTGGCGGCGACACCTCCATCGACGTCGTCTCGGTGGCGCGGCGTCTTGGACACATCGAGCACACTAGTCCTGGGGATCGCCCCGAGTCCGTCATCCATGATGGTTACGTCGCGCATGATACGGCGGTGACGGCAGCGGCCCAGGGTGCCGACGTCACACTGACTTCCCTGTTCCACCGCACCGACATGATGGCTGCGGAGCACGAGGTCCATGATGCCCTGACCGAGGGCGTGACCATCCTCGACGGCGTCATGCCGCTGGAGGTGATCAAGGACGAAAGCGGTCGCGCCACGGCCCTCAAGGTCTGTGACTGCACCATGGACGGCATGAAGCCCGTGCCGGTCGAAGGCACCGAGCGTGTGCTGCCTGCCGATCTGATCGTCTCTGCCATCGGTCAGGGTGGTGACCTGACCGGTCTGGAAGACCTCGATAACGGCCGGGGCCTGATGAACGCCGACAAGTTCTATCAGGTTCCTGATAAGCCGGGTCATTTCGTGGCCGGTGACATCATCCGCCCGCATCTGCTGACCACCGCCATCGGTCAGGCCTCGATCGCCGCCGACTCCATCGACGAGTACGTCAGGCAGGCCGAGCACAAGCGCCGCCCCAAGGTGGACGTTCACCACTTTAACCTGCTCTCCAAGATGGAGGAGGCCCACCTGGCACCAGAACGGTTCGATGTGGGTGCGGCCGGCGACCTGCGTGGTACCGGCGACGGGAACTGGGCCATCCACAACTACGAGGACCGCTCCGGTGCAGAGGTCATTCCGCACGACGAGCTGTTCCTGGGCCACTTCGGTTTCCACGCGCGCAACAAGCGGGCCGAGGAGGTGCCGAGTGCGGAAGAGGTGCTGGGTCACTTCATGGAGCGCCTGATCGGTCTCAACGAAGAGCAGGCAATCGACGAAGCCAAGCGCTGCATGAGCTGCGGCATGTGCTTCGAGTGCGATAACTGCGTCATCTTCTGCCCGCAGGATGCGGTGTACCGAGTCAAGAAGGGCGAGAACACCACCGGACGCTACGTGGCCACCGACTACGACAAGTGCATCGGCTGCCACATCTGCTCCGATGTGTGCCCCACCGGTTACATCAAGATGGGGCTGGGTGAGTAACAAGTTGGGAGATGTCGATGGCTAAAGCCGTTGTAAGAGGCAGCCTCATCTCCATCGGTCTGGTCGGGGCGCTCCTCGCCTCGATTGTCCAGGCTGCTGGCGACTCCTATGTGGTTCCAGGATCCAAGGCTGCGCAACTCGAGAACTGTGTGGAACCTACCGACTTCATGCGTCGCAATCACATGGAGGTGATTCAGCATCAGCGCGACGAGACGGTTCACAACGGCATTCGCTCGACCCAACACAGTCTCGCCGGGTGCATCGAATGCCACGTGAGCTACGAGGCCGAGAGCACGCCCGTCCCGGTCGATTCCGAGGGACAGTTCTGTGAGACCTGTCACAATTTCGCGGCCGTGGGCGTGAACTGCTTCGGCTGCCACGCAACCGTGCCTGCGTTGACCGACCGAGAGGCGGCCGCGGAGGTCGCCTCGCGAGCCGACCTCGGCTGGCATCCTCCGATCACGATGTCCACTCCCGCCGTTCAGGGCCTGCAGCCTGAAACAGGGGGGGAAGGCAGATGAGCATGAACAACTCGAGCGAGAAGATCGATCGCGGCCGCCGGTCCTTCATCGGTGTCACAGCAGGGACGGCCGCGGTTGCGGTGGCGCCAGGGGTAGTGCTGCACACGATGGCCGGCGCCGCGCCGCGCTCCGAGGCGGTCACCAGCGACGTGCGTTGGGGCATGCTGATCGATACGGCAAAATGTGCGGACGGTTGTGACGCCTGCGTCAAGGCATGTGACGACGAGAACGGCCTCAATCTCCAGATCAAGCCGGAAGGGGAGGGCGACGCCAAGTGGGACCAACAGGTCGCCAAGTGGATCCGCAAGGTCAAGCTTCAGGATAACGCGACGGGCCACCTCACCAACCTTCCGTTGATGTGCCAGCATTGCGAGCATCCGCCGTGCGTGGACGTCTGTCCGACGGGGGCGTCCTTCAAACGCGCCGATGGCATCGTCATGGTCGACCGCCATACCTGCATCGGTTGCCGCTATTGCATGATGGCCTGTCCCTACAAGGCGCGTTCCTTCATCCACGAGGTCGTGGCGGAAAAGCTCACCCGTGCACCGCGCGGCAAGGGCTGCGTCGAGAGCTGCAATCTTTGCGTGCATCGGCGCGACAACGGCGAATCCTCCACGGCCTGTGTCGACGCCTGCGCCGCCGAGGGCCACAACGCCATCCTGTTTGGCGACCTGAAGGACCCCGAGAGCCCCTTGAGCAAGGCGCTCGGGGCCCTGCCGAGCCGCCAGATCCGTCAGGATCTCGCACTCAACACGGGCGTTCGTTACTCGGGCGTCTGACGCCGGCTGGAGATGCTGTCATGAAAAGAATCGTCTATCGGGAATGGAGACTCACGCCCCAGCGTTACTGGGGGCTGCTCGCCATCCTGGCGGCCGTCGCCGGCCTCGGCGGGCTCGCCTTTCTGTACATGGAGCACGAGGGTCATTGGGTAACCGGGATGACCAACCAGGTCGTCTGGGGCACGCCTCACGTCTTCGCGGTGTTCCTGATCGTCGCCGCCTCCGGGGCGCTCAACGTGGCCTCGATCGGCTCGGTGTTCGGCAAGACCCTTTACAAGCCGCTGGCGCGCTTGTCAGCGCTTCTGGCGATCGCGCTCCTGGCCGGTGGGCTCATGGTGCTCGTGCTCGATCTCGGTCGGCCGGATCGACTGATCGTCGCCATGACCCACTACAACTTCAAGTCCATCTTCGCTTGGAACATCATCCTATACACGGGCTTCATGGCAATCGTCATCGCCTACCTTTGGACGATGGCCGAGCGCAAGGGAAATCCGTACACCAAGTCGGTGGGGTTTGCGGCCTTCGTATGGCGGCTTCTTCTCACAACCGGTACCGGGTCGATCTTCGGGTTCCTGGTCGCCCGTCAGGCCTACGATGCAGCGATCCTGGCGCCGATGTTCATCGTTATGTCGTTTGCCCTCGGGCTTGCCATCTTCTTGCTGGTACTGATGCTCAGCTTCGATCAGGATGGTCGCCCGTTCGGCGATTCGCTGTTTTTCAGGCTCAAGAACCTGCTCGGCGTTTTCCTCGGCAGTGTCCTGCTGCTGGTTCTGACCTACCATCTGACCAAGCTCTACGGCACCAAGTATCACGGTGTCGAGGCGTTCCTGCTCGTCAGCGGAGGGGTCTACACCCTCATGTTCTGGGTTGGATGGATCCTTGTAGGAATGTTGATTCCCCTGGGTATCATCTACCATCCGGTCCTCGGCAAGGATCGTACCTGGGTCGCCTCCGCCTGTGGGTTGGTCGTGCTCGGCGGCCTGGCGGCCATGTATGTGATCATCGTCGGCAGCCAGGCCTACCCGTTGGAGATGTTCCCGGGCCAGACGATCATCGCGTCCGGCTTCTATGATGGCGTGAATGGGGAGCCCGCGTCTTATATCCCGAGTCTGCCGGAGTTCCTGCTCGGTCTGGGTGGTATCGCGGTCGCCATGCTCATCACGGCGGTCGGGATCCGTGTCCTCCAATTCCTTCCGGAGTCTCTGGCGGACGAGGACGTCGATCCGCACGCGGCGGCCAAGGCCTGACACAACAACCGCTCCGGGCTCAACGGGGATGGCGCCGTGGGCGCCGTCCCCGTAGTCTTTCCAAACGATAGGTCGGATTGGTATCGCGAATCCGACCCCTCGGGGGTTCACCAGATCCTCGTTTTCAATCCATCGGACCGCATGGCCCACCTCTACATCTCGGCCGCCCACAAGTCCTCGGGAAAGACCACCATCTCCATCGGCCTGTGCCGGGAGTTGCGGCGGCTCGGAAAGCGGGTCCAGCCTTACAAGAAAGGACCCGACTACATCGATCCCCTTTGGCTCGGCCAGGCAGCGGGCCGCGACTGCCTCAACCTGGACTTTCACACCATGTCGCGCGAGGAGATCCGCGGCGGATTCGCTCGTGAGCTGGAGGGGGCGCATGTCGGCCTGATCGAGGGGAACGTCGGCCTGTTCGACTCGGTTGACCTGCACGGAAGAAACAGCAACGCGGGCATGGCCAAGATGCTCCGCGCGCCCGTGATCCTTGTGGTAGACGTCCAGGGCATGACACGGGGTATCGCCCCGCTGCTGCTCGGCTATCAGGCGTTCGACAGGGAGCTGGACATCGCGGGCGTCATTGTCAACAAGGTCGGCGGGACCAGACACGAGGCCAACCTGCGGCGCGCGGTTGAGCACTACACCGACCTGCCGCTGATCGGCGCCCTGCACCGGGCGGCGGAGCTGCAGATCAGCGAGCGCCACCTCGGACTCATGCCGAGCAACGAGGCGGAGCAGGCGGACGCCCAGATCGAGCGCATACGGGCACTGGTCGCCGCCCAGGTCGACGCGCCTCGATTGCTCGAGATTGCCGCATCTGCGCCGAAGCCTGCGCCGGCGGGGGCCGGTGAGACGCAGAGGCCACCGGCCGCGGACCCAGTGCGCATTGCCATCGCTCGCGACGATGCCTTCGGCTTCTACTATCCGGACGACCTTGCCGCGCTGCGCCGCGCCGGGGCGGATCTGGTGAGCTTCAGCCCGGTGCGCGACGCGGAGCCGCCACCGGCGGATGCCCTGTTTCTCGGCGGCGGTTTCCCCGAGTTTCGCATGCGAGAGCTGGAGCGGAACCGCACGATGCGGGCGGCCATCCTGGACTTCATCGAGTCGGGCGGCCCGGTCTATGCGGAGTGCGGCGGGCTCATGTATCTCTGCCGCGAGCTGCGCTGGCGAGACGAGCGCCGTGCCATGTGCGGGGCCCTCGCGGCAGACGTGGCCATGCACGAGCGTCCGCAGGGAAGGGGTTACGTCCGGTTGCGGGAGACTGACGCATTTCCGTGGCCAGGCGCGCCGGACAATCGCCCGGAGATCCATGCCCACGAGTTCCATCATTCGGCGGTGGTTGCGCCGGATCCGGACTGGGTCTACGGCTACCGGATGCTGCGGGGGACCGGCATCGACGGGAAGCACGACGGGGTCGTGTACAAGAACCTGGTGGCGACGTACAGCCACCTGCGGGACGTCGGAGGCTTGAACTGGACGCGCCGATTCGCCGAGCACGTTCGCGCATGTCGGCGCTGATGCCTTCAGTGACTTGCGGTGCGTGTCGGCTTTTCGGAAACTAAAGAATTACACTGAACGCATTGAAGAGATCTCGTTGCGAGAAGGAAGGGCACGCATGTTCAAAGTGACAGCAGCGGCGGCCGAGCAGGTCCACAAAGCGGCGAAGCAGGGCGGGACGGAAGGCCTGTCATTGCGGCTCGCCGCCCACCAGAAACCCGACGGCTCGATCGATTACCGCATGGGTTTCGACGATGCGGCCGAGGAGGACATCCGCTTGTCCTCCGAGGGGCTGGATATCGTCGTGGCGCCTGAGTACGTGCCCTTGCTGGACGGAGCGACCATGGACTTCGTGGAGATCGAGCCCGGCCAGTTCCACTTCATCTTCGTCAACCCCAAGGACGCGAATTACAGTCCGCCCACGGAGGGCTGACGCCGCGTGTTCTCAGAGGCCGCCCGTACCGGTGTCAATGCACGTGGACCTCGGCGGACGCGCCCTTTCCCGGTCTTTTCCCGATCCGGTATTCAGCCCGCGGGAATCGGGACGAAAGCATCATACGTCCCTCGACGGATGTTTCGTTGTCCGACCCTCCACCTGAAGGAGGCTGTCGCAGAAGGCGACACCCTCTGAAGGGGCGGGTGAGACGGAGCTCCTCAGCCGAGATGATCGAGACACATGGGCCCTGCTCATCGGTTACCCAACGATCCTAAGATGCGCTTTATTTGATGGAACTCTCGAGCGAAGACAGTTTTCGTCTCAACGTGTTGCTCGCCAACGAGCCGCTGGCCATCCGCATCGACGAATCGAGGATGATCGTCTACGGCCTTTCGGACAAGGGCGAGGCCAAGGTCCCCCTCAATCCCACCGGACGCCCGGAGCAGTACGTGCGCAAGGTCAGAGAGCTGATCTCCGGCCATCTCCTCGGCTCCCCCGGCGGTTACCCCATCTACCTGCGCCGCTGGACACGGATGGGCCAGATGCGCGATGAGAGTCTTGAGCAGCTCTTGAGGCTTGGAGAACCGGAGGCGGTGGTGGCGGCCGTGTGCTCGCCGGGACTGACCAACGAGCTGGCACGGCGCGCCTGGTGGGCCATGGAGGACGCGGAGAACGCCCGCCGCATGCTCGCCAATCCGGCGATCGTCGGGGGTGGGATGGGAAAGGTTCTCGCCGAGTACCTTGTGGAGTTTCTGCCTTTCGAGACAGAGACCGAGAAGATGATGGAGTCCGTTCGACTCGTGCTTCAGCCGGGGCTGATTGACGAGGACCAGCGGCTCGATCTGTGGAAGAAATCCGCTCGCAGGCAGGCCTATCTGGTGGGCTTTCTACTCGCGGCGCCGGACGACCTTCCTGAGCCCGTGCCGGCCCGTGGCGATGCCGGGAAGTACGCCCAAGCACTGGAGACCCTGGCCCGGGCCGGCAATCCCTGTGCGGGACTCTTGACGAGGGTCCTCTCCGTTCCCGGGCAGACCTTTCTCCGGACCGTCTCTAGGGCGCTTGCCAAGCCACCGACCCAGGACGTGGTCAGTGCGACGCTCGACCTGCTGCGCGAGTACTTCTCACCCCTGCGCCCGGCGGGTGATCCGGACCTCCCGCTGGAGGATCTGATCGGCGAGGCGCAGGACTTTTGCGCCCCGGGGCAGGCCCCCGAGGCGGTCTCCGCCTGTCTTGCAGTCGCGCCGGAGCTGGCGGCAGATATTGCCGGTATGCGCGTCCTCTCCGGCCTGGGTTACGGCGTTCTGCGTCCTGTGCTGAGGGATTCCACGGCTATCGGCAGCCTGATGCGACGCAAGTTGAAGCCGGTTGTGGATCCCATCCTCGTCCAGATCAGCGTGCTGGCGGGGAAGACCACTTCTACTTAGCCAAGGTTTCGAAGCTCGTGGGTCTAGTACTCCGACAGGGAGGTTTTGGTTTCCATCAAAACCTCCCTGTCGGAGTACTAGTGCCTCGCCGGAGGCCATCTATGGACCCGGTCGAGGTTGCCTCCTTATCTCTGCGCGTCGTTGATACACAGGATTGGGAGCTCTGTCCAAGACGTT
>JAYEJW010000593.1:0-5841 GCA_034716535.1 Pseudomonadota bacterium
CATCCTTGTCCTGGAGGGCGGAATCGTGATCATTCAGGTGATGCGTCTCGAGTACTACGAGGGCTTCTCCCGCTACTTCTCGGGCGACGGGCACGAGTTCGCGCCCCTGCGGCTGCGGAAGGCTACTGGCGAGCAACGGGCGTCTTCTTGAAGTGTTTGAACCTACAAATCCAACTGATCCAACTGAAAACAACAGGAGCTAACCATGTACTGGCTCGTCGGCCTCATGTCTTTCGCCATCCTCGGCCTGATTGTCTCCGGTATCTTTCTTGAGATGCGGCCTAACTATGCCCCGCGCATTCGCCGCTGGTACAAGCCCGCTTTGGGCACCCAGCTGCTTGCCTTTGTCGGGGCCCAGCTCGGACTCTTGATCCTGGGAGTCTCGGACGTCATGGCCGAGACCGAGGTCATCACCGAGGCCGTCACCGAGATCTCCACCGGCATGGGCCTGGCGATCCTGGGTGTGGGCGTGCCGACAGGACTCGCCACGATCGGCGCGGGTATCGCCGTGGGACCGATCGGTGCCGCCTCACTGGCCATGATTTCCGAGAAGCCAGAGAGCCTCGGCCGGACCCTCATCTTTCTGGGACTGGCCGAAGGTATCGCGATCTACGGTCTGGTCATGAGTATTCTGCTGCTGAACCGCATCTAGTCGGTGAACGCGGAAATGGCTGCTCAGTCCACCCCCGACGGCACCCGTATGGTTTTCCTGGGAGACGAAACCCTGGCGGACGGCTTCCGCATGATCGGCTTCGAAACCCACACGGCGCCCTCCGACGAGGAAGTCGAGCGTTTCTTCCATCGCCTGATTGTGCAGAAGGAGACCGCGTTTGTTGTCGTCGACGAGCGGGTGATGCAGAGTCAATCCGCAAGCCTGCGCCAAACGCGTCGGGAGGGCGGGCGTATCATCGTCGCCGCAATCCCGCTCCTGCAGGACCCGCCACGACTCGCAAGCGATGTTGCCGATCGGCTGCAGGCCATGTTCGGTAACGCGCGTTGACCCTAACGTCATGGGACAGAATCCATCGTGAAACAGGTACAAGAACTCGAACAGGCCATTTTGGCCCGCGCTGAACGGCTGGCTGCCGAGTATCGCGAACGAGCCCGGCGCAAACGAGACAGCATCCTCCGCGAGGCGGCAGAGAAGCTGCGGCTGCGTGAGCAACGCGAGGAGGCCATCGCCAAGGCCCTCGGAGAGCGCACTTTCCGCCAGCGAGTGCAAGCCAGCGAGCTCAAAATGCAGGGCCACCTCGACCGGGTGCGCTGGAATCTGGTCACCGACGTGGAGCGTGGCCTGAAAGAGCGTACGGCAGTCTTCAAGCAGGATGAGGCGGCCTATCTAAAGGCCCTGAAAGCCTACATATCCCAAGCGGCGCAACAGATTGAAGCCGACGAACTCGTCGCCGCGCTCAACCAGAACGACCTCCAGGCCCTTGAGGACCAGTGGACGGAGATCGCCAAAGAGGCGGCCCCGGAGAAATCGATCCGTCTGTCCCCGGAGCCCATCGAAACACTGGGCGGCGTCCTGTTGACGAGTGCAGACAACCGCATCCGGGTGGACAACACCTTCGAAGGCCGGCTCGACCGGCTGCGCAACCATGTCCAGCAGGTGATCCTGGAGCGTCTGCTTCCCAGCACCTCGGAAACCGGCAATCTGTTCAGCGGGTGAGAGCATGATCGAACGCACACAAGTCGGAGTCATCCGCGATATCAACGGGCCCATCGTCACGATCGAACTTCCGGGTGTTCGAAACGGCGAGCAGGTCAAGATCGGGGAGCTGGGACTTTTCGGTGAGGTCATTGCCCTGAATGGGCAACAGGCCATCGTCCAGACCTACGAGTCCACCGATGGCGTACGGCCCGGCGAGCCGGCGGTAGGTCTCGGGTGGCCGCTCTCCGTCGAGCTCGGACCCGGCCTCCTGGGCGGAATCTTCGACGGCGTGCAGCGGCCGCTGGAGAAGATCGCCCTCGAATCCGGAGACTACATCCGCCGCGGCCTCGATGTTCCCTCCCTGGACCGCAGCCGGGCTTGGCAGTTCGAGCCCAACGAGGACCTGGAGATCGGTGCGCAGGTAGGCCCCGGCACCGTGCTCGGCACCGTACAGGAGACCCAAACCATCCAGCACCGTATCCTGGTGCCACCGGGCACATCCGGCGAGCTCGAGGAGATCGCACCGGACGGCGAGTATGACCTGGAGGCCACGATCGCCCATGTTCGCGATGGCCAGGGCCATAGTCGGCGGGTCGGGCTCTACCACCGCTGGCCCGTGCGCAAACCCCGCCCCTACCTCAAGCGCGACGACGGCATCTCGCCACTGATCACCGGACAACGGGTCATCGACACCTTCTTCCCTCAGCTCAAGGGCGGCAAGGGCGCGGTGCCTGGTCCCTTCGGTGCCGGCAAGACCGTCGTCCAGCAGCAGGTCGCCCGTTGGTCCAACGCGGACATCGTCATCTACGTGGGCTGTGGAGAGCGCGGCAACGAGCTGGTGGATGTCTTGGAGACCTTCCCCCAGCTGGACGATCCCTACACCGGCCGCAAGCTCATGGAGCGCACCTTGCTGGTGGCCAATACCTCCAACATGCCGGTTGTGGCGCGGGAGGCGTCGATCTACGTCGGCATCACCATGGCCGAGTATTACCGGGATATGGGCTATGATGTGGTAATGCTCGCGGACTCCACCAGCCGCTGGGCTGAGGCCCTGCGCGAGGTGTCCGGCCGCCTCGGCCAGATGCCGGTGGAGGAAGGATACCCCGCCTATCTGGCCTCGCGGCTGGCGGCCGTCTACGAGCGAGCGGGTCGCGTGGAAACCTACGGGGCAGGCTCCGGCTCGGTAACCCTGATCGGGGCCGTTTCTCCCCCGGGCGGCGACTTCTCGGAGCCGGTGACCAGCCACACCAAAGACATCATCGAGACCTTCTGGGCCTTGTCAAAAGAGCTTGCCGACGCCCGCCACTACCCGTCCATCGACTGGGTGACCAGCTTCTCCGGCCACGTACACACCGCCGCCCAATGGTGGGCCGAAGAGGTGGACCGCAGCTGGGAGAGACGGCGCACCCAGGCCCTGGCCCTGCTGGCCCGCGACGCGGAGCTCTCGCGCATCGTCAACCTGGTGGGTCCCGAGGCCCTGTCCGACGCCCAGCGCTGGGAGCTTGAGGGCGCCGCCCTGATCAAGGAAGGCGTGCTGCAGCAGAGCGCCCTGGATGAGGTGGACACATTCTGCTCCCCCCAAAAGCAATTCGCCCTGCTGGATCTCGCGCTCACCATCTACGATAAGGGGGCGGCCCTGGTAGAGCTGGGTGTGCCGGTCCAGGAACTGCAGACCCTGCCCTTTCTGGCCAAGGCACGGCGCTGCAAGTCCATGTACAACAGTGATCAACTCGATAAGATCGCGGAGTTTCGTACAGACGTGGGGCAGGAGTTCGAGAAGATCCGCCTCGAGTACGCCAAACAGGGGGAGCACGCGTGAGCGTCAAAGAATACCGTACCGCCGCCGAGGCCCGTGGCGGCCTCCTGGTGATGAGGCAAACCCCGGGCGTGGCCTTCGGGGACCGCGTGCAGATCGAGGACCACGCGGGCACCAAACGCAACGGACAGGTCATCCGCGCCTCCGACGACGAGGTGCTGATCCTGGTGTTCGAGGGTACCGACGACCTGGACCTGGAGACGACCTGGGTGCGTTTCCTCGACGAGCCGGTGGAGATCGCCCTTTCCCCCGAGATCCTCGGCCGGGTCTTCAACGGTCTCGGCGAGCCCCGTGACGACCGCCCGCCCATTTTGTCCAACACCCGCCGTCCGGTCAGTGGCTCCGCCATCAACCCGGCGGCGCGCACCTACCCGAGGGAATTCATCCAGACCGGCGTGTCCACCATCGACGGCCTCAACTCCCTGGTGCGGGGCCAGAAGCTGCCGATCTTCTCCGGCTCCGGCCTGCCCCACAACCGGCTCGCCGCCCAGATCGTACGCCAGGCCAAGCTGGTGGACCAGGAGTCGAGCTTCTCGGTGGTCTTTGCCGCCATGGGCGTCTCCTATGCCGACGCCAAGTTCTTCCAGGACGAGTTCGCATCCTCCGGCGTGCTGCGCAACGTGGTCATGTTCATCAACCTGGCGGACGACCCCCCGGTGGAGCGTCTCACCTTGCCCCGCACGGCGCTGACCGCCGCCGAGTACCTGGCCTACGACCTGGACCGCCACGTACTGGTGATCATGACGGACATGACCTACTACGCGGAGGCCCTGCGCGAGGTCGCCACCGCGAAGGGCGACGTGCCGGCGCGTAAGGGTTATCCCGGCTACCTCTACTCGGACCTGGCGGAGATCTACGAGCGCTGCGGGCGCATCCATGAGCGTCACGGCTCCATTACCATGATGCCCGTGGTGAGCATGCCCTCCGACGACATCACCCACCCGATCCCCGACCTCACAGGCTACATCACCGAGGGCCAGATCGTGCTCTCGCGGGACCTGCACAATCAAGGCATCTACCCCCCCGTGCATATCTCACCCTCCCTTTCGCGCCTGATGAAGGACGGCATCGGCAAGGACGACACCAGGGAAGACCACCCTCGGGTCTCCGCCCAGCTCTACGCCCTCTACGCCCGGGCGCTCGAGACGCGGAACCTTGCCTCGATCATCGGTGCCGACGAGCTCTCGGAGCGGGACCGCCGCTATCTCAAGTTCGCCGACGCCTTTGACGAGCGCTTCGTGGGACAGGACGAGGCGGAGGACCGCAGCATCGAGGCGACCCTGAATCTGGCATGGGAGCTCATGTCGTCATTTCCACGGGACATGCTGACCCGTCTGAGCGAAACGGACCTGGCGAAGTACTATCAAGGCTCGGAATAGGAAAACCGCGAAGGCGCAACGAGCGCAAGGGACACGCAAAGCAATGTAGGTCGGGTTCGGCGCCGTTCGCCGTAACCCGACAGGGCGCATGTCTCGCGCCCTATTCCGTTCATTCGCTGACAAAGAACCCATGGCACAACAACTGATTAAGGTCCCGCCTACCAAGAACACCCTGCTCCGCCTCAAGAAGCAGGTGAAGTTCCTCGAAGAAGGGCACGACCTCCTGGAGCGAAAACGTGAGCTCTTGACGCGCCTGGTCTACGAGCGCATCGGCGAATACCGCAGGCTGCGTGACGAGGCGGAAAAAGGGTTAGCGGTCGCCTACCGCTGCCTCAGCGTCACCCTCTTGCGCATGGGTAGCCGCGGGATCCATCAAGCCGCGTTGGGCGCAGAGCCCGCCGCCCGCGTGGACATCCTGCCGCGGCGCAGCCTGGGCGTCGAATACCCCTCCGTCAGCGCCGAGCGCGTGCCCCTTAAGCCCGTGGGCCTGCTCGGCACCGACGCCAGCTTCGACAACTCCCGCGAGCACATCGCCGATCTGGCCGTGCTGCTCGCCAGGCTGGGGGAAGTGGAGATCGCGCTACATCGGCTCATGGAAGAACAGCGCAAGGCCCAGAAACGGGTCAACGCCCTTAAGTACAACATCATCCCTCTCTACCGTCGAACCATTCACTTCATCCAGTCGGCCCTCGAAGAGGAAGAGCGCAATACGCTGTTCCAGGTCAAGCTGTTGCGCGAACGGGCTGAGGCCTAGTACTCCGACAGGGAGGTTTTGATGGAACTCAGAGCGTCCCAAACGCGCCAAGGCAAGGCGCAGTGCGCGGGGAATGGTTATTCCCTTTCCAAGGACTGCAACGCCGCATTGGTGCGTTTGGGGCGCTCCCTTCGGGCAAGGCGAGAAGCGGCCATCTGCGTTGTTGCGCCGGCTTGAATTAGCTACGGCTAGTCCTGCGCTCGCGCGCCTAGCAGCTGACCGCTTCTCGCCTTGCTGAGTC
>JAYEJW010000594.1:0-5792 GCA_034716535.1 Pseudomonadota bacterium
CGCGAAGAATGGATTCATGCCCCTGATCCACAAGAAGAACTCGGATTTCGCCGCCTTCATCGGAGCGCAATCACTGCAGAAACCGTTCGAATACGACGACCCGGACGCCACGGCAAACGCGAACCTCGCTGCCCGGCTGCCATACCTCTTCGCCGTATGCCGCTTCGCCCACTACCTCAAGTGCATCGTGCGTGACAAGATCGGCTCCTTCAAGGAACGGGAGGACATGGAAAAGTGGCTGAACAAATGGATAAACAAGTACGTGGAGCCGAACCCCGGGACGGCATCGGAGGACGACAAGGCGAGGAAGCCCCTGGCCGCCGCCGAGGTGGTGGTGGAAGAGGTGGAAGGCAACCCCGGATACTACAGCTCGAAGTTTTTCCTGCGACCACACTACCAGCTCGAGGGTCTGACCGTATCACTGCGGTTGGTCTCCAAGCTGCCGTCGCAGAAAACTTGAGGCGGTCCCGGCCGGCATGGAACGCCAGCCGGGCGACAGTCACCCAGGGACGCAGGGAAGACACGCAACGAACGACCTAACCCCAGTCCCGCGAACGAAAGAGGAATCCAGCCATGTCAGTCGACATGTTTATGAAGATCGAAGGCATCGACGGCGAGAGCAGCGACGACGCCCATGATAAATGGATCGAGATCCTAAGCTACAACCACGGCGTCGCCCAGCCCGTTTCTGGCGTCAGCGCCACCGGCGGACGCACCGGGGGCCGAGCGGACTTCGACGACTTCACCGCCGTCAAGACCATCGACAATGCCACCCCCGACCTGAACATCAAGTGCGCCAAGGGCGAGCACGTTCCCAAGGTGGAGGTGGAACTGTGCCTGGCGACGGGGGACAAGCACACCTTCATGAAGTACACGATGGAGGATTGCGTGGTCACCTCGGTGGTACCCGGCGGCGCCTCGCAAGGCGAGACCAAGCCCCTGGAGACCGTGAGCTTCGCCTACGGAAAGCTAAAGTGGGAATACACCCCGATCGATCACACGGGATCGCCGGGCTCCACGACCGACCGCACCTGGAATCTCGAGACCAACAAGCAGGAGTAACCGGGAGCTGTCCGAGCGCGACCTACCTATCCTGCCTTTTGCTCAACCGGCGCCGGACGTTTCCCCGTCCGGCAGAGGGGCTTGTCAATGCGTGCCGAGGAAGCTCTGAAACAAGGCGATCCGGTCACCGCGCTGGCGGAACTGGAGAACGCGGTCCGATCCAATCCGGCCGACGCCAAGCTGCGCGTGTTTCTGTTTCAACTGCTGGCAGTGCTGGGCCAATGGGATCGGTCATTGACCCAGCTGAATCTTGCCGGGGAGCTGGACGCGACCAACCTGGCCATGGTGAATACCTATCGGGAGGCCCTGGCGTGCGAGGCACTGCGCGCCCAAGTATTCTCCGGCAACAAGGACCCCATGGTCTTCGGAGAGCCTGCACCTTGGGTCGCGCTGCTGCTCGAGGCACTGCGGTTCGCATCCGAGGGTCGGGTCGAGCAGTCCCAAGGGTTGCGCAGCGAGGCGTTCGAGCAGGCGCCGGCGACCGGCGGCACTATCGACGGCGCGGCCTTCTCGTGGATTTCCGACGCGGATCAGCGGCTCGGCCCCCTGCTGGAGGCGATCATCAACGGCCGCTACTACTGGGTACCTTTTCAGCACATCCGAGCCCTGGTGGTGGAGGAGCCCACCGACCTGCGCGACCTGGTTTGGGCCCCCGCCCACATCACCTGGGCCAACGCAGGTGAGACCGTGGCACTGATCCCCAGCCGCTACCCCGGCTCCGAGTCCAGCGACGACCCCCGGATCCAGATGGCGCGGAGGACGGATTGGGTCGAACAGGGATCCGGACTCTTCGTCGGGCTCGGGCAACGGATGCTCGCGACCGATGCCGGTGAATATCCGCTGCTGCAGACACGGCGCGTCGAGCTCGGGCTCCAGGCGGACGCAACGGTCGGGGCCTAACCCATCATGACGCTCGCGCCATGACGGATTTCCCTCGCCCCTGCCGTCTTCTTAGGATAAGGAGCGCCTTCCATGGCTGAGCTGACCCCGAGAGAACGGCTACAGCCGTCGCTGTTGGACCGGCTCACGGACCGGGAGCCGGACAAAACACAGGAATCGCGGGACAAGCGGGTCCTGTCCCCCCGCCAGCTGAGAAAATCGGTCACCCGAGACCTGGAGTGGCTGCTGAACGCATCGGATCTGGCATCGGTTCAGGACCTGTCCGACTACACGCAGGTGATCGACTCCGTGATCAACTATGGATTGCCCGACCTCGCGGGCAAGAACGTCTCCGGTCTGGAGGTCGCCACCCTGGAGCGCACCCTGCGCCGTGCAATCCTCTGTTTCGAGCCCCGCATCCTGCGCCACACGCTCAAGATCCGGGCCGTGATCGATGCGACGCAGATGAGCCACAACGCCATCCGGTTCGACATCGAGGGAGAGCTATGGGGCCAGCCCATGCCCCAGCAGCTGTACCTCAAGACGGAGGTGGATCTGGAGAGCGGTACCTTCCGGGTCTCCGAAACCACGGCCTCCGGCGCCTGACCATGGACCCCCGGCAGCTCGAGTACTACAACCGAGAGCTCCAGCACATCCGGGAAATGGGCGGAGAGTTCGCGGCCGAGTTTCCCAAGATCGCCGGACGCCTGGGGCTGAGCGGTTTCGAGTGCGCGGATCCCTACGTGGAACGTCTGCTGGAGGGCTTCGCGTTTCTGGCGGCCCGGGTCCAGCTCAAGATCGACGCCGAGTTCCCCGCATTCACCCAGCACCTGCTGGAGATGGTCTACCCCCACTATCTAGCCCCCACTCCCTCCATGGCCGTTGTCCAGCTGCTGCCGGACCTTGCAGAGGGGGCGCTTGCGGAAGGCTATACCCTGCCCCGAGATACGGTGCTGCGCGGCGCCATCGGGAAGGGGGAGCAGACCGCCAGCGAGTACCGGACCGCCCACGAGACCACTCTATGGCCTCTTGAGCTGACCGAAGCGGAGTACTTCACCCACACGGGCCCGGTGGCCAAGACCGATCTGTCCGTGCTCCAGCGGTCTAAGGCGGGCATCCGCCTTCGCCTTCGAGCCACCGCCGGACTCACTCTGAATCAGCTGACAATGGATCGGCTGGTACTTTTCCTCCGAGGCGCCGACGAGTTGCCCTTCCGTCTCTACGAGCGGCTGCTGGCCGATCCGGTCGCGGTGATTGTGCAGCCCACGGAGCGGCCGCTTCCCTGGTGCGACCTGCTGGAGCCTTCCTGCCTGCGGCCGCGGGGCTTTTCCGACGAGGAGGCGCTGCTCCCCTACGGTCCCCTCTCGTTCCAGGGTTATCGAAACCTTCACGAGTACTTTGCCTTCCCGGAGCGCTTCCTTTTTCTCGAGTTGCGGGGGCTCTCCGCCTCTCTCCGCCGCGCGTCGGGTACGGAGATTGACATCATCGTCCTCTGGCCGAGACGGGATCCAGCGCTGGAGAACGTCCTCGATGCATCCAACTTCGCCCTCTTCTGCACCCCGGCCATCAACCTATTTCCCAAGCGCTGCGACCGCATTCATCTTTCAGACGGCGCGTACGAGCACCACCTGATCCCGGACCGCACACGCCCCATGGACTTCGAGGTCCACCGGGTGGACAGCGTCACAGGCTATGGCGCCGCGAACGCAGAGGCGCAGGAGTTTCTGCCTTTCTACGCCGTCCGCGACCTGACCAGTCACCTGGAGCGCCCAGCCTACTACAGTCTGCACCGTTTGCCGCGACGCCTGTCCTCCCGCCAACGTCGCACGGGTCCCCGTTCCAGTTATGTGGGAAGCGAGGTCTTCATCGCCTTGGTGGATGCCGCGCAGGCGCCCTACCGAAGCGACCTGCGCCAGGTTGGAGTGGCGACGCTGTGCACCAATCGGGATCTGCCGCTGCAGATGCCGGTGGGTACTGGAAAGACAGACTTCACGTTGGAGGCCGGCGCCCCCGTCGATGCGATCCGCATTCTCAGCGGCCCCACCAAGCCCCGTCCGTCCCATGCACACGGCGATACCGCCTGGCGGCTGATCAGCCACTTGTCCCTCAACTACCTGTCCATCGTGGACAACAGTTCAGACGCCGGTGCGGCGGCCCTGCGCGACCTGCTTTCGCTGTACGGGGACCTTGCGGAGTCGGCGATGCAAAGGCAGATCGAAGGGGTGAAATCGGTCGCGTCGCGACCCATCACCAGACGCCTGCCCGGATCGCGCCCCGTGACCTACGCGCGCGGACTGGAGATCACCCTGAGCTGCGACGAATCGGCCTTCGAGGGAACGGGGGTCTACCTGCTCGGTGCGGTGCTGGAGCGGTTCTTCGCGCGATACGCATCGATCAACGCCTTCACGGAAACGGTCCTCAAGACGGACCGCGGAGAGGTGATGCGATGGCCAGCGACCATCGGCCGCCGTCAGATCTTATAGACCTGACCAACGCGCTGCAGCGTGAACCGTTTCGGTTCGATTTTCTGCAGACCCTGCGCCACCTGGAGGCCCTGCATCCGGACAAGCCCCGGCTGGGCGACTCTCTCAAGGCGGCGGACGATCCGGTGCGCCTCGGCCAAGAGCCCGCAACCACCTTCGCGCCTGCAACCATCGAAAGATACGACGCCGGCGCGAAAGGCAGGCCGCCGCGCATGCTTGTGCACTTCCTCGGCCTGTTGGGCCCCAACGGACCCTTGCCCCTGCACCTTACAGAATACGCGCGCGACCGCTCACGCAACGCCGACGACCCCACCTTCGCGCGCTTTCTGGACGTCTTCAACCACCGGATGTTGACCCTCTTCTACCGCGCCTGGGCGCAGGGGCAGCCCACCGTCAGCTTCGACCGTCCGGAAACTGATCGCTTCGGCGTCTATCTGGGCGCCCTGTTCGGAATCGGAATGCGCAGCTTCCGGAACCGGGACGCGATGCCGGACCTGGCCAAACTACACTATACGGGACACCTGTCCTGTCAGGCGCGCCATGCCGACGGGCTGCGGTCCGTGCTCGGCGACTTCTTGAAGCTCCCCGTGGCCATCGAAGAGTTCATCGGCCACTGGCTCCCCCTACCCAGGGACTGCCATTGGCGGTTGGGCGAGTCGCCGGAAACGGGCTCTCTGGGTATGAGCGCCACAGTAGGCTCTCGGGTGTGGGACCGGCAGTACAAATTCCGCATCCATATCGGCCCCCTGAGCCTGCAGGATTACGAGCGTCTGCTGCCTGGGGGCGACAGCCTTGCGCGCGTGACGGCGATCGTACGCAACTACGTGGGCGATCAACTAACCTGGAATTTGAACCTCATCCTGAAACAGGACGAGGTACCGCCGATGCGCCTCGGCGCGGTGGGAAGGCTCGGTTGGACCACATGGGTGACCAGCAAGCCGTTGGCGAGGGATGGGGACGAGCTGTTGTTGGATGCAATGGCTTGGCATTCAAAGACGGCGGCCGACATTCCGTGATGCCTCGTGCCGTCTCGATAAGAAGCAACCGAAGGATTCTTTGACATGACCGAGATCAGCCGCACCGCCCTATTCGGGAAGCTCAACAGCCTGGGCTACAAAGCCATCGAGAGTGCAACCGTCTTCTGCAAGATGCGTGGCAATCCTTACGTGGAGCTGGTGCACTGGCTCCACCAGATCCTGCAGAACCAGGACTCGGACCTGCACCGTATCATCCGCGCTTTCGGCCTCGAGCCCTCAAGATTGGCCAAGGACTTCACCGATGCCCTGGACCGCCTTCCGCGCGGATCCCGCTCCATCTCGGATCTTTCCTCCGACGTGGAGGAGGCGGTCGAGCGCGGCTGGGTCTACG
>JAYEJW010000595.1:0-5776 GCA_034716535.1 Pseudomonadota bacterium
GGGGCTCCGAGGAGCCAGGGGCCGGGTGTCTGTCCCCCATAAGGGGAAGCCCCAGTGCCTTGATCCAGAAGGGTGACTGGTGCGGATCAGCAATGGTTCCGTCACCGTCGCAACGAAAACCGAAGACGCGTATCTGGTCTGAACACCGGGCTTTGCGGCCGAGAAAAGGATCGTGGTTTCGCCACGAACAGGAAAGAGCGTGCTATTGATCGGGGTCAGCTAAATGGTGGCCCCCTGTTCCTTTTGGCCCCCTGTTCCTTTTGTTGGAACTGCTTGGGAATCTGCTGGACAACGCGGCCAAGTGGGCCAGGTAGCGGATTCGCCTGAGCCTGCGCTGGAAAGGCGGTCTTCGGATTTCTGTCGAGGATGATGGTCCGGGCGTCGAGCCGGATGCCGCCGAGGCCCTGGCAACACGGGGAAACAGGCTGGACGAGTCGATCCCATGGAACGGACTCGGGCTCTCCATCGTGCGGGAGATCGTCCGAGTCCACGGCGGTCAGGTCAACTTTGCGCGCGCGCAGCACCTTGGCGGATTCGCGGCCTCCGTGGAGCTTCCCGGCCCTCAGGAAGATCCACAGAGGCCGTGAAACCTACCGGGACGGCTGGGTCTGAGACAAGCCGGACCGTGAAACAGAATCCGACGCTCTGGTGCTACAGCTTTGCGTAGTGCTTCAGGCTCTTTATCACGCATGATGCGGCCGAGCGCTATGGCTGCATCATTTGACGCCGATGCTGCATCTGATGCGCGGCGAATTCATCCGGCGCTATAAGACTGTCGCTGTTGGCGTCGATGTCCTCGAAGGTCGGGGCGTTGGGGAGATTGCGCATCGGATAGCCCTGCTGGGAGCGCTCGGCGATGCGCTTGGCACGTGCTTCGTCGAATTCTTCCTTTGTAAGAGCGCCGTCCGCGTTCAGATCGAAGTCCGCGAAGCCTGGCATAGCCGCTCCCATGCCCGCACCCATGCCCATGCCAGGGCGGCCTTGCATCCGCGCCTGGCGAGCCTCGGAGAATTCCTCAGGCGTTACCTCGCCATCCCCGTTGCGGTCGAAAAACGAGTACGCAGGCGCGTTCGCAGCACCGCGCATAGGAGCACCTTGAGCGGCACGCGCTGCCATGCGGTCCGCGCGGGCGGCGTAGAACTCCTGCTCGGTGATACGCCCGTTGCCGTCACCATCGAACATCTCAAAAGTCATGGGGCCCTGCCTGGGCGGCTCGGCGGACTGCGCTGCTCCTGGCAACACACCACATGCAATCACAATGGCCAATCCAAAAAAAAGGGAGCGAGTTTGGTAGATCATCTGCCGCCTCCAAGAGGTGTCCAACGAAGCGGTGGACTAAAGGGGAAAATCGGGGGTGATCCGTGTAGGCGCTTGGTCTCGCTGGCGTTCCAGATCGTGAAGTCTCAGTGGAAAAAGCCAGGGACAAGGTCCACGTCAGAAACGGATGCTACGCGATTCTTGTTCAGGGAATCAACTTTCTGCCTGTTGACTGTCTCGGACGTAACCGTAGAGGGTTGGTCTGGAAATCCCCATCAGCTCGCAGATTTCCGCGACGGGCAATTCCTTTTTCCGGTAGAGATCGACGGCCAGGGCGCGCTTGTCAGGATCGAGAGCCTTTCGGCGGCCTCCGTTGAGCCCACGTGCCCCTGCGGCCTCTAAACCGGCCTGGGTGCGTTCCGGGATTAGATCGCGTTCAAACTGCGCCAGAGCACCAAAAAGATGAAAGGTGAGCTTGCCGGCCGGGGTCGTGGTGTCGATAGCCTCTTTGAGGCTTTGAAGGGCTACGCCCTTCCCTTCGAGCCATTGCACCCATTCGATCAGATCGCGCAATGACCGGCGCAGACGGTCGAGACGCCAGACGACAAGCGTATCCCCTTTACACAAGAGCCCCTTGAGCTTCTCCAGCCCAGGACGGCTGGCCACGGTCCCGCTCACCCGATCCACGATGACTTCCTCGCAACCGGCTTTTTCCAGGCCTCTGTTACGTTTCGTGTGGGTAGAAGTGGTAGCCTTCTGCCCCTTTAGATTCAGAAATATTTATTGTTGTTGCGCCGCAGGCGTCCGCGATTGGCCGCGGAGCCCGCCCGCTCGGTGCAGCGGCCCTTGGTCCAGCACCTGATGTCGTCTTCTGCGAGGTTTCGGTTTGGATCAGATGTCGTTGTTCACCGCCGCGCTCGGCCTGAAAAGCCCCTGGGAGGTCGTCGAGGTTGCTTTTGAACCGGATCGAGGGCGAATCGACTTTCAGGGCGCGCGGGGTCGGGTCTTTCTTTTTTCCCGGGGACGTCCCATTGATGCTCTACTTTTTTGCGATCCTGGATCGCGCCGCGCTTTGGGCCCGGAGCAGCCGCCTCTGGTGGAGAAACTCGCCGATTTTCGCGAGACGAATTGCGCTTTCTCATGGCCGAAGACTGGTACCTGCGAGATTATTGTTTTGCAGGAAACGGTTTCCTGCCGAGCAATGCATGTGTAGGAGGAGATTATCATGAAATCGTTCAGACACTTTGCATGGGTACTGATCGCGCTGCTGGGTGTGGGCGGTTACGCGCCAGCATTCGCAGACGATCTTGTCGGCTTGACGGCCGATATGCGCCCCGTAGAGGGCACCGGCTATAGGGGTCGAGGGAATGTGAGATACTTCGGGACCGGAGGAGGGGGTGTTCAGGCGTCATTGGTCCACAACCAGCGCTACGGGATCGTCCCGCCTAACGCGGACCTTGGGATGGACACCGTGGAAGGTGCGATGGCCGCCGATGTGGAGCTGGTGCTCTCCGATGAGTCGTTCAATCCTTATGCACGATGCCAGCTGAGCTTCGGACAGATCGCGATCAGCCCTGCTGGTGTGACCCATGCGGTCTTTAGACTCGCTGTTCGCATTAACCGGAACGGCAGGCTAGTAGGTGGACCCTGCGTTGCCGACATGAGCCTGGACCCGGAAGATGCGCGCCCTCAGGACGAGATCTTTCCTGAAGTGCACGAGGGTGACAACGCGTGTGGCGTTGTGATGGTGGATGACGACCCGATCAGGGCTTTGACCGGAGTCTTGGAAGAATAAGCGAGACGAAAGAGATCGGTGATGCGCGCGACTTGCGTCGCTTTCGCCACCGATCTCATTGCCTTTGCGTGGTTCCCTGCTTCGCCTAACCGGGGCAGTCCCGTCGAAGCTAGCTAACCTCTGGACCTGAGGAAGTTCCTTTGCCTTCTCGAGAGAGCTGCGAAACCCGCGCGATGCGAAATGGGAGGGCGGCTGTTCCCGTTGTGCTCCAGGTTCTTGGCAAAGACTCAGACCCCTAAATCCGTCCGCAGGACCGCGATCAGGCCCAGAAACAGAAGGATCTCCGCCACCGTTGCCCAGATCAGCAGCCGGACGATCCGCCGAGCCAGCGGCTTCATGGGGCGCCACACCCGCTCCATGTACCAGCGCCAGGGAGCGAGACGCGACCAGCGGCCCCAGCTACGGAGGTAGCGGTAGAGGTCCTGACCCCATCGCGGCAGGCTGCGATCCACCTCGTCCGATCGGGCACGCCGTTCTTCCTCGGACAGCCGCCCGTACTCCTCCACCACCCACAGGCGCGCGCCCTCTGCCGCCAGCTCCACCAGGAAACGGGTGGATGCCTTGATGCCCTCGTCGTAATCCAGGCGCAGGCCATCGGGCAAGGGGCGTATGGTCCCGGCCGTATCCCAGGTGCGAGCGTTGCTCTGGTTTTGAATACGCAACCGAAACCGGTCGGCCGTCGGCCGACTCCATGCCTCGAACACCCATTGTGAATTGACGCGGAGAAGGCGCTCCGGATCCTCAAGCAGCGCGCGGATCTCGGACGGTGGCAATCGCGTGGACACGATGACCCAGGCGGCATCCTCCCCCACACCGGGCGGACGCGGATCATTCATCGGGGATGGGGCGCCACCATCAGGGGCCTGGTGAGCGCGCGCATCAAGGGCTCCGTCTGCAGGCGAGAGCGCAACCCCGGGGTCCTTTTGGGGCGTGGGGCGCCGATCACGATCAGCTCGCAGCGCACCTGCCGGGCAAAGGCGATGAGACACTCCGCCGGGTCGCCCTGGCGCACTTCGGGTTGGTATCGGATCCCCAGGGCGGCGCTCGCCCGACTCAGCCGGTCGAGGTGCTCGGCGATCTCTCGCGAGAGCTCTCCTTCCAGATACTCGCCGAAGGCGATCCGGGTACGGACGTTGTTCAGCCAGTCGTCGCCCATCATGCCCCGCCACAGGTCGGGAACCACCAAGAGATGGTGCAGGGTTGCGCCTTCAGAGCAAAGCGACAGGGCCAGCTTCTCGGCAGCCTGGGCGCCCGGCGTTCCGTGGCTGGCGAGGAGGATGTCTTGGTACTGCAATGAGCAAGAGCAGCGCCCCTCGGGGCGCTGCTTGGTTCATCACACGAACAGATACACGCCCAGCGCGATGAGCAAGGCCAGGATCAGGGCCACGAAGTCCTCACGCCGGTCGCTCTTGAAAATGGAAAGCGCGGAGCCCCGGTGGAACTTGGCGCCCGCCTCCTCTTGGAGGTCGATGTCTTGGCTGCGGGTATCGGTCATCGTCGGCTCCTCCTCAGATGGTCTCTTGAACGAACAACAACACCACGACTAGGGACAGGACCGCCTTGGTCGTACCGACGATACCGCCGATGACCAGGGGCTGGCCGCCGGCCTGCTTGATGGACGCCACCGTGATCTGCATGCCGAGTCCGACCAGACCGAAGGCGAACAGCCAGGTGATCCAGTTGCGGAAGGCGGCGACCTTCTTTGCGGTGTGCCGCACCGCCTTGTGGGTCTTCTTCAGGATGCCGTTGGCGTCCTTCGACAGGGTCTTGGCGTTTGCAAGCCCGCGCAGCACGTCGTCATCGTCCGGGGACATGACCTTGCCGCTCTCGATGAGCCGTGCGAGCGCCACTTGCCGGTCCTGACGCTGCACCTTGCCGGCCTCGCCCTGCAGGGTGGCGACCTGCTCCTGTGAGAGGAGCTTCTCGGCGGCGATGTCGTTGTCGAAGTACTTGCCCTTGTAATGCTCCGCAGGTGCGAAGATGCCGGTGGAGGACAGAGCGAACATGAGCAGGAAACCGATGACGAAGATCGGGAACTTATCGAAGATCACGCGCCCGACGTTGACGCCCGGTGCGTTCTCCTCGCGCTTGACGTACCAAACCGCCAGCCACACGACGATGATCGGCAGAATCAATACGCGGGTGATGTTGAAGATCTCGGCAACCTTGAGGGTCTCGATACCATCGGGCTGGTAGGCCAAGGCCGCACCCGCTACCTGGGCGGAGTTGAGGATGCCGGTGCCTGCCCAGGCACCGAACTGCACGTGGCCCATGTCGAGCAGGTGGCCGATCACCGGAAACAGGAACATGCACCCGACGCCCCATAACAGGATGGTGCCGATCGTATAGGCGATCTCCACGGATTTGGCCTGCACGACCGGGGCGGAGGCCACCGTGGCGGAGACGCCGCACACCCCCATGCCGGCGGAGAGCACCCCGCCCATGGAGTTGGGGATGTTTCTGCGCGCCCCGAACCAGAGCACCATGCCCACCGACCCCAGCACGAAGAAGCCGATCATCACCACGGAGAGGGCCCCGAGCTGGCGCAGCTCCGCCGCGGAGTAGAGGGTTCCGAGCAGGATGACACCCGTCTTCAGGCCCAGGCGCGAGAGCCGCACCCCGTTCTCGGCCCAGCGCGGTACCTTGAAGACGTTCACCACCAGGATACCGGCCACGATGCCCAGCACCACGTAGTTCAGTCCGAGCACCTGATGCAGGTACTTG
>JAYEJW010000596.1:0-5774 GCA_034716535.1 Pseudomonadota bacterium
GCCGACTGACCGGCCGTTCTTCTTATGGGTCGCGACGCTCGCGCCGCACGAGGACCTGTGCCCCACGTGTGATGACGAACCGACCCCGGCGCCGCGGCATGAAGGGGCGTTTGGCGATTGGGTGCCCAGCGAAATCCCTCTGTCGTTTAACGAGGACGACGTGAGCGACAAGCCGGATTACATTCGGACTCTCGACAAGCTCACTAAAGCCGACGGGGTGGCCCTTCTGCGGAAGGAGCGAAAGCGGCTGGAATCGCTCCTGGCGGTTGATGATCTCGTCGCCCGCGTCGTCAATGCAGTGGCAGCGCGGGGAGAACTGGACAATACGGTGTTCCTGTTTACCTCGGACAACGGTTACGCGCTCGGCGAGCATCGAAACGACGTATATTTCAAGAAAGTCCCCTACGAGGAGTCCATCCGTGTACCCCTCTACGTGCGGGGTCCGGGCTTTCCGGCGGGGGGCGCCGAGACGCGCCTCGTGTCGAACCATGACCTCGCGGGCGCCGTCGCGGCGCTCGCCGGCGCCTCGCCAGGTCTTGTGCTGGATGGCGGCGATATTCAGACAGTCTCTTCAGACCGAGCGGTATACCTATACAATTCAGGGCAAAAGGGTCCGCCAGCCTATGACGGAGTGCGCACGTCCCGGTGGGTATACCTTAACTACGAAACCGGTGAGAAAGAGCTCTACGACTTGCAGGCAGACCCGTTTCAACTCGAGAGTCGTCACGCAGATCCTGCTTACGCTGACGTCCAGACCGCGCTTCACGATGCGCTAAAGGCATTGCGGCTCTGCGCGGGACCGACATGCGACGTGACCGTAGCTCCATGAGCGAACAGCCTATTCGGTCGAGTGCGCCTGCCTTCCCGTTTGGCTCAGCATAGATGAGCCGCACCGAGATTGCTTTCCGCATGGCTCGAGTGATTTGTTTTGATGTTTAGCCTCATCCCTCAGTCGGCACCAGCAATCCACACGACGACAGCGGACGGTGTAGGTCGGCAACCCTTTGCCGACATGTTTTTGGGACTTTCTGCACTAGCGGCGGCAAAGGATTGCCGCCCGACGCCGATTTCCGTGTCGCTGCTCTGACCAATTCGCACGCAGCTGACCGATGGTGCTAATCACCTTTGTTTTTGCGTCTACGCCGTCGCTAAAATTCCGGCGCACGCAACATTTCATCCCTGGAACTCACGCCTACCATGAAGACCGCGCAATCTTCGAATAGGGCATCGTTCTTCACAAATCTGCTATGGGTCGCGGTCATTGCATGCTGTTTTCCCGGTGAAGCGGCACAGACGGCGCCACTCGACGCCCCGCAGAGCTTCCGCAAGCTGGAACGCATCTGGAAGCTGGATCGTAATAACGACTCGCAGATCTCCCGAGCGGAGTTTGAGCGGTGGCGGGGCAGTAAGCGCCGCCCGCAGCTCTTCGAGCAAATCGATACCGATGGCAATGGTCTGCTGACAAAAGAGGAAATCGATGGCCGGGCGGGACCTGCCGCACAGACGGCGCCCCTCGATGCCCCGCAGAGCTCCCGCAAGCTGGAACGCATCTGGAAGCTGGATCGTAATAACGACTCCCAGATCTCCCGAGCGGAGTTTGAGCGGTCGCGGGGCAGCAAGCGCCGCCCCCAGCTCTTCGAGCAAATCGATACCGATGGCAATGGTCTGCTGACAAAAGAGGAAATCGATGGCCGGGCGGGACCTGCCGCACAGGCACCGGCTGTTGCAAAGCAGTCCACGGATTGCGTCGAGAGCGGCGAATGCGGTGCGGTACATCGTGACATCCCCTATAAAACCATAGGCGGTGTGGATCCGAATCTGTTGAGTCTCGATGTTTACGAAACAACGTGGGACAACGCGCCCGTTATGGTGTGGGTACATGGAGGGGGCTGGACGGGGGGAGACAAGGCGACGAAAAATGGGCTTGGCTACAAGCCTTCGTATTTCACCGGCAAGGGCTTTTTGTTCATTTCCGTCAACTACAGGTTATCGCCCAAATCGAAAGGTTCCCCGGATCCGGGAAGACTTATGTATCCGGTCCACAACCAGGATGTTGCTGCTGCGATCGGCTGGATTAAGACACACGCCCGCGATTTTGGTGGGAACCCTGACAACATTTCGCTTATTGGACACTCCGCTGGCGGCGGGATCGTAACGCAACTTGCAACCGACGAAAGTTTCCTTGCAAAGGAGGGCGTTGCTTTAGACAACCTGCGCTGTGTGATCACTCTGGATATCGGCGGTGCCTACGATCTGACTCAAAGTGCACCGGGCGGGCGGCTGTTCCAGCATGTTTTCGGCCAGGACCCGAAAGTCTGGGAGCAGGCCTCTCCGATCCGTCATGTCGAATCAGGCAAAGATATCCCTGCGTTCTTCATCGTGTCGGGCAAGGACGGGGACAAAGATCGAGGCTGGCGATTGTCCGGCGAGTTCGCGGAAAAGCTGAAGCGGGCCGGCATCATGACCGAGCTGTTCATCACCGAGGGAATGGAACACAAGGCAATCAATCAGGCTATCGGGGATCCGAAAGACACGCGAATCATGCCGCGCCTGGAGAGGTTTCTGGAACACTGCCAAGGCGGTCATGCCACGGTTCAGCGCGACAAAACCGCGCGGGAAAACCCCGAAGGGGCGCTCTTTAGCCTCGCGTACAGGCACGAGCAGCCCACGGCGCAAGCCACCGCGCTTGTTGACGCTTTCGGCAACAGCACGCTCGATCTCGCGATTGCTGCCAAGGGCCACGTCTACCTGGTCCGCAACAAAGGAGCCTTCGCCTTTTCTCATCACGCGACCTTACGGGTGGACAGAGCGAACGGCTGGGGTTTGCACGATTTCAATCGGGACGGACGCATGGACCTGTTTGTCGCTCAGCCGGGCGTCAGGGGAAAGGACAGCTGGATTAATCAGGGCGATGGCACCTTTATCGCAAGGGACCTGGGGAACGAAACCAAAGGCCCCACGCGTAACGTTCTGTTCGCCGATTTCGACGGCGACGGGAACATCGATTCCTACCACAGTGTCTCCTCATTTCAGAGGTACCACACCGGCTGCGAATTGCACCCCGGCAAGTCCGACGGCACGTTCGGTCCCGATATCATCGAGACCATCCTCGATCCCGCTGTGCCCGATTTCTGGTATGCAACGGCTGATCCCCCGGGTCGCGGCAAGGAGAAGTGGTCTAACAAGATGATGAAAGGGGCTGTGGTTCGGGACTTCGATGGCGATGGCAGGCCGGACATCATTACCGGGGCCTACGCGGATCGGGGCTATCAGGAAGGTGGACGGGGCGGCTACGGGATGCAGTGGGTGGAAAAGCAGGACCGCGGTCTGTTTGTGCTGCACAATCGTTCCACGCCGGGGCGGATCCGTTTCGCGGAAGTAGCGAAAAGCGCCGTCGGCCGTTATGCATACGGCAACTCTATGGGGGACTGGAATGTCTACTCGGTCGTCCCGATCGACTATGATCGTGACGGTGATTTTGATCTCTTCGTTGGCGCTACGGTGCGCCCTGCCGGCAAGGGACGCCTGGAGGACACGGTGGCCGCCCGATTCTTCGAGAACCGATCTGAGCCTGGCCGCATTCGGTTCGTCGATCGTACCAAGGAAGCGGGATTTAGTTATCTAAACGCGCCGCCCCCCGCAGTGCGCGCTGAGAGAAGACTGGCGGCCGGGCAGGCATTTGACTACGACAACGATGGCTGGCCCGACCTGGTTATGGCCAACCGCCAGAATCCGGAGAAGACCCGTTATCCCTTTGCGCACCTGTATCGCAATCGCGGCAACGGTACTTTCGAAGAGGTGCCATATGCGCAGCATGGACTGGGAGGTGGCTCCGGCGGCAGGGATCTGGTTTGCGGTGACCTCGATGACGACGGCCGGATCGACGTGGTGCTCAATTCCGGTACCGTGGGTGGTTTTCAGGGTACCGATGACACCAGCGTGTATCGGAACCAGAGCGTGAATTCGAACCACTGGATCAGGCTCGATCTGGTCGAGAACGTCGAGGGAACACCAGCCATCGGAACTAAAGTAAGAATCTATCGGCCCGGGAGCACCGATCTCGTCGGATTTGACGAAGTACGTACAGACTTCAGCTACCGCTCTAAACGATCTCCGGTCCTTCACTTCGGGGTGGGTACTCTGGACGCGGTTGATGTCCGGGTCACGACGCGCGAAGGGAAACAGCGCGTATTCAAGTCGGTCGCGGTCGCCCGGACCCACCGGCTACCTTTGTAATCGAGCTCGTATCTCAGTCGCAACGTGTCGTGCGCGATTGTCCCATGAGCTTACCTTATCTCGCCAAAAAAGGCGCTCACCGGTAAAGATTGTTCTACGACACGGACCTGCGATCATGGGCAACACCGCCGGAGGCTACCAGGCTTCGGCGACCCGGGTCGCCATTCTAGTCGCTAGAACAGCCCGGTGGCTGCCCTGTGAATGAGGCGGCGATAGTTCTGATCGTCGATGATCTCCGCATAGTAGATGTATACCGTTGAGCCAAGAGGAAGGTTCTCGACGTCCTTTATGCGGGTGACCGACGGATCGTTTACCTGCCTGTGCCTGAAGGGGCCTGTGCCGCTGATACGAGTCACCCAGGCCTCACCGGTGCCCAAAAAATTCTGCCGCTTGCCGGATCGCTCGGTGTGCATAAGGTACGAGAGATAGGAAGCGTCGTCCCAGGTAAACCAGTCTGGCCGAAAGACGTAAGGGATGTCGGTGGGAGGCCGGACAGTACCCGCCAGGTACCAGGCTTGGGAATCGTCGAGTGCCCAGATCCCTATTTCCACGTCGTTCCTGTTCGCCGCCAGCAGATAATCGCGGGTCGCGGGGTCCCACCACATGATGGGGAAACGCTTTTGCGCTGAATCGAACGTGAGCTGGGTCGCTACGCCGGTGTCGATCGAATAATAGAAGACCTGGTCGGTTCCTTGGACCTCCCGGGTCCCAACCAGGGCCCTCTTTCCGGGGACCCACTTGAGATTCGCTGTGCCCGATGGCAGTAGCGTTTCGGTCGAGGCATCATCGAGCTCACGCCATCCGTGTAAAACGGTCATTCCGTCACTGTACGTAAAAGTGACTCGGGGCCGAGGGTCACCCGGATCGTCGCTCCCCTTGTTCACCGATCGATCAATCCCGTCGGTTAGCGGCTCCGTGAAATAAATCCCACTTGCCTGATCCAGCCATGCCTGAAAAAGGTGCGGGTGTCCGTTCAGAAGCTTCGTGTAGACTATGCGATTGCCCTGGTCATCGTAAGCCCATTCCGGACCCTGCCTTGTCAAAGAAACGAGTACGAGGTCCGTATCCACAAGCGTTTGGCGTCCATCGGCTGGCCACCAGGTACCAGTGACCGGATCCACATCTGTAACCCAGAAGTCACCCGCCCGGTCCTGCCAGGCCATGCGAAGACTGGCAAGATTCTTGTCAAACTCGGGATCGATCAGTGATTCGTTAGGGTCGGAGACCACTATGTCGTCAACTTCGAATGCGGCATCCAGCTCAGCTTGAGAGTCCGGAAAAATGGTATCGGTCTGGCCGGCTATCGAGTTGACTGCAGAAAAAGCGAGAACAAGACATGAAGCAGCGGCCGTAAATGGGTTGTTTCGCATGGTGTGGGTCTCCTTGGACCGTTGCTGCGGAATGAACCGGCAGCTGCACGAGCATTGGCACCAGCTTGCCATTGGCAAGCAAGCTCGGGAATGTTGCTTATGATACGTCCCGCGCTGTCTCAGGGGAAGCGTTCCGACCTATCTGAGGTGAGACGCGGGGAGGCGTCC
>JAYEJW010000597.1:0-5762 GCA_034716535.1 Pseudomonadota bacterium
GGGTCTTCAGAGAAATCTGTGGGTAAGAAAGCCTGAATTGCAGGCTCGCTGTGTCCCCGTTTGATCGATTGCAGGTGTGAGGAGCATCCCGCTCCTGCCTCTAAGGAAGATGGAAGCGTGACCAAGCCATCGACCGAAGAGGAGGAGACAGGATGCAGCTCAAGACTATCCTGAATCGGGTGCAAAGGCAGCGTTCGTTTGTCTATGTGGCGGTGCGCTTTGTGGAAGCGCTGGCCGAGCCGTTCCTTGAGGTGACGCTCAAGGCACGGGCGAACAGTCGCCCCCGCTGCAGCTGTTGTGGCCGTGTCGGGGCGGGCTACGACACCCTGGCGGCGCGGCGCTTCGAGTTCGTGCCGCTGTGGGGCATCAAGGTGTTTTTCCTCTATGCCCCGCGCCGGGTGAACTGTCGGCGCTGCGGGGTGCATGTCGAGGCGCTGCCGTGGGCGGTGGGCAAGCGTCGGTTGACGAGAGCCTATGCGTGGTTTCTGGCGCGCTGGGCCAAACGCCTGAGCTGGAAGGAAACAGCCGAGGCATTTAAGACATCCTGGGACAACGTCTTCCATGCCGTGGAGATGGCCGTGGATTGGGGGCGTGAGCACCAGGACCTTGGCGGGATCACCGCCATCGGCGTGGATGAGGTGCAGTGGCAGCGCGGGCATCGGTACCTGACGCTGGTCTATCAGATCGATACCCATTGCAAGCGCCTGCTGTGGGTGGGCAAGAAGCGCAAGGTCAAGACCCTGTTGGGCTTCTTCCGCTGGTTCGGCAAGGAGCGAAGCGCGGCGCTGAAATTCGTCTGCTCCGACATGTGGAAGCCGTACCTGCGCGTCATCGCCAAGAAGGCCGCCCAGGCAGTGCATGTCCTGGACCGCTTCCATATCATGGCCCACATGAGCAAGGCAATCGATGAGGTACGGGCCCAAGAAGCCAAGGCACTCAAGGCCAATGGCTACGAACCGGTGCTCAAGGACAGCCGTTGGTTGTTGCTCAAGCGCCCTGAGAACCTCAGCGAGAAACAGGAGATTCGTTTGGCCGAGCTGGTGCAGTACAACCTCAAGACGGTTCGGGCCTATTTGCTCAAAGAACAGTTCCAGTTCTTCTGGGACTACAGATCCTGGTACTGGGCCGGGCAGTTTCTCGAGCGCTGGTGCAAACGTACGATGCGCTCGCGCATTGAGCCGATGAAGAAGGTCGCGCGCATGCTGCGTGCGCATCGACCCCTGATCCTGAACTGGTTCCGGGCCAAAGGAGCCATCTCCAGCGGGATCGTGGAGGGTTTCAACAACAAGGCGAAACTGAGTATCAGAAAAGCCTATGGCTTTCGTACCTTCCACGGGATGGAAATCGCCTTGTTTCATGCACTTGGCGCTCTACCTGAGCCAGAAGGGACCCACAGATTCTGCTGAAGAGGCAAAAAAAAAGGCCGCGCTGTTCGCGGCCTTTTTTATTTGGAGCGGGAAACGAGACTCGAACTCGCGACCCCAACCTTGGCAAGGCTACGATTATATCGTAACCGATTGTTTTAAATAGATATGCACCGCTGGCACCCGCACTTTCAGCGCATATCGTCGCATATCGCGTGACACAAACGTGACAAACTGACGCGTGATCTCCGATGTACGCTAGTCGATGTTGGCGAGCGTCGCCGCTTGGTCGCTGGGTCTCTGCTGACCCGACCGACTGGATGTAACCCTTCCGACCCCAGATAGCTGCAGCAGAGCAATGGCCGCCCGGAGCTTTATGCGCCGGTCGTATTTGTAATCAAGCGTGTCTTCGATTACGTCGAGCGCCTTGTCCGTCAGATCGGCCATACGACCCGCCACCTCCAAGCGCGCCTCGCTCAAGATAGCCTCGATGGCTGCAACGTACTCGGGTTTCTTTCGCCAGCGTGAAACTGTCTCGGGAGCAACGTCTAGCTGCTCTGCAATATCGACGCCGCGCCAGCCTGCGGCGGCAAGTCGCGCACCTTCTCTCTGCTGATCTGTGAGTCCGTCAATGCCGATGACTTCGCCGCTCATGGTCAACTATCCTCAAGTCTGAAACGGCCATGGAAAACCAAAAACTAGCCGTGTTACGCAACGCTGATGCCTGCCCGGTAGACTTTTCCTAGAAGGACCCGCGCTTTGTTGAGCGCCAATAGACGGGCCAGAATCTCGTCTTCGGGCATATCGGGATTGTAATCGCCCCAGCCGTAGGCCGCCGCTACGGCCGCGTGTAGAGCCTTGTGGGCGTTGTCGAGCCAACGCGGGCGGGGTGGTTGCACAGGTTGGTTAGAGGCCAACTCAGGGTCTCACCAGCCCTAAAGTAGTACCCTCCGCTATGTCCGGCTTCGGCCAGGAACAGACGTTGCGCGCTCGCCAGTGACCGACCGCGGTCGACCGTATTGCGGACGTATGCTTCCGAACTGTTTCCCGCTTACGGAACAGCTGCGTGCGCGGTGTGCGTAGCTATGCCAGAAATCCCGTGTTGGCCAAATGAATTGACCGGCTTCGTTGAATCCGCGAGGAACTGTTTGTGCGAGGCACCCACAAGGTGCCTCGCAGCCGCTATCATTGGATCTGCGTCAGCTCGTAAAATCTGCCGGTAGCTTCCAGCAATACGCCCGCCTTGCCATCGGGAAAGTCGAAGAACCGGGGATCGGAGCGCACCCCACCTGCCAGCGTGTTCAGCGTAGTTGGGTTGCCATACTCGTCCACCAGATTCACTTCATAAACGGGAGCGGCAGTTGCCGTGAATGAAGCAATGGAGGCGTAGACACTACCAGAGCTCAGGTTACCGAACAGATGCGTCACCGTGTCCAGCGACTGCTTGGAAGCCACCGGCCCGCTGACGGCGATGAACTGGGCTGGATCGGAGCGCCCGAACTGTGACTGGGGCTGTATGAACGCAGGCTCCGGCGTCGGCGCAATACCCTCGGCAGGCGGCTCAGTGCCAAACAGGCCGGGGATACCAGGCCCGACATAGAAGGTGCCCTCGCGGGCAAGGCCATCCGCATTCCGACCCCAGCCGAAGTTCTCGACCGTGCTGGTGTCCATGATGTCTGCGGTAGACACGAAATTCACTTCCTCTGCCGTGACACCACCGATGTCAGCAAAACCGATCATGGTCTGCTTGTCATCCGCGTAGGTCAGGCGTTGGACGTTGCGAACGCCCTTGCCTGCCGGTTCTACCGTGCTTGTCGCCGGGTCGATGATGAGCAGCTTGGAGACATGCTCGTTGTCGTCCTGCGCCGTGAATCGGCCCTCGGTGCCGAAGGGCAGACTGTCGCCCGCGGCGAACAGAAGACGCCCATCGGGCAGCACCAGCAGACCGCCACCGTTGTGCGTCGGGCCGGACTGCGTTTCGAAGGACACGATAGGACGCGGATCTCTCAGCTTTTTGCCGGTGAGCTTGTACTCGTAGATGACCTGGTACTCTGTCCGGCTTGCCGGACCAAACAGGTTCAAGGCAAACGCATTAGGCATCGGGTCCAATCGGAACAGGTCGCGCACGGCTTCGCCGGTCACGCAGCAGTTGCCGGGCAGCGGATCAGGCAACTGGTAAGCTGGGACGCCGAGATCCGGCAGGTTGCCTGACGTGAAGACGATGTAAACGGTGTTCCCGTTGCGCGGCGCGGCGATGTTCAGCACCGACTGCCGGTTATCGAGTTGCAGGCCGTCTGGGGCATCGCTGGTGTCGAAGACGAGGTCCAGGTTGCCTTCGTCGGTCATACGGTAGATCGCGCCCCACTGGTCGATAAGGTACAGCGTGTCCTTGATCGCCACGGGTGAAGCGAGGTTCCCCGCGATCGAAGGCATGGTGCCAACCTCAGCCACCTCGACGGTGATCTCAGAGGGTTGAACGGGATCTGGCGTGTAGGCAACAGCTCCGAAAGGGGCTGTTGCCATAGCTACCAATGGCAAAGCAAGTCTCATTTTTTCGTTCTCCGCAGTAAACAGCGCACGACGCGCCGCGCGTAGCCTAGCAGAATGCTAGGTTATGCCCTAATGATTTTGTAACTGCCGGATTTTTAGTAAGATTAAGATGCTAAGTGCTGAAAGCGACGTCTACACGGAAGTGAAGCGGCTGCTCGAAGTCCGTTACGGGCCACGATCGTCCCTTCATAGATCTATTGCGGATCTAGGATTGCTTTGACGTGTTGACCGCTCTGGGTCGTTTTCGGACCTTCCGGCGAACGCTCGGGCGGTGCTACAGTGTGGGAAGGTTAGCCGGTGGCGAGGTGGGCAAATCTTAGAAGTTCGTGACGAAACACGGTTGGAAACAACAGCGCGGCATCGCTCTGTCGCTTGCAGTTGTAGGGAGCCCCATTGGGGCGGACGGGAAGCGAGGCGGAGCATGGGGAGCGGAAGACGCGCAACGGCTGGAGCCC
Source organism: Pseudomonadota bacterium (assembly GCA_034716535.1). Classification (GTDB taxonomy): domain Bacteria; phylum Pseudomonadota; class Gammaproteobacteria; order Chromatiales; family Chromatiaceae; genus JAYEJW01. Next base: position 4,370 of record JAYEJW010000597.1, read on the forward strand.
CACGCGCAGCGACCCGCTGGGTGGGCGGGGGATGAAAAACGGCCGCGGGCTGGGGCGAACGAGTACGGGCCGGTGTTTGGCCCGAGCGCAGCGCCCAAGACCTGCGGCCGCCACGCGCCGTAGGGATCGGCGCACCGCTTCGGGGCAGGACAGCCCCGGCGGGCATTTAACATAGCGCCGGTTATGCGGGCGGGCTGGTGTTGGCCGGGCAGGACGCCCGGCAGCCCGCCGGACAAGCATGGAGCTTGGCGCATAACGTGGGCGTTATGTTACATGACCGCTCAAAGCCCCCTTGAGGGGGATGGGGGGTGATCCAAGCCCGGTGCCAGTAAGGCGTCGTTTGCCTTTCTGGTGCTGGGCGGAACCAAGCCCCGCAACACGAGCGTCAGCTGGTGTTGCACAACGCTTGGGTGGGCAGGTCCGGATAGGTCCTGCCGCAACCATCGTCAATGGCGGGGGCTGGATGTCGTGGGCTGAGCCTGCTGCTTGTCACTCGCAGGCGGTAACGATGGGTAACCAGGCCAGCATGGGGCATAGAGCCGGACGCGGAGTTTACGGAGCATCCGGCGGTGGTGAATCCCGGCACGGCGTAGCCCGGCGCGGCGATTGCCGCACAGCATGCAAGCGGCATGACGGGCGATCAGAAGCCCTCCCTACTCGACCTCGATCCAGGCCAGCAATTCGTTCGAATATCCCTTCTCCGGGCTCGCGATGCCGCGATAACTCAGTTCGCGCTGCAACGTCGGCTCGATATGCTCGTGCAGCAACTCGGATCGCTCGGATGGCTCGAATTGCGGTCGTCCCACCGGTGCCTTGAAGCAATCCCGGTACTGTTTTTCGATACTCGGCACACGCTTGCCCTCCCGGTCCACAGCGATTGGCACCAGGTGCGCCCCCGCATCCTGTTTGCTGCCGAATGAATGTACCAGCCATAGACTGAGCGCCACGGGCGTGTCGAGGCCGAGGGCAGCCGTCGCCCCCAGTCGGGAAGGTTCTGCCAACCGCCATTGGTCCGCCAACCGGTCTGTGATCCGATGGTCGATGCCGATCAATTCCAGGTTCTCGTCCTCCTGGGCGAGGTCGCGATCCAAGGTGCAGACGATCGGTGCTGCGCTCGAATCCGTGGTCAGCTCGAAGCGAAGGTCATCGAGCTGGCGATAGTTTCCGCCGTTGTGCTGGGCCGCGGCACGCAAGAACTCGACGATGCGCGATTTACTTTCGGCGATGTCGGCCAGCGGCTTGTAATCGTCCAAGCTGAAGCGGTCCAGATCCTGAAACAGCTCGAACACCACCTTGCGCGCCTCCCTGGCGTTCGACATGGCGGCCTCCAGTTCTACGCGGGTACGTTTCAACGCCGGATCGGAGAGTGCCTCCCGGTAGAGCTGGTCGTAGC
>JAYEJW010000598.1:0-5711 GCA_034716535.1 Pseudomonadota bacterium
CGATTTGAGAGGGATGCTTTTCCATCCTGCGTTGGAAGCCTTCCCGCGGGCGGTCGACGTTTCGATCCTCGTCGAATTACCGCTGCCTACCATGGGTTACCAGGGTGAAGAAAAAGCAGCCACCGGGTACAAAGGCTCGGCGGTAGTCGCTCATGGGGGTAATCGGTGGAACCGCTTCGCTTGTTCCACCCTACGATGTTGCTTGGCGCGCGTGCAGGCCGCCTCCAGGAGCAGCTCCAGGACGTCAAGCAGCGCCTGCTCCAGGCGCTCGCCGAGGGTGTAGCGTCGCATGCGCAGAAACTCGTCGAGCTGCGGAACCAGCCAGCGGATCAGCTCGCGGCAGTCCTGGACCGCTTGCGGTGTCCTGTCGCTCAAGTTACGAGAACCTCGATCGGCGCCAGGCGTCGACAAGCGCCTTTCTTGGCAACGGCCCCGTTGCGCCACGGCAGACTACGCTTGCACGCGAAACGCGTGACCAGGGGGCAAGCCCCCTGGACCCCCAAAGAATCACAAGTCCTGGGCGAGACGGAAACCGATGAGAAGGAATCCGCTGTCGGCGTCGTACCAGTCGCGGAGCGCCGAACGGAGGTACTCCGGCTCGTCGTCCCAAGAGCCGCCGCGGAGCACTCGCCAGCCGCAGTCACCGCCTTCCTCCTCTCCCCACGCAGAGCCATTTGTCGGTGCACCCTCGTAAGTATCGTGCCAACAGTCCTGCACCCACTCCCAAACATTGCCATGGACCTCGTTCAGACCCCAAGGGTTGGCGGGCAGGCTGCCTGCCTCCAACGTCTGCTCGCGGTAAACCCCAGTCTTCGGGCAATCCTCCCAACCGTAGTTGCCATCGTGGTTTGCCTGATCCGTGTTAATGCACTCGCCCGTTGAGAAGGGCGTGGTTGTGCCAGCTCGTGTGGCGTACTCCCACTCCGCCTCGGTCGGTAGACGATAATGCTTGCGTGTTCGCTTGGACAGCCACGCGGCATACTCGACGGCGTCCTCCCAGCTGACATTGATCACGGGGTGCCGACCGCGCCCAAAGCCGCCGTCGAAAGGCAGTCCCTTCCCTCTCGAGAACGCGAACTGCGCATACTCATCGAAGGTGACCTCGTAGCAACCGATGGCGAAGGCGCTCACCGTGACCTCCCGCACCGGGAACTCGTCATCGTCGCAGTCCTTCCCGCTCACGCAACCCATGTCGAACGGGCCGCCGTCCAGCGCAACCATCTGCGGTTCGTAGACGTGGCCGGCCTGAAGTGCAAGCCACGTCAGCTGGCTGTCGAAGTCGAGGTCGCGCGCGGCGTGCAAATAGTAGCTGCCGACGATGACCGCAACGGCGGCGAGTCCGACCGCCCAGGCGAGGCCCAGCAGGCGTTGGTGCGTTCGGCTGGCACGCAGGTAGGCGGCGGCGAGCGGCGAGGGCACGCCCACGCGGCCAAAGTCTCTGAGCTGTTGGCGGGAGGCGACGCCGCTGAGGCGCGGTCTGCCCGCGCCCTGCCACTGCTCGGCCAGGACCTCGAGCAGGTCCCGATCCTCGAGGCGCTTGCGCCAGGCGTCCACCCAGTCGCGCAAGGTCTTCCAGTAGGGCCGGCCGGCGGGATCGAGGCGCAGCAGGGCCTCGTGGGCGAGGTCGACGCGGTAGGTCGTCTTCCCGGTCCGGTCGGTCTCTGTCTCCGAGACCACGACCAAGCGGGGGTCTGGGTCGGGACCGGCCTGTCCGTGCGCGTCGCGCAGCCCGGAGAGTCTGTCGAGCACCCTCTCGGCTTCCGGACCACCCCCGGCGGCCTGTAGCGCCATGGCGCGGGAGACAGGCCGCTTGGTGTCCTGGCTCTCTTTCCCGGGTTTGACCAGGGCGAGCAGCAGCCCGCGCGCCCGGTCTCGGCCGTCGGCACCCAGGCTGGCTAGAAGCCGATCCGCGCCCTTGGCCAGCGCGCCGGCCACGCCGTTCAGTGCGCGGTAGTCCTCCGCCCGCAGGATCCGGTCGTCGCGCTTTTGGGCGGCCTCCCAGAGCAGGCGCAGCAGATTGGCCACCAGGGGCAGCGGGGCACGCTCGCGGATAGCGTCCTCGACGATGCGCTCGGGAAGGCTCGGCTCGCTCCATGCGAGGCCCGCCCGTTGGGCCGGGATGCGGACGATCTCGCGCAGCCCTGCCAGGCTCAACGGCTGCAGGTCGTAGCGCCCGGCGCGCGCGTTAAGTAGACCCTGCAGGCGCGGCAGCTCACCGAAGCGGGGCAGAAAGTCGCTGCGGATCGTGGTGACCAGGTAGAGGGGACCGTCGGCCTCCTCGAGGGCGGTGGCCAGCAGGGCGTCGATGCGTGCCAGCGCCATGGGGTCTATGGTCAGCGTGAACAGCTCCTCGAACTGGTCGATCACGAGCAGCAGACGGTTCGGTTCTGGAAGCGCGACCTCCAGGAGGTAGCCGAGATCGTCCGCATCGGTGCGCGCGGTACTTCGCAGGTTGTCGAAGCGTTGCACGTCTGCCTTGCCCTTCAGCGTCTGTTCCAGAATGGCGGCCAAGGCCTGCAGGGGCCTTTCGCCGGGACGCAGGAGCAGTACCGTCCAGTCACCAGGGTTTGTCTCCTCCAGCCAGCCCCCGCGCACGGCGGGGATGAGGCCCGCGCGCACGAGCGAGGACTTGCCCACACCGCTGGGCCCCTCGATCTGCAGCCAGCGGCGTTGCACGCCGTCCAGACCCGGTCCCAGCCGCTGAAGCAGGGCCAGCGTGTCCGCCTGGCGCCCGAGGAAGAAGTCGGCCGCATGCTCATCGAACGGCAGGAGACCCGGAAAAGGACAGGCGTCGGCGACCAGTGGGGGAGTCGGCGCCGTTGCGCCTCGCAGCTCGGCCGCGAGCTCGGCGAAGTCGAAGCCGTCCAGATCCGGCGGCAAACGGCGGGCCTGGAAGAGAGAGAGAAAGGGGGGGAGGGATTCGGGGGAGACCCCCTCCAACAGAAGGGGCAGGATTGGCAGCCCGCCGTCCACGTGGCGCTTTAGCGCGACCCCGAGCTCGGGCTTCACCCAACGGCGCACGCCGCCGCGCCCGAGCAGGATCAGATAAGCCCCGCAGCGGCTCAGGGCCTCCTCAAGCTTGCTCTGCCAGTCATCGCCCCAGCCGATGCCACCCTCGTCCCACCAGACATCGACGCCCGCCGTCTGCAGGCCTGCCACAACGGCACGTGCCGCTTTCCGGTCCAGGCTCGTGAAGCTCAAGAAGACCGTGCGGTCCTGATTCTGTGTTTCCCCCGCTGGATTCATTCTTGCCTCTTCGCGATTCGTGCTCGCTCCCCCGCCTTTGCTCCCAGGGAACGTCACCGACCTTTGTAGCAGCTGCCGTACGATGAGGGTCCGAGGCTACAGCCGCACGCGAAACGTCTTTCGGCAGAGTAACGAAGCCACAGCGTGTGCACAATCCGCGGGGGGCAATTACAGGACCCGACCTCCGCTCGTTTAAACGAAGACGCGGAATCGGAACGAAATAGACGAGACGCAGCCTGCCCAATCAGATTCGCCAGGCTCGGCCCACCGGGAAAAGGCGAGCAGGCGTATCTTGTGGAAACCGAGATACCTGCCCATCGCCTTGGCAGGACCAACATTTCGACCATCGGCGCCGGCGGAGGGGGTTGATCTTGCGGTTGTATCTTGAGCGTGCGGGAGGGGCGGGAACAAACGGCCACTGTTACCCGTAGTGTTACCTGATTGGCACGTTACGAACGAAAAAGGCCCAGCCGTTTCCAGCTAAGGCCTTGTTTTATTTGGTGCGCCCTGATGGACTCGAACCATCGACCACCTGATTAACAGTCACAGAACCGGCCTTTCTACGTCCTTCTCTCGTTCCCCATAGTTTACTATCTATTACTACCAATCAAGCAGTTAGAGTGCTATCCTTTTCTATGTGACAACTTCCGTTTTCGATTCCGCGTGGTGACTCAATGGTGACTCATGCGAAAACGTGAAAATCAGAAGCGGCGTTACCCGAGAGGACTGGCACCCGTGAAACTGACCAAGCGAACCCTAGACGCGGCAACCTACCAAGGCGAGGGAAACGCCCGTTTCGTCCTGTGGGATGACGAACTTCCCGGCTTCGGCTGCCGAATCTACCCCGGGGGGCGAAAAGCCTTTGTCCTGTCCTACCGAACCCAGGGGCGCAAGCGGCTGATGACCATCGGCACCTATGGCGCCTGGACTGTGGATAAGGCCCGAAAGGCGGCGCGCTCGCACCTCGCGAGTGTGGAGACGAAAGAAGCGGACCCGCTCGAAGAGAGGCAGAAAGCGGCCCGCGGGGAGACAGTCCGGGACCTGTGCGGCGCATACATGGAGCGGCACGGGAACGCCAAGAAAAGCGGGGCGGACGATAAGCGGCGAATCGGCCGCTACATCCTGCCGGCGTGGGGTAACCTGAAGGCGGCAGCGATCAAGCGGGCAGACGTTGCAAGCCTGCATATGAAGATCGGCAAGCGGGCGCCCTACGAAGCAAACCGGGTTCTGGCCCTACTGTCGAAAATGTTTGAGCTGGCCCGGCGCTGGGGGTTCGTCCCCGAGGGACACCCCAACCCGGCGCGGGACATTGACCGCTTCAAGGAACAGAAGCGCGACCGCTGGATTACCCCCGAGGAGCTGCCCCGCCTGGCCCAAGCGATCAACGAAGAGCCCAACCAATCGGCACGGTTCGCCCTGTGGCTCTATCTGCTGACCGGCGCCCGCAAAAGCGAGCTGCTGCAGGCGCGTTGGGAAGATGTGTCCTTTGAGCGGGCGGAGCTTCGTCTGCCCGAGACCAAAGCCGGGCGGCCCCACTACATCCCCTTGAGCGCTCCCACCCTGGCTCTGCTGCAACAGATCCCGCGCGAAGAGGGGAATCCTCACATTCTGCCCGGCAAGCTGACCGGCGCCCACCTGGTGAATATCGCGAAGCCCTGGAGCCGTGTCCGCAAGACGGCCGGCGTTGAGGATGTTCGCCTTCACGACCTGCGGCGGACCGTGGGGAGCTGGCTCGCCCAGGCCGGGAACTCGCTGCACCTGATCGGGCGCGTTCTCAATCACTCCAACCAATCGACAACCGCTATCTATGCCCGGTTCGCCCAGGATCAGGTACGCGACGCCCTGGAACAACACGCGGCGCGCCTGCTGGGGGCGGCAGGGATCACGGAAACGGCGGACGTGGTGGAGCTCAAGAAGCCGAAGCGGGGTGCAGCATGAACCGGCAACGACCCTGCGACACCCGTCGCGAGATCATGCGGGACCTCAAGGCGGTAGCGCGCCAAGCCGACAAGGAGGGCGATAGCGACACCCGCAACCGCGCGGCGGCGGAATGGTTCCGACTGGCGAACCGGACCGAGGCCCGCAAGGCGCCGCGGTATTTGGAAGCCGGGCGGCTGATCTGATGACACAATGGAGGGCGAGACGATGAGACTTGAAGCAATATCCCCGATGCTGAACGGCTGGCAAGGTGAAACCGAGACCACCACCGACCACGCGGACCTGACCCGCCGCGGTCTAGCGAGAGGAGAGCCGTCATGAAACCACACACCCTGATGGGGGAAATCGTTCACGCGCACCGCGAAGACCTGCGAAGCGCACCCATCGCGATAAGGGGGCTCCTGATTAGAAACAATCTTCAGCCAGGCTCACGAACTGAGCCACCGAGGGGCGCACCCTGACGTGGGTTTTCTTGCGAGCGGGGTGCGTCATGGCCATGAATCGTGTTCAGTTTCAGCGGGGGATGT
>JAYEJW010000599.1:0-5631 GCA_034716535.1 Pseudomonadota bacterium
GCCTCCACCGGCTCAACATCCGGCTGCCGTCCGGCGAGTCGGTGCCGCTGACGGCGGTAGCGGAGTGGCGATCGCGGCGGGGCTTCGAGGTGCTGCGCCATGCGGAAGGCCGGTTGGCGGTGGAGGTCTCGGCGGACGTGGACTCGAACCAGAACGAAGTCGGAGAGATCATCGCCTCCCTCGAAAAGAGCACGCTGCCCGCGCTGAAGCAGCGCTTTCCGGTCGACTACAGGTTCGAGGGCCGCTCCGCGGATCAGCGCGAGACCATGGGGGACATGCGCAAGGGCCTGATGTTCGGGCTGATCCTCATCTACCTGATCCTGGCGTGGGTGTTCGCCTCCTACGGCTGGCCGCTGGTGGTCATGACGGCCATTCCCTTCGGGCTTACCGGCGCTCTGTTCGGTCACTGGCTGATGGGCATCGATGTGACCATCCTGTCCCTGTTCGGGCTCTTCGGTCTGTCCGGAATCGTGGTCAACGACTCCATCATCCTGGTCAGCTTCTACAAGCGGTTGCGCGACCAGGGCATGGGGGTGACCGACGCGCTGGTCGACGCCTCTTGCCAGCGCCTGAGGGCGGTTCTGCTGACCTCACTAACCACCATCGCGGGCCTCACGCCGTTGCTGTTCGAGACCTCCTTCCAGGCCCAGTTCCTGATCCCTATGGCCACGTCCATCGCCTTCGGTCTTGCCTTCGCGACCCTGCTGGTACTGCTGGTCATACCCTCCCTGCTCTCGATTCACGAGAGCATTCACGCGGCGACGCGCCGATGGATGGGGCGGGAATCGCGACCGGAGATCGAGGCAGAGGGCTAGACCGGAATAATCTATAGGAAAATTCGTTCCTTCGCGGCTTCGCGTGAGACATTCGGTCTAGGTCCCCCCTTTGTCTCCTGAAGCGGCCGTCGCAACGACTCTCACGATCAGTCGGACAGCAACTTTTCAGGCTCCGCGACCGCGCCGTCCCTTACACGGGCCATACTTACACTGTGAATGGGGACATTCTGTTGGCGCGTGCCGTGCTTCATGTCCTTCACCCGGGAAAATGCTCCGTTTCCCTCCGGCGATGCAACACGAGCTGCTGATCGACATCCTGCTTCTCCTGGCTGCGACGGTCCTTGTCGTCGGCGTCTTCCGCCGCCTCCGCATGCCGGCCATCATCGGTTATCTCGTGGTGGGTGTGCTGGTCGGTCCCCATGGACTTTCCTGGCTCACCGACGCGGGGGAAATCCATTTCATGGCAGAGCTCGGCATCGTCTTTCTTATGTTCATGCTCGGCCTGGAGTTTTCGCCGCCTGTACTGTTCGCCTCGCGCGAGGCGATCTTCGGCTTTGGCGGAGGCCAAGTCCTGTTGACGGGCGGGCTGGCTGCGTGCCTGGCTTATGCCGTTGGGCTGCCGGTACCTGCGTCCGTGGTTGTGGGTGGGGCGGTCGCCATGTCCTCCACGGCCATTGGTAACTTCTCAATAACCCGAGGCAATCTCGTAGGGCGGATCAAGGAGCGCAGCGACGGATCCGCCGATGGCCGCGATCTTCGTGGGTCCGCTTCGCTTGACCCACCCTACAGCGGCTACAGCGGCCGTGGTGCCCCGGGTTTTTGAGAAGCTACGGCCATTGTACTCAAGCAGCTGACCGAGCAAGGGGAGCTGGCCACGCGCCACGGCCGGCTGGCCGTGTCTGTGCTGTTGTTCCAGGATCTCGCCACGCTTCCGTTCCTGGTAGCCATCCCGGCGCTCGCCCGGGCCGGCGCTGATCTGGCCCCCGCCCTGTCGTGGACCTTTGCCAAGGCGGCGCTCGTGTTCCTGCTCATGCTGTTGGGGGGGCGATGGCTGATTCGTCCCATTATCCATTCGGTCGCGCGCGCGAGGTCCCCGGAGCTCTTCGTGCTGGCGACCATGCTTTTGATCCTGGGGGCGGCGGCGGTGGCCGACGTCGCCGGCCTCTCCCTGGCTATCGGTGCCTTCCTCGCCGGAATGGTCGTGGGGGAGACACCCTTTAAGCACTACGTCGAGGATGAGATCCGCCCGTTCCGCGATGTGCTTCTGGGTCTCTTCTTCGTCACGATCGGCATGCAGATCCATGCGCCGACCATTGCAGCCTCTTGGCAGGCCGTAGCGGTGCTGCTCGCAACAATACTGCTATGCAAACCGCTCCTGGTGCTGGCCCTCGCCCCGTTCACGCCCACGCATCCCGGAGTGGTCCTGCGAACCGCTCTAAGCCTCGGGCACGTCGGCGAGTTCGGCCTCCTGATTCTCACGCTGGCGATGGGCCATGGGGTACTCGATCGTGCGGTGGGTCAGCCGGTCCTTGCGGCCATGGTGCTGTCCATGATGTTGGCTCCCCTTCTCATCCGCTGGAATGGCGTTGGGGTAAAGCGCTGGAACTTTTTCGGCTATCGGGACAACCTTGAACGCCAGGAGGTAAGGGCAGCCCGCATCAGTGAGGCGCTCGAAGACCATGTCATCGTCTGCGGCTATGGCCGCTTCGGCCAGCATCTTACGCGGTTTCTCGAGCTCGAGGGCGTATCCTATATCGCTCTTGACACCGATGGAGACCGCGTACGCCGGGCCCGGGTCGCCCACAAACGGGTCCTGTACGGCAACGCGGGGCGCTTTACGTTGCTCCAGTCCGTGGGCGTCATGCGGGCACGGGCGATCGCCATCACTTTCGACGAACCGAGTATGGCGCTAAAGATTGTCAGGCAGGTTCGTTCCCATCTGCCCGACCTCCCGATCCTGGTGCGCGCGGCAGACCTCTCCGACCTGGAGACCCTGGAAGCAGCAGGTGCCAGTGACGTCCTTCCCGAAGCCCTCGAGACAAGCATCCTGATGGCCGCGCAACTGCTGTTGGTTCTCGGCGTGCCCCACTCGCGGGTGGAAGAGCACATGGATACCGTGCGCGGCGATCAGTACCGTCTGCTACGGGGTTCCCTCGCAGGCGGTGAGATGACGGGAAGAACAGTGCGCGAGTACCCCGAGGAGCTGCGCACCGTCCCCCTCGATCCCCATAGCTGGGTCGTGGGACAGACCCTTAAGGATCTTGATCCTGTGTCATGCAGAATCACAGTGGTGGCGCTGCGCCGAGCGGGCATCCGGGTGCCTGAGCTCAGCATGGACACCGCGTTCCGACCACACGACATCCTGGTCTTGGCGGGCTCGCCGCAGGCGTTGGACAGTTTTCAGGCGCGTGTGCAGGCGAGGGTACGGCCGGACACGCCCCCCGTGGACCCACGGCAACGTGGGGATTGAGGGCGGGCGCCTCCCGTCTGGGACACTCGTACGACGGCGCAACCTGTGCATACCCGCCGCGCCTAGAACCGATCCCAGGCAACGCAGGTACTTGCCGTGAAATGCCATTGACGGCTATCTTCGTCCGGGTGCGTCGCGGGAACGGGATAAACTGGTCTCGCGAACCTCATCCACCGGAGCGGAGCCCCTCCCCATGCCCAGGATCCGCAAGATCCAGCTCGACGTCCTCAAGCCCCACCTGCCCAATGTGTTGGAGCTCGCAGGGGCCATTGCCGCGCTCGGTCCGGACTACCGGGTCGACCTCGACGTAGTAGAGATGGACGAGAAGACCGAGTCCCTCACCCTGATCATCGAGGGGCGGGACCTCGACTTTCCCCGTATCGAGGACGTCATCAAATCCCTGGGCGGGTCGATCCACAGTATCGATCAATGTCTGGTCGTGGGCGAGGCGGCGGACGAGAGCTGAACCCGTTCCCATGGCCCTTGTCGGAAAGCTTCGCCTGGCCCTGCGCATCAGCCGCTCGGAGACCATCGCAAGGCGTTACTTCGTTACCAACGGCTTCGACGGGGCGCTGACCCTGCTCGGGTTGCTCATGGGTTTTCGTGTTGGCGGGGAGGTCAGGCTCGAGGTGGCGCTTGCCGCGGGGCTCGGCACCGCCGTTGCACTCGGTGTGAGCGGACTGTCCAGCGCCTACATCAGCGAGACTGCCGAGCGCCGACAGGAGCTCGACGGGTTGCGGGCGGCCATGATGGAGCAACTCGACGGCAGTGCCCACGAGCATGCAGCGCGCATCGCCCCGGTCCTCGTTGCACTTGTCAACGGCCTCTCCCCTTTCCTCATCGCCCAGGCGATCCTGCTGCCTCTGTGGCTTGCCGCGGCGGGCCTATCGCTGCCCGCCTCTCCGGTTGATCTCGGAATCGGCGTGGCCTTGGGGCTGGTGTTTCTGCTCGGCGTATTTCTTGGCCGTATCAGCGGGACCTTCTGGCTGTGGTCGGGATTGCGGGCGGCCATGCTCGCCCTCGCCACGGTCGGCTTGATACTGCTTTTCGCCGGCTAGACACCCGCACTCGCGCCGAGGGCCCAGGGTGCACCCGGCGGCAGCCCCATCAGCCGACGCGCGGCATCGGCGTCTCGCGCGGCGCACAGGTCTTCGGCGATCAAGGCCGCGGAGGCGGTGTCCAGCTTCTCAAGGGTTCTCGCCAGCCAGGGGATCAGCAAGGGCTCGACCGAGAAGGCGCTGAAACCGAGTCCGACCAGGATCGGCAGCACGCCGGGAAGCTGCGGCAACAAGCCGCACAGCTGCACGCGCCCCAGCCGGGTACCGGCTGCCCGTGCGGCGAGCCGCAGAAACCTGTAGACCGCCGGCGCATAGGGATCGACCAGATGCGCCACGGCGGAAAGATCACGGTCAGCGGCGAACAGGCACTGCAGCAGATCGTTGCAGCCGATGGCGACGAAATCGGCCGCGTCCGCCAGCTCCGAAAGCTCGAGCACCGCGGCCGGCGTCTCGGCCATGGCGCCGACGGGCAGGGGCGAGGGCAGGCCCCCCAATATGGTCTCCCGCCAGCGAAGAAACTCCTGCGTCCGGGTGACGAAGGGCACCAGCACCGATAGCGGGAGCTCGGGCGCAAGACGGCCGAGGGCTTCAATCTGGGCCAGCATCACGCTGCGCACGGGCTCGCGATCGTAGAGACGTGATCCCTGAAGGCCGAGGGCTGTGAGGATGTCCGGCAGGTCCGGGAGCCACGCAGGCCGCTTGTCCCCGGCTGCGTCCAGTAGGCGTACCGTGACCGCAAGCGGTGCCGCGGTCCGACACAGCTCGTCAAATGCATGCTCGTAGAAGCCGACATCGGGTAACTCGCCGTCGGCCGGCTCCAGATATTCGGAGCGAACCAGTCCGATCGATGAGGCCCCGTTTGAGACTGCCAGCGCCGCTCCCTGCGCACCGGCGATGCTGGCGCGCAGGCTGACCGTCACACCGTCCAGGGTCGTCACCGGGACGCCGGATCGCGGCGGATGGGGAGGGTCTTCGGTTTGGGCGAGTACCTCCGCGGGATCGCCAACGACACCCCGGACGCCGTCGAGCAATGCCTCATCCCCCTCGCGCAACTGGGCCGCCTGGTCGCTCCCCAGGATCAGGGTGGGAATCCCTGCATTGAGCAACCGAATCATGACGTGGGAAAGGGGGGCGGCATCCACCGCCAGGATTCCGGCGGGCCGGGCGGCCAGGCTTGCGATCTCGGCTCCCCGGACCAGGGTCAGGGAATGCGCAGTGGCGTTGGCGGCCCCAAAGCGCAAAACGCCCCGGGCAATGCCTGGAACATAGGGTATGGCCTGAATGGACCGCATCTGGCTCGAACCGCAGCCTTCGGAAGATCTCCCCA
>JAYEJW010000600.1:0-5628 GCA_034716535.1 Pseudomonadota bacterium
CGGAATCTCCTCGTCCATCTGCTCTCGCCCCATCAGTTGTGATGGGGCTGGATTTCAACAGATGCGGCTCAGTGTGTCCAGCACGAGTCGACTCCGACCCCGCTGAGATATGGGTAATGGTATGGGTCGGGGCAGCGGAATATAAGGGTTTATCCTAGCTTCACGCGTTCTGTTTCACACGGAGAAGAGTCCTAAGTGGCCGTTATCGTTCCTGTCTTTTTCTTGGTTTACGCGGGCATGATGCTTGGGCGGCTGCCCGGCTTGAAAGTTGACCGCGCGGCCATCGCGCTGCTCGGCGTCATCGCCCTGGTGGCAAGCGAAGAGATCACTGAAGAGCAAGCGGTCGGTTTCGTTTCCCCCGACACAATGTCTCTGCTCTTCGGACTGATGATCGTTTCCGCGCAATTCACTATGTCCGGATTGTACGGAGAGGTAACGCGGCGGGTGGTGTTGCTCAAGGTTGGTCCACGGATTCTGCTCGCTGTGCTCATCGCCGTTACGGGCATCATGGCCGCGCTCCTGACAAACGACGTGGTAGCCCTCGCAATGGCTCCGATCTTGTTGCAGCTGTGTCTCCAACGCAATCTCAATCCGATCCCATATCTTCTCGCGATGGCGTGCAGCGCCAATACAGGATCGACGGCGACCATCATCGGTAGCCCTCAGAACATGCTCATCGGTCAGCACATGAGCCTGTCTTTTACCGAGTTTTTGATCTATGCGGCGGCTCCGTCCGCGCTATCGTTGGCGGTCATCTGGGTAGTGATATCACTTCTGTACAGAGGCAAATGGGAGCTCTCGGCAGACAACAAGGCGGCCAAGACCGCGGCGTTTCAGTTTGACCGCCTCGAGTCCTTTAAGGGATTGGCGATCACCGCGGCGATCATCGGCATATTTGTCTTCACGGATTGGCCGCGAGAGCTTGTTGCCCTTGCCGCTGGCGGGATACTGCTCCTGAACGCCCGGTTTCAGTCTCGAGAAATGCTGGGTCTCGTGGACTGGCAGTTGCTCATACTTTTCATCGGTCTCTTCGTCGTCAACGGTGCCTTCCAGCAGACCGAGCTTCCTCAGCACTGGGTCGACAGTCTCCGCGCCCACGGCGTCGACTTCCAGCACCCGGCGTCCATCTTCCTGACGACGGCGATTCTGAGCGATCTGGTCTCGAACGTCCCAGCGATCATGCTGCTGATCCCCTTTGCGCAGGACCCGATTGCGGGACCGGCGATGGCGCTGGCAGCCGGTATGGCGAGTAACCTCATCATCATCGGCAGCATCGCGAACATCATCGTGGTCGACACCGCGGCACGCTCTGGATTGAAGATCACATTCAGGGAGCATGCCCGCACCGGCATACCCGTTACGATCCTCTCGTTGCTTATCGCCGGCGCATGGCTTTGGCTTATCGCGAGCGGCAAGGCTCCGTTGGTGTAAGTATCGGAGGTGCAGGTAGCAGGCGGGCAATGAACTGTTGTGCGCGCGTCGGGCGGCCGCAAGAATCGAAGATAGCGAGAATTTCGGTTTGCAGGCGGCTTTTACGAGAAGGCGGAGGCGAGGGAGCCCCCCCGCCTCCTTAGGCCACCCAGCCCATCAAAACTGAAGGTCGGGATTGCTGCCGAGATCGTGATAGATGTCGGGGTCGGTCCCGCTGTCGCGGGGGCCGCTGCGGTCTGACCTGAAGAGGTCGGTATTGCCGGTGGCGATGTCACCGTAGATATCGACGTTATCGCCAACACTGGGCTGGACGCCTGTGACCTGACGAGCCGGCGGATGCTGATCGACCAGGTCCGGATCGCCCTTGGCCAGGCCGTGGTACACGTCGTGCGCATTGACGCCAGCGGCGAAGAAGGTCGCGGCAATTGCGGTTACGATGGTCTTCATCTTGGTTGCTCCTGAAATCAAACAGTCTTTCTGCGATGGGTTTGGGGTTTCAACGAGACCGTTTTCGGTGCTCGCTTTATACATCGCACCAGACGTGCCAAGTTCGCGGGAGAGGCTAGAAAATATAATAAAAACAAATGGTAAGAGATTCTATTGTCGTGAGAGAGGGCTGGCCGAATGGGCGCGTCGAGTAACGCTTCGTTGAAGAGTTGTAACGATCCGTTGCAACATGTCGTTACGTTACCCTGTATCTCCCAGCGATTCGTTTTCGCGTGGGTATCATGACGAAATGCGGTGGTGGGGCGCGACATGACCGATAGACCAGACACCGAGGCCGTCAAGCAGTACCTTTTCGGCCTGCAGGACCGCATCTGTGCGGCGCTTGAGTACGAGGATGGCGAAGCGCGCTTCTTTGAGGATGCCTGGGACCGGCCAGGCGGGGGCGGCGGCCGTACCCGGGTCCTGCAGCAGGGCGGGGTGTTCGAGCAGGGCGGAATCAACTTTTCGCACGTGTTCGGCGCGTCGCTGCCGCCATCCGCCACGGCCAACCGTCCGGAGCTCGCCGGGCGCGGATTTCAGGCCATGGGCGTCTCCCTGGTGATGCATCCGCGCAACCCGTACGTGCCCACGTCCCACGCCAACGTGCGCTTTTTCATCGCCGAGAAGGAAGGGGCCGAACCGGTGTGGTGGTTCGGCGGCGGCTTCGATCTGACGCCTTACTACGGCTTCGAGGACGACGTGGTCCACTGGCACCGAACGGCGTCTGACGCCTGTGCACCCTTCGGCGAGGACGTCTACCCGCGCTTCAAGCGCTGGTGCGACGAGTACTTCTTCCTGCGTCATCGCAACGAGCCCCGCGGCGTGGGCGGACTCTTCTTCGACGACCTGAACGAGTGGGGTTTTAAGCGCAGCTTTGCCTTCATGAGCAGCGTTGGGGACCATTACCTCCCCGCCTATCTTCCCGTCGTCCAGCGGCGCAAGGGAACGGAATACGGGGAGCGGGAACGTAGCTTCCAGAAGTACCGACGCGGGCGCTATGTCGAATTCAACCTGGTCTATGATCGGGGGACGCTGTTTGGGCTTCAGTCCGGAGGGAGGACCGAGTCGATCCTCATGTCCCTGCCACCGGAGGTGAGCTGGAGGTACGATTGGCACCCCGATCCGGCGAGCCCTGAGGCGGAGCTCTACGAGTACTATCTCCGGCCGAGGGACTGGCTCGCGTAGACCGATTGCGAAAGCGTAGAGGGTCTGGGCGACGGGTTCTTTGCCCACGCTCGCTCAGGCAAATGTCAACAGCCCGCGGCACCGGAGGACAGCATGCAGGATCGACCTGTCATCAAGACCGCCATCCCGAAACATCGCTATCAAATCGGCGATTTCTCGGCATCGCTGTTGGGAGAGATCGATTCCGGCGATGAGAAGACCTATCGCTATATCCTGGCCTTCGTGCAGATGGGCCGGGCGGAGCCGTCCTTCTACGTCTGTGCCGAGCCCAGTCCGCCGTTGGAATCGGCGCAGGGCAAGTACCGGTTGCGGGTGATCAACGAGGCCATGTCCGAGGTGGTGGATTCCGCAGACAAATGGGGAGACCTGGATGCCTTCGCGGAGCAGGGGGTCAAGCTCGGCGTCCAAGCGCTCGGTCTGAAGCGTGAGCAGGTGGTGCAGCTGATGTAGCAGCGAACCGACCCTTCACTCGAGACCGAGGATGAACGCCCACTGCTCGGACGTAACCGGCATGATGGAGAGTCGGTTGCCTTTGCGCACCAGTGGCATCCCTTCCAAGGGTCCGTCCGCGTACTGCTTGAGCTCCGCCAGTGAGATGTTGCGCTTGAAGTGGCGCACGTAACGGACGTCGACCATGAACCAGCGAGGGTTTTGCGGGTCGCTCTTGGGATCGTAATACTTGGCCTCCGGGTCGAAGGCGGTGTGGTCCGGGTAGCCTTCCTTCACTACCTCCATGATGCCCACGATACACGGATCGGTGCAGTTTGAGTGGTAGAAGAAGACCTGGTCCCCGGTCTTCATCTCGTCGCGCATCATGTTTCGAGCCTGGTAGTTTCGCACCCCGTCCCAGGGCTCGGTCCGGTCCGGGCAGGAGGCGAGGTGGTCGATGCCGAAGACATCGGGCTCGGATTTCATCAGCCAATAATTGCTGGGCTTGTCTTTCAACAGGTCAACTCCTTGCCGCCGGTACCGTCAGGATAACTGCCTCGCCTCGCTCGGCGCCTGACCGGTCCAGCGCTTGAAGGCACGGGAGAATGAGCTCGGATCGGCGAACCCGAGCAGGTAGGAGATTTCGAGGAGACTCATGTCGCGCTCCTGCAGGTACTTCAGCGCCAGCTCCCGCCGTGTCGTTTCCAGGATGTCTCCGAAGCTGGTGTCCAGGCCTTTGAGTCTGCGCTGCAGGGTCCGCTCGCTCATGTGCAGCGATCTTGCGACCCCGTCCTGGGACACAGGGCCGGAGGGGAGTCCATCGATGATCTCCGCTTGAATTCGCGCCACGATATCGCTCTGATCGAGGTGCGCCAGATAATCCGTCAAGACCTGATCGTGCATCCGTGCCAAGACGGCGTTCGCACCCGGCAGTCTCTTGTCCACGGCGTCGAGGGGCAAGATGATGTTGTTCTCATGTGCGTCGAACTTCACCGGACATCGGAAGTAACCGAAGTAGCGTCCGGCGCAGACGGGGGGTGGGCGACGCAGATTGACCTCCACGGGATCCAGGGTCTCGCCAGAGTTGACGCGGCACATATCGACGATCATGGTCAGCGTGGCGTCGACCATCGCCGGTATCTCCTTCTCCTGCTGCTGTTCGGCATCGAGGCGCACCATCAACCCTCTGTCGCGGTTTTCGACCGTGACACTCGCGCGATCCGCAACGGTGCGTGCGTAACGCGATAGCCGCTCTAGCGCCGTTCTCAAGCTGGAGCTCGCGAGCCAGGCGTAGCCGAGGGCACCCAGCTGGGAGGGATGCCAGCATCGGTGTGCGTGCAGGCCGAAGCAGGGGTCGCTGATCACCGTCTGGGCGTACAGCCAGGCGCGGTCCACCGCTTCGTCCGAAAGCCGTGCGCTCGGGTCATCGAGCTGCTCCGGGGAGATACCCGCGTTCTTCAGACAGCTCGATGGATCAAACCCGTGGAACTCGAGCAGTCCGCACAAGAGACCGGCGACCGAGGCCAATACGGTCTCTCCCGTCGCATCATTCCCCTGTATCCCATGAGAATTTCTCCGCATGTCGGGAAAGGTAAAGCGATTGTCGCGTATCGACAAGTTGGAATCGGAGAGCCGCGGTATGGTTGAGCCACAGTGCAGAAGGGGGGTGGAGTGCAAAATCCCGGCGACAAGATTGAAGAGGAGATCGCATTTTGGCGCCGCTTCATCCAATGGTGGGAGCAACGGCACGGGACGCCTGCGCCGAAGCGCATGCGCGACGCGCTGGTGTTTGCCGAGCGGCGCGAAAATCTGCAGAAAAAGAATCGGGCCACACAAGAGGACTCAACTCTCCACTGACCCGGCTCGTCTGTGAAACTCCGCCTTTTTGGGCGCTCTGTCGTTGTCTGCAAAGCGATTGGCCGCTTGAGACAAGAGGCCGGCCTCTCCCTGATCGACAACATGTCCACTCTAGCGGGGTAACTCCCAGGGCGAATCCGTTCTCGCGAGGATCCTAGCGTTAAGTAGAAAGTTACCCCACGTTCTGGACAATCCTCCCGTGCGAGGGTATAAAGCACACCAACACCCAGCGGTCCGAGG
>JAYEJW010000601.1:0-23001 GCA_034716535.1 Pseudomonadota bacterium
TCTTCATCACGGAACCAATCGAGAAATTGGCCCCAATCGCGGGGGTAGTCGCGCCCGGCGACGGGATGTAACGGCAAGTCGCTCACCACTACATATTGACACTGGTGGAGCTAACTGGATACCCCTTTGGAAACAACAGTTTCGGCATTGCGCTCGCCGTACCCGGCCCTTATGCACGCATGTGCTGCATTCAGATCGATCAGGTACTCGTGACGGAATGTCGCGTACTCGCGGTACGCTTGGTTCTCGTCCAGGGTAGGGCCGCTGTATGTACCGATGACGCTACGGGAGGCCGTTGACTACCTTGCGCCGATGCTGGCGGTGACAGGGGTTGCACGGTACCAAAACGCGGGGCGGTCGCGAGCGAAAATTTGACCGGATTTTCACCCAACTTGCACCCAAACGCGCGGCGCGCCTGCGAATTCTGGCTTAACTTCTTGTATTGAATGGCGCTCCCTAGGGGACTCGAACCCCTGTTACCGACGTGAGAGGCCGGCGTCCTAGACCACTAGACGAAGGGAGCGGAAGAATCGGCGGAAAGCGGGTATTATACGCAACTTGCGCTGCGTCTCAAGTCGGCGTCGGCGCTTGCCACGATAGAATCTCACGCATCATGGACTGCGATCTCGTATCCGGTAACATTCCGGCACCCGGAGGCCTGCGACAGGACCAGGTGCCTGAAGGAAACAGCGACAGCTTGCAAGAATCCATCTCCAATACGCCCCTTGTGGTGCCGCGGAGCGAGCATAGTATCTCGCGCGCAAACATCAGCGAAAATGCCCTCAAGGTCCTCTACCGCCTCAAGCAGGGTGGTTACCAGGCCTACCTGGTCGGCGGTGGGGTGCGCGATCTCCTACTCGGGCGCGAGCCGAAGGACTTCGACGTCGCCACCGACGCCACGCCGGAGGAGGTGCGCAAGTTGTTCCGTAACTGCCGCCTGATCGGGCGGCGGTTCCGGCTCGCGCACGTACACTTTGGTCGCGAGATCATCGAGGTGGCCACCTTCCGCGGGGGTGGTAGCGAGGACACCGAGGGTGAGCGCCACATCGAGAACGGTATGATCGTGCGCGACAACCTCTACGGCACGCGGGAGGAGGATGCTCTGCGCCGAGACTTCACCGTCAATGCCCTCTACTACAACATTGCGGATTTCTCCGTCGTCGACTACGCGGGAGGACTTGCGGATCTTGAGGCAGGACGCCTGCGCCTGATCGGCGATGCTCCGGAGCGGCGTTACCGGGAGGACCCGGTGCGAATGTTGCGGGCGGTGCGATTTGCCTGCAAGCTTGGCTTCAACCTGGAGCCGTCCTGCGAACGCCCGCTGCTCGAGTCCGGGCATCTGCTGCGCGATATCGCCCCGGCGCGCCTTTTCGAGGAGGTGCTCAAGCTGTTCCAGGGCGGAACAGGCCTCTCCGCCTTCGAAAAATTGCGCCATTACGGGCTTTTCTCCCATCTCTTTCCCGCCACCGAAGACTGTCTGTCCCATGAGGAGCAGGCATTTCCCATCACCTTCGTCAGTCGCGGGCTCGAGAATACCGACCGGCGCATCCAGGAAGACAAGCCGGTTACTCCCGCCTTCCTGTTTGCCGTGCTCTTGTGGGAGCCGGTGCGTCAGCGCTACCGGGAGCTCGTCGCCCAGGATCGGATGCCCGTCGAGGCCATGTTGTTGGCCTCGGGCGAGGTGGCCTCGGTCCAGCAGCCCCTGGTGGCGATTCCCAAGCGCTTCGGCCTCCCCATGCGGGAGATCTGGGCGTTACAGCCGCGCCTGGAGCAACGCCAGGGCAAGCGTCCCTACCGTCTGCTGACCCATCCGCGTTTTCGTGCTGCCTACGACTTCCTACTGCTTCGCGCAGAGGCGGGCGAGGTGGAGACGGAGCGTGCCGAGTGGTGGACCCGATTCCAGGACGCCAACGGACAGGAGCGCGCCAACATGACCGATGGTGGCGGCAAGCGCCGGCGTCCGCGTCGTCGCCGTCGCCGCAGCTCCCCCTCGGCCACGGAGTCTGCGGGTGCGGACTGATCTTGCGCCGCAGCGCGTGGCCGCCTACATCGGGATCGGCAGCAACCTCGGCAACCCGGAGTTTCAGGTCCGCCGGGCGTTGGCTGTGCTCGAGCACCTCGATGCCTGTCGTTTGACTGCGGTCTCGCCGCTGTATCGAACCAGTCCTGTGGGTCCGCAGGACCAACCGGACTACGTCAACGCGGTCGCTCGCCTGCGGACGGGACTGACTCCGCGGGCCCTGCTGGCCGCGCTTCAGGACATCGAGCTCGCTCAGGATCGGTGCCGCGACGGCACTCGCTGGGGACCACGTACGCTGGACCTCGACATCCTGCTCTATGGCGACGAACGCATCGAGTCGCCGGGGCTGCAGATCCCGCACCCGCAGCTCGCCAATCGGGCCTTTGTCCTGGTGCCACTGACGGACGTTGCCCCGGACGGTCTTCGTGTGACCGGTCATGGATCGCTCAAGGACATGCTCGAACGCTGCCCCCGGGGGGGGATTGTCCTTCTAGGCCCGGAGTCCGGGGTCGGTTCTGGTACCGACGGGAAACGGGCCGAATCCGGCTTGCCTTACGGCGATTCGAGCACGAAGAGCTTATGTCCACCGCGCCCATAACGGTCTCGATGCTGGCCGCGATGAAGCAGCGTGGTGAGCGCATCGCCTCCCTCACCTGCTATGACGCGAGCTTCTGTCGTCTATTGGAGCGGGCGGGCGTGGAGGTGTTGCTGGTCGGGGACTCGCTTGGAATGGTGCTGCAGGGCCAGGACACCACTCTGTCGGTTACCCTCGATCACATGGTTTACCACACCGCCTGCGTGGCCCGCGCCCGGAGGCGGGCTTTGATTCTGGCCGATCTGCCGTTTCTGTCTTACGCGACTCCGGAGAGGGCCCTTCAGAGTGCTGGCCGCCTGATGCAGGAAGGCGGTGCCCATATGGTGAAGCTCGAAGGCGGCGCGCCCATGACGGAGACGGTGCGCCTGCTTAGCGAGCAGGGGATACCCGTGTGCGCACATCTGGGCCTGCTTCCCCAGTTCGTGCATCGGATGGGGGGCTACCGTTATCAGGGGCGTGATCAGGCATCCGCGCAGGCCATTCGGAACGATGCGCTCGCCTTGCAGGACGCCGGAGCGGCGCTGTTGGTTCTCGAATGCGTCCCGGCCGAGTTGGCGAGCGAGATCAGCCGCGCCCTGACAATCCCCGTGATCGGAATTGGTGCCGGTAGTGGTTGCGACGGCCAGGTGCTTGTGCTCCAGGATACGCTCGGCTTGAACCCGGGCAACCCGCCGAGTTTCAGCAAGGACTTCATGACCGGGCAGTCCGGGATCGCGGCCGCCGTGGGCGCTTATGTCCAGGCTGTGAAGTCCGGCGCCTTCCCGGGGCCGGAGCAGACCAGGTTCTGACCATGCCCATGGGCTTCGTAGAGCGGGTCTCCGATCTGCGGCTGCGGGTAGGGGAGTGGCGCGGTGCGGGAGAAAGCGTCGCCCTGGTGCCCACCATGGGCAACCTGCACGCAGGGCATTTGACGCTGGTGCGCGAGGCTCGGGCGTGGGCGGACCGTATCGTCGTCAGCATCTTCGTCAATCCGCTGCAGTTCGGACCGAGCGAGGATTTTGCCGCCTATCCGCGTACCCTGGAGGCGGATCGTGAGGCGCTTGCGCAGCAACGGGCCGATCTGCTTTTCCTGCCCGCGGTCGAGGCCGTCTATCCCCGAGGTCAAGAGGAGCAGACACGGGTGGAGGTCCCTGGTCTGTCTGACATCCTGTGTGGCGCCAGCCGGCCGGGACATTTTGTCGGGGTGGCGACGGTGGTGTGCAAGCTGTTCAATATGGTGCAGCCCGACCTAGCGGTCTTCGGTGAGAAGGATTTTCAGCAAGTCATGATCATACGCCGCATGTCCGAGGATCTGTGTATGCCGGTTGAGATTCGGGGCGTACCCACGGTGCGCGAGGCAGACGGCCTGGCCATGAGCTCGCGAAATGCCTACCTGCAGCCTGAAGAACGTACCCGTGCGCCGGGTCTCTATCGCGCCCTGCGTCGATCCGCCGAGCGCTTGCGGGAGGGAATGGCGGTCGATCAGGTGGAACGTCAGGGAATCGCGGACCTGCACGCGGCCGATCTCGAGCTGGATTATTTCAGCGTGCGCCGCACCCAGGACCTCCAGCCGGCGGCGGCAGGAGACCGGCATCTCGTGGTGTTGGCGGCGGCCTTTCTGGGCAAGGCAAGGCTGATCGACAATCTCAGGGTCGATGCGATCCCGGATTGAGTCCGCGGCGGCATCGCGCTACCCTTGCGCCCGTGTCTCCGGGCAGTCGCCCGTCTTCTTGCTGCAGTCCGGTCAGGAGCAGCGGATCCAAATCATCGGTATACTGCGCCGCAGAAAGTAACGCGGTGGCGCTGCCGCCTTGTTGATCTGTACAATTCAACGTTTTTCACGGTTGGATCCCGGTCCGCCGGAGGTGGTTGGTAATGCAACTTACATTGCTCAAGTGCAAGCTGCACAGGGCATGTGTAACCCACGCAGAGCTGGATTACGAGGGCTCGTGCGCCATCGACACGGAGCTGATGGAGTTGGCGGGCATTCGCGAATACGAGCAGATCCAGATCTACAACGTCACCAACGGTGAGCGGTTCACGACCTACGCGATCCGCGCCGAGGCCGGCTCGCGGGTGATCTCCGTTAACGGGGCCGCGGCCCACAAGGCATCACCCGGCGACCGTGTGATCATCTGCGCCTACGCGGCGATGGACGAGGCTGAGGTCGACGCCTTCAAGCCCAGCCTTGTCTATCTGAACGAGCATAACCTGGTCCTCAGAACCGGAGACCGGATCCCCGCCCAGGTCGCCTGACGGCTTGCTCTTCATGTCTGAACTGGCGGGGACGGGCGCCGATCGTCTTAGGGCGCGAACGAGACGAGGCGGTCGTTAAGCGCCTCGTCGTAGAGCTGTGCGTAGTGGCGGGCACTCGCCTCCCAGCTGAAGTCGCGGGTCATCCCGGCCGCCGCCAGCCGGCGCCACAGATCCTGACGCTCGCGATAGGTCAGCATCGCCTGGCGCGCCGCGTCCCAGAGGCCGTCGGCATTGGAGTGCTCGAACGAGAAGCCCGTGGCCTGGCCTGTTTCGATCCCCTCCGGGCTCGCGCCCACCACCGTATCCGCCAGCCCCCCGGTGCGGTGGACGACAGGTACGGTGCCGTAGCGGAGGCTGTACATCTGGTTGAGCCCACAGGGCTCGAAACGCGACGGCATCAGGAAACTGTCGCTGCCGGCTTCGATGCGGTGTGCCCGTCCTTCGTCATAGCCGATGAACACTCCGACGCGCTCGGGATCGGTTTCGGCCGCATTCAGCAGCGCCTCCTCGATCCCGCCGTCCCCGGCCCCCTGCATGACCAGCTGGGTGTTCGGGTGGGCCATCAGGCGGGGTAGGATCGCAAGGATCAGATCGATACCCTTCTGCTCCACCAAGCGCCCGATGTAGCCGAAAACCATGGCTCGCTCGTTGCGGGGCAGGCCGAGCTCCCGCTGAAGTGCGAGCTTGTTTTCCACCTTGAGCTCGAAGGTCTCCCTGTCGTAGTTCTGGGGAATGTGCGGGTCGGTGCTCGGGTCCCAAGTCCGGTAGTCGATACCGTTCAGGATGCCCTGGAAGCGCGGTCCGAGATCCTGCAGGAGGCCATCCAGGCCGCAGCCGAAGCGTGGTGTCTTAACCTCCTCGGCATAGGTGGGGCTGACCGTGTTGACGCGGTCGGAGAAAACAAGCCCGCCCTTGATGAAGGATAGACGGTGGTGAAACTCCAATCCCTTGAGTGACCACAGAGACGCGGGCAGACGCAGACGCTCGAAAGTAGCCCGGTCGAAAAGTCCTTGATAGGCGAGGTTGTGAATGGTGAATACGAGCGCCGGGCGCCGGGGCTGGTCGTGCAAGAGCGCGGGCACCAGACCTGTCTGCCAGTCGTTGCAGTGCAGGATCTCGGGGCGCCACCCGAGCGCCGGCAGACCCAGGCCGATTCGGGCGACGACGCGGCAGAATAGGAGAAAACGTTCCGGGTTGTCTCCCCAGTCCCGGCCGCTCACGTCCGTATAGGGGTTGCCCTCGCGGTAAAAATGCTCCGGCGCTTCTACCAGGTAGGTAGGAAGCTCGCTGCCTGGCAGCAGGCCGCCGAGAATGCGCACCGGCCTTCTGCTGCCAGGCACCTTGAGCTCGCAAAGGGTCTTGAGCTCCCGGATTTGTTTTACCGCCCTTGGGTAGGCTGGGATAATGAGCCTCGCGTCCTGGCCCAGCTCCCGAAGCGCCACGGGCAGGCTGCCGGCGACGTCGGCGAGACCGCCTGTTTTGATCAGGGGATGCGCCTCGCTGCTGGCTAGGAGGATCCGAATGCCGTCCTCGCGAGCTTGTGGGCGTGTGACGAGCTGCTCCATGACTGGCGTGGCTGACGCGAATCGAGAGGGAATGAGACGCCTGCCGGGCGTCCAACCGCAACAACGTAGCACAATTCTGGAAGAAAATGGTCGTTAGATGATCGAACCCTGCTCCCTCGTGATCTTTGGCTCGACCGGCAATCTCGCCCGTAACAAGCTGCTGCCCGCCCTCTACCACCTGGATGCGGCAGGGCAACTAGCGGAGCAGACCCGCATCCTGGGCTTTGGCCGCCGGGACTGGTCCGACGCCACCTGGCGGGCGGAAGTGACCCGGGTGCTGGAGGATCGCCTCCCCGGCGGTGTGGACGCGGCCGTGCTGGAGCGGCTGTGCCGGCGGTTGCAGTTCCTTAAGGGGGATCTTAGCGAGGAGGAAGGATTCGGCCGGCTGCGCGAACGGTTGCGCGAGGACCCGGCCATGCCCGCCAATCTGGTCTTTTATCTCGCGATCGCCCCGAGTCATTACGGTGAGGTGGCCGACCAGCTCGCCGCGCAGGGTCTGCACGAGCAGGGCGTAGGCTGGTCCCGGCTGGTGGTTGAGAAGCCCTTCGGCTTCGACCTGGAGAGCGCGCGCATTCTCGACGAGCAGCTCCACAGGCGTTTCAACGAAGACCAGATCTTCCGCATCGATCACTATCTCGGGAAGAGCACGGTCCAGAACGTGTTGGTGTTCCGCTTCGCCAATCTGGTGCTGGAGCCCTTGTGGAACCGCAATTACATCGATCACGTGCAGATCAGCCATGGCGAGGCGCGAGGTATCGAGGAGCGCGCGGGTTTTTACGATGGGGTCGGCGCCATGCGCGATATGATCCAGAGCCACTTGCTACAGATGCTGACCCTGGTCGCCATGGAGCCGCCTCCGAGCCTGGACGCCGAGGCCCTGCGCGACGAGAAGGTGAAGGTGCTGCGCTCTATACGACCGATTCCGCGCCAGGCGGTGCACGCCCATGCCTTCCGTGCCCAGTACCGCGGCGGAGAGGTGCGTGGCGAGAGGGTGCCGGGTTATCTGGAAGAGCCGGGCGTCGGCCACAACAGCACCACCGAGACCTACGCGGCGCTCAAGCTCTACATCGACAACTGGCGCTGGCGCAACGTTCCCTTCTATCTGCGTACCGGGAAACGGCTCGAAGAGACCAACTCGCTGATCAGCATCCGCTTCAAGCACCCGCCCCAGCAGCTCTTCCGGCACACCGCCATCGAGCAGCTCAAGCCCAATTGGATCCTGCTCAACATTCAGCCGAACGAGTGCCTCCGCGTCGAGCTCCAAGTCAAGCAACCCGGACTGGAGATGCGCACCCAGACCGAGCGACTCGACGCCAGTCAGTGCACGATCGATTCCAGTCGCATCGATGCCTACGAGGCCTTGATTCTGGACGTCATCGAGGGTGATCACTCCCTGTTCCTGCGCTACGACGAGGTCAACTGGGCCTGGCGGGTCGTCGACCCCGTGATCAAGCTGTGGGCCACGGAGCGCGACTTTATCCATACCTACCCTGCCGGCACCTGGGGTCCCGCCGAAGCCAACCGGTTGTTCGACCGCGACGATCAGGATTGGCGCAACGGCCTCGAGGGCTGACCTGGCCGGACGGTGAGGAATTCAGGGCTCAACAGAAAATCAATACGAGGAGTAACGCGTAATGACGCTAGTGAATCAGACGGACCAATGGAAGGCACTCCAGGCGCACTGGAGAGAAATGTCCCAGGTCCAGATGCGTGATCTCTTTGCACAGGATCCGAAGCGGGCCGAGCGCATGACCCTTCGGGCCGCGGATATCTTCGTCGATTACTCCAAGAACATCATCAGGGACGACACCCTTGAGCTACTGCTGGACCTCGCCGAGGCGGTTGACTTGCCGGGCTGGATCCGCCGCATGTTTGCAGGCGAGAGCATCAACAATACGGAAAGGCGTGCGGTTCTGCACGTGGCGCTGCGCAACCGTTCCAACCGCCCGATCTCCGTCGACGGGGAGGACGTGATGCCTGCGGTAAACGGGGTACTCCAGCAGATGGAAAACTTCGTCACCTCGGTGCGCAGCGGCGACTGGAAGGGCTACTCGGGCAAGCCCGTTAGAGACGTCGTCAACATCGGGATCGGAGGCTCAAACCTGGGGCCACTGATGGTCTGCGAGGCCCTTAAGCCGTACCAGTCCGACGATCTTAGGGTGCACTTCGTCTCCAACGTGGATGGCACGCATCTGGCCGAGACCGTCAGAAACCTCGATCCGGAGACGACGCTGTTCGTCGTCGCCTCCAAGACCTTCACCACCCTCGAGACCATGACCAATGCGAACAGCGCGCGGGATTGGCTTATCAAGGGGTTGGGCAACGAGGTCGCGGTACGGGATCATTTCGTTGCCGTTTCCACAAACGCCGAGAAGGTCGCCGCGTTCGGCATCGATACCAACCACATGTTCGGCTTCTGGGATTGGGTTGGAGGGCGCTACTCCCTGTGGTCGGCGATCGGCCTGCCCATCGCGCTCGCCGTCGGCGTTGACCGCTTTCGCCAACTGCTCGAGGGCGCCCACGAGATGGACGAGCACTTCCGGCTCGCCGATCTGAGGGAGAATCTACCGGCGATTCTGGGACTGATCGGGGTCTGGTACGCCAACTTCGCAGGGGCCCGCACCCACGCCGTGCTTCCCTACGATCAGTACCTGCGCTACCTGCCGGCCTATCTTCAGCAGGGCGATATGGAGAGCAACGGCAAGAGGGTTACGCGGGAAGGGATCGCGGTGGAGTACACGACCGGCCCCGTGGTCTGGGGCGAGCCGGGCACCGACGGCCAGCACGCCTTTTACCAGCTCATCCATCAGGGCACGCAGATGATCCCCTCGGATTTCATCGCGCCCATCAACAGCCACAACCCCGTATCTGACCATCACGCCAAGCTCATGTCCAATTTCTTCGCCCAGCCGGAGGCCCTGATGCAGGGCCGTACTGCCGAGGAGGCCCGGGCGGAGATGCAGGCGGAGGGATTCCCTCCCGAGCGAGTGGAGGAGCTCGTGCCCCATCGTAGCTTCCCCGGCAATCGCCCCACCAACAGCATCCTGGTCGATAGGCTCACCCCCAGGACCCTGGGCGCGCTGATCGCCATGTACGAGCACCGAATCTTCACCCAGGGCGTCGTCTGGCGCATCAACTCCTACGATCAGTGGGGCGTGGAGCTTGGAAAGCAGCTCGCGACCGTGATTCTCAAGGAGCTGAAGGAAGGGCAGGTCACCGCAGAGCACGATGTCTCCACCGCCGGGCTGGTGGAGTATTACTTGCGCCACCGCGCCGGTTGAGCGGGCGCCTTACCGGGGTGCGGCGCCGGCCGATTGCTTGCCAGCGTAGCCGTTGGTGCGGGTCATGACCAGGACCGAGGCGGTCCTGCCGACGCGCAGCTCGACCCCCTTCGGTACCGTCTCCAGGTGGACGCGCACCGGCACGCGCTGGGCAAGTCGGATCTATTCGAAGGTGGTGCTGATGCTCGGGAGCAGGTCCTCGCCGGTACTGCTATGCAGTTTTCGAAGTACTTGGTGGTTTAATAGGACGAGCGAAGCGAAGCGTGCCCGTCTAGTCGCCGCTCAGCCCCAGAAACGCCAGCACCCGTGCCTCGACGTAGGGAGGGACTGAATCGAGGGGGCCATGATCACGGCCTTCAACACCCTGGTCGTCCCGGGCGGCAAGATGATATATGCGATGGAATTGATCCTGACCCAACGCATCATGGATCTGATGAACCAGCGCGAGCTTCTGGCGCAGGACTTCCGCGACTAAGCGGCTGACCCACGGTCGTACGGGCTGCCGACGATTCGCGGTCGGCTGCGGCCCAAGGCTCCGGCGGCATTTCCCCGTGCCGCGCGTTGCGCCCATCGAGGATCATCGGAACCGGCCGTACATCCGATCGATCAACTGGCCGCCGGGCCTTTCCCGCAATTCCTCGACGAGGGTATGCATCGCAGTGGGTGCGTCTTGGAGATTCGGCAGCAAACCGCCTCCACCATAGCGTGACTCCAACACGGTCGGGGCGGCGAGACCGGCGAAGCCGTAGTCGACATAGCACGGCCGTTCGCCGAACAGGTAGGGGGCGCCCCCACGGAGTCGGTCGTCTACCGCATCGTATGCCTCGCGGATCATCGCCTCCATCGCCGACGCCGGGTTCTTGTCGAGCCCCAACGATGCACCGACCAGTTTGGCCATCAACGGGTAGGTCAACCAGACGAAAGCCCGTTGCCAACCCGGTGTCCCGTGTGTGATGGGGCCGTAGGTGAGCGATTTCTCCGGCAGCAGGAAGCGGTAGGCCCAGCGAGAGACGGCAAAGGCGAGCTTGGGATTGATGACATCGTTCCACAGCGCGGCCGCTGTCGGCCGATCTGCCGGATCCGGCGGCGGCAATTGCTTGTCTGTCGGCAGCAGGCCCTCCATGGCGTTGACCAGGGCACGGGATGACGACAGCTTTTGACCCTGATAGTTGAGAAACGGGTAGTCGAAACCGCCGGCCAGGTTGATCGCGATTTGGAAGAAGGGCACCGAATGGCGCTTGACGCGGACCTTGATCCCGTAGCGCTCACAGAGCCAGTCGGCGACCTCGCAACCGGAGCTTGGCGGAAAGATGATCAGCGTCGATCGCTTTGACGAAGCCACACCCTGTCCGCCTCAAAATTCCACCCACAGGTGCACCGGGAACGGGGTGCCTGCGGTGTCAATGGCACCCTCGGCACCGACCGCAGGACGCAGCCCCGACGCGGCCAGCAAGGGCCGCAGGACGGCCGGGATGGCGACCCGGTTGATGTGCTGCCCGAAACAGGTGTGCAGCCCGTAACCCCACAGCATGTAGTGGTCCCAGGGACGATCGATGCGGAAGTCGCCGGGTGTATCGACGTCCCAGCCGTCGAACATGGCGCTGAGGCTGGCGGCAAAGACCATGCTGTCCTTCGGGATACGGCGTGCGCGCAGGGTCCCAGAGGCAATGGTGCAGTCGCGCACGGCGCGCCGGTAGATGACTGGGTTGATCGGGTTGAAGCGCAGCGCCTCGAAACAGTATTGACCGACGGTGGTCAGGTCATCGGCCTGTGCGGCCTGGCGAACCCGGGCGAGTTCATCCGGGCGGTCGAGCAATTGATCGAGGGCCTGCACCGATGCCCTGGAGATGGTTGGGATGGCGCCGATGATGAGTCCGATCAGATTGTTGCGGATCGCCAAGTCGTCGAATCCGAGCGTGCCGGCGCGCTGCAGATCCAGGCAGCGATTGAGCACGTCGTCGTCGTCGGTGGGATTGGCCTTGCGCGCGGCGATGGCCTGATCGAGGTAGTCGCGGCAGGCATTGGCCGCGGCCATTGCCTTTCGATCCACCTCCGGATCGGCGCCCAGGTCGATGAACAGATACCAGAACATCAGGGAGGTCCACTGGATCATGTCCTCTTCAGTCGGTCCCGGTGTTCCGAAGTAGCGTCCCACCATCCGCGCGATCACCGGCAATGTCAGCTGTGCCGGCACATCGATGCGCCCGCCGCTGCCGCCGACAATTGCCGCGGCGTCCTCGGCGATGCAGGGCACGACGACGGTCTCGACATCCTCCCAACGCGCGGCCAGTCGCATGACGGAGACGTCGTGCTGATACTCCGGCGAGTCCTGCATGCCGAGGAAGAAGTTGTCCCCATCGGTGAGCCGGCACATGCGCGGCCCGTAGACGACGGCAAAATCCTGCTCCCGATCGAGCACCTCCTTGACATCCACGGACCGGGTGACGATGACCGAGCCCTTGTTCTCGTAGGCCTTCACCAGCGACCGGCCGATCACAAGATTGGCCCAGAACACCCGCAGCACGCCGAACACCAGCCGCTGTCCTTCGGTCGACGACAGCTTTTCGGTGATCTGCGCCTTGATGTTGCTGCGATCGCCGGACAGGGCCGAAGCGACCAACCGCAACAGACGGAACAGGTCCGCGACTCCGCCGAAGAGGACGCCGACAAAGCGCACCGGCACCCGGATCAGATTCATCGGTAAGGACATCGGTGCTCCTCGGCTGATGGATGACGGCGGTCGACGACCGCGATCAGGTTGTTGATTGACGACGCCCCTGCGGAGATCCGCCGTCAGGTCGGATCCACGGAGCCCTCGGCGATCATCCGCAAGGCGTTCAGGCTCGGAATGAAGAAGTAGTCGCCGCCCCGCGTGGTCACGAACTGCGGTATCTCGGCGCAGATGTAGGGCGGCCTGTCGTCGGCCGGGTCGGCTGCAACGACGAACTTCGTCGTCGCATCGTGCCTACCGACGATCGGGCAGGTATCGTTGCCGACATTGAAGTCGAGCCCGTATTGCATCCACTGTTGCTGCACGAACTCGAACTGCCGGCTGAGGCTGGCGCAGATGGCGATGAAGATGATGCCGTGCTCGCCGTCGTCGGTGGGATTGTCCGCATCCACCGTGCCGTACGGCAAGCCGCGGCGCATGATGCGTCGGCGTTTGTTCAGCGACGAACCGGTGCGCTCCGACGGGTCCGGCGACTTCAACATCGGGTCGAGCATGTCGCGGGGGTTGGCGCGGCGGATATGGGCTCCATAGGGGCACTTGGTGCCGCCCTGGTCGTCGCCGTACTTGAAGTCGATCAGCATGCGGTTGTAGGCGTCGAGACGCGACTGCTCCTGCGGTGTGCGCTCCCGCTTCATGCGGATTGCCGGGATGTCCTGCCATTGTGCGCGCACCCGCTGCCAGTCATCGAAGGTCGCGGCGGCCAGCAGTGGGATACCGTCGGTCCAGCGACCGGCCATCTTGGCCATCAGGGTCTCGCGTGCCCGGGTGCGATGATCGCGATTCGTCGGATCCAACCCCAAGACCCGCGCGAATCGTTCCGCCTGCTCGTCGATATAGTCGTGAAAGCTCTTCACGTTTTCGTGTAGCTTACGGTAGACCATGAACGAGCCGTTGCGGGTGAACTCCCAGGGCGGTGCGACCTGCGGCAACTCCTGTGACTCGTCCGCGTGACCGAGCAAAAACTCGCCGGTGGCCAGCGGTGCCCAAGTCTGGTCGGGCAACAGCTTGCCCCGCCCGACGACCCGCTTGGCCTCGGTGTCGGGCTCATAGCGGCCGTCGAAGACCGGATCACCGATGCCGTCCGTAAAGCCGAAATGCTCCTTCGCCGTCGGCACCGGCTGGCCACCTTCGTTGCGGAAGATCACCGAGGCGTCCTGGTACGGCAGCTTGTCGGGCCCGTGACCGGCGAGCAATTCGACATCCCCGGCGTGCCGATCGATCGCGGACATGAGCCGGTCGTGAGAACTCGCGAGCTGATCCGGGCTGCGGGCATTCATCGAGATCCAGACGTGGACGCGACCGGCAGCCTCTGCGTTCGCCGGCTCGGCATCGGCCTGCTGCCAGATCGCATCCCAATGCTCGGGGGCGTTCGGCCCCTCGTCGCCGAGGATGAAACTGCGTGCTGCCATGCCGTCGATATACTCCGGCGGCATACGCGCCAGGGTCTTGGTCGGCAGACCCAGGGCGAGCAATCCGTAGAAGGTGAAGGCGATATTCAGCGTGCTGTCCGGCGCCGGTACGGCATCGGGTGCCGAGGCATTGGCTCCGTCTTGCCACCGCACCGCAGAGGTCACCCATGGACGCAACTGATCAATGAAGGCACGGCCCTGCGTCTGCTGTCCCGGCTTGATGCGCAGGAAGTAATAGCGCGCAAACCGGAATCCGAAACGGCCATAGGCGCGCACGATGTTGCCCTGGATGTCGGCGAGGTCGAGGTGTCCGGTGCTCATGCGGCCTTCTCCTTCGCCGGGATCTCAATGACTCCGGGCTCCTGCGTGGGGCCGTTGACGTCCTGCGGTCGCTCGGAGTCGACGAAGGCCCCGAACGTGCGATACAGCATCTGCGCATCGGTCCCCTGGGCGTCGATCGCGAAGTCGATGAACCGCTGCTGCAGATACAACGCCTTCAGGACAGACGGCAGATCGGAGTTCGGTGCCGTCGGGAATGGGGTCTGACCCTTGGTAACGAGATAGAAGTAGAGGCCGACCGCGTAGCCAACGGTCAGCACTGCACCGAGCACGCTTAGCCAACCCCAGCTGGCGCCGTCGACATCGAAGAGCTGGAGCAGAAAGGTCGTTACGGTGGCCAGGGCCAGGACAGCCGACACCCCGACGATGCCCTTGAGCGGGACCGACTTGGCTGGGATCGGCGTGGTCCAGTAGTCGTTGAACGGCATGGTCGTCTCGACCTGGCAACGGATGATGTAGTCGAAGAAACCCTGCGCATCCTTGACCCGGTCGAACCCGATGCAGTGTCGAAAGACCGCATCGAGTTCTTCGTGCATGGTCAACCACAACGCATCGGTGTAAGCCCGAACCGCCACGGAGCCGTCGCCCGAGGCATCGATATCGGCCCCGAAAAACAGATAGGAGCAGCGCAGCCTGTCGACCAGCTGGGCGTCCAGCGGACTTTCGCCGGTGATCTTCGAGAGCACCGCATCACTTTGGATCCGCCCGTTGTAGACCACATCGTCGATAACCACGAAACGCGCGAGATGATTCAGCGTGTTGCGCGCAAAGGGGCTGTTCAGCCGCGCTTTGCGCGTAACGACATTCTGACGCGCAGTCGGCAACTGCGTCAGGGTCTCTCGCAGCAGATCCGCATGGGACCGGCAGCAACCGTCGCCAATGGAGACCGACTCGATGCGGATCGGCACCAGCACACTGAGAAAATAGTGACCGCCGTCGAAATTGGGCATCTGCCTGCTCCTTCGCTGATCAGGATTCTGCCGCCTGCCGCCCCCATCGCTTCTCGATGACGGGCTGCAGACCACGCTGACTCTCCGCCGTCGAGTTGCTCGCCACCGGTCCAAGGCCCGGCGTGCAGAGACTGTTTTGCAGCTTCACCAACGCCTTACGGTAAGCAACCGCAAACTCGTCCGGGGTCATGCCGGCATGCCTCGACGCCAGGTCCCGAAGCGTTTCCATCACCCGCAGCGCCTCCTTGATGTCCCGCTGGGCGGAGCCTGGTGTGGCGTTGTAGTAGTACTGGGTGTCGATTTGGTTGTGGATGATGTAGTTCTTGAACGGCGTGAGCGGGATGGAACGGGGATACTTGATGCTGGAGTACCAGAACAGATCCAGACCACTGGGGATACCGTCGGAGAAGGCGTCGATGTACTGATCCCAGGTACCGTTGAAGTTGCTGCAGAAAAACATGTAGTCGTTTTGCAGCTGCTCGTTGCCCTGTCCCAGGTCCGGCCATTGGTCGCGTTTGATGATCACCCAGCGGGCGAAATGGATAAGCGACAGGCCCAGTAGCCCGGCCAGCGTCGCCGGGGTCAGGCGCGCGATCATGAAGATCAGTCGGTTGGCCCAGGTCCACCGGGGCGGCATGGGCGTGATCACGTTCATCGCATAGGCCTTGCCGGCGAGATTCGACATGGTCTCGGTCTCCTTTCTGTGTCGACCTCCGGGCGCGAGAGCGAAACGCCATCCGACGGATACCGGGAGGTCGGTCGCGGAAAGCCTCGCACCCCATGGTCGTCAAGCATGGTCTGCAATCCCTGCATTGACAATTGTTAATTCGGGCTATCGGGCCGGCGCATAGCGGGCAGAAGCGAAGGTCGGCACAAGAGTCGGCCGCAACCCACTGTTTTCCAGTTATTTTCCGTTACGGATCGAAAACTGACACAGTAAGTATGGTTTGGACGTCGCCACGGACTGCGGGCGACGACCGATCCGCCTTGGGGCTGCCGTGACGACTGCCGCCGGGAGATGCACCGCGGCGGCAGCCGGCAGACCGGGCAGTCCCCGGTTGTGCCAGATGCTCCCGCCGGCGCTGGCATGGCGCCCGGCGGCACGGGCGAAACTGTAGGCCAGAACCCGACCTACGGAGTGGAAACCCTGTTTGTTGAGCGACCGTGGAAAATGGCATGAATTTCGATACAAGACTTAGTCCCCGTGACGTTCGCCTTTGCGCATGACCGCATCGCAGGGGTTGCTGAAGGCCGTCAGCCGCTTGACAAGCTGGTCGTACAGAAGACTCAGACCGCCCGTGGCCCAGGCGGCACCCCCGTGAATGAGCAGGCCCTTCGGGTCGATGGCAATCGTGGGCTCCTGCAAGGTTCCGGTGATGTAGATGAACCTGTCGGCTACCCCTAAGAGGCTGATTCCGATCCCCTTGCGTTGAGCGGTTTTGAAATGGAGCTCGATCTCGTTGGAGCGCAGATTGAGCGCCCCCCCGCCGAGCACGTTGATCGCCTCTGTTTGCACCGCAAGCCCCCTGGTGCTGGTGGCGATGCCGTCCGCGACTTCCAGCTGAAACACCGCGCACTCCAAGTTGGCGAATGGTTTCGGCTGGTTTATCGGGTTGAGCGCGTTCAACAGGGTGACGAGGATGTCACCCAGCGGGAGAGCGGCCACCTTCTTGTTGAGCTGCCCTGCGCCCAAGACCAGCTCCACGTGCCCATTCGCGGACCCGAGCAGTGTCTGCAGAGAGTCTCCGACGCTGCTCAATCGAACATCCAGCGCGGCGGGGACCTGGGACAATGAGGCGGCATTTTCCTCCTCGATCAGCCACCCCAGGTCGAGGTTGCCCTTGTGCTTGAGGTTCAACCTCCAACGGGTCTTCTCGGGCTTGAGCTCTACCTCCGCGGCCAGCCGCTCCTGCCCCGCATTGGCGGACAGGCGCAAGTGGCCGGCATCCAGCGTCGCGCTCAGGTTACCGTCATCGACGCCGAAATCCCCGATCCGAACGTGGTCCGCCTTCAGATCGAGTGCTCCATCCAGGACATGGAGGAGCTCTAACGGCAAGGCTTCGGACAGGCTTGACTTGACATCGCCTGGTCCGTCGCTGCGCGGGGCAAGATACGGTGTCAGGTCGATGGAGCGGGAGGCGAGCGTCGCCTCGATCCGCGTCTTGGCGTTCAAGTGAATGCGCAGCTTCCCCTCGATATCACTGCCCCCGCTGCTCGCCTTCAGGTTACGAACATCCAGGCGATGATCATCGCCCTCGAGGCGGGCGGTGGCCTTGAAGGGCTGACCATCCGGCAGGTCGACGCCAAGCAGAGGTCCCAGCGCAGACAGGCTCGCACTGGACGCCTTGACGGCGAGCTTACTGCCGCGCAGGCCGTCAAACCTGGCAAGCGTGCCCTTCAGGCTGGCGTTCACGCCGCGGTGATGCGCGGCCAGGTTGACGTGCAGGTCGCGGCCGGCGAGCAGAGAGGGTAGGGGGCCGACGTCCCCGCGGACCTCGACTTTTTCCCGTTGGAGCTTACCGCGCGCGACGACCCCAATGTTCGGCCAGGGCGGGTCTCCCGACAGCAGGTCCGCAAGGGGTCCGCCGGCGAGATCGAGGGCGAGCTCCCTCTGCTTGACCGCGACGCGCGTGCGCAGGCGAACGCCCTTCCCGGGTGTGAAGGTGACAGTCGGTTTGGTGAGTCTGATCTTGGTGCTCTCCCCGCGCCGCGTGCCGGGCAGCCTCAGGTGGGCCGCGTCGGCCGTGAGCTTGCCGTCGAGCGTCCCGATCAGCGCCTCTGGTGTCTCACCCCGCGCCTTCGCCCGCAAGGAGACCTTCTGAAAGGTGCTCTCGGTCTTCGGCGGTGGCGACACGAACGGCACCGCTTGCGGTAGCTGCACCCGGTCGGCATCCATCGCAACTTCGAGCGTCGGTGGCTGCGCCCGGGTGTCGAGCGTCCCTTGGCCGGTCAGGGTCAATCCAGGCAGCGAGGCGCTGAGTCGATCGAGCTGCAACCGGCCGTTCTCGAGCGAGGCATGGACCCGGAGCCCCTTGGCCTGCAGGCGCTCTGACGCCACAAGCTCCGCCGCGAGTGTCAGGTCGGCATCGAAGGCAGTCAAAGCGGCGATCGGCAGCGGGCTCTCACTCCATGCCTTGCGCGGGCCGTGCCCCGGCGCGGGCTGCTCTGAAGCGGAAAAGTCGCGCAGATCGAACTTTGCGGAGCTCAGGTCGCCCGTGATCCGCGGTCGAGGGCGATCCAACGCCAACCCCAGGTCGCCGCTCAATACGGTATCGCCGAGCGTAGCCGTAACATCCAGCTTCCGCGGGCCGTCATGGGTCTGTGGGTCGGCCTTGGCAAGCTCCATCTTCAGGGTCGCGGGCTTCTGCCTCCAGCTGCCTTCGACGGAAGCAGACAACCCGTTGTCTACCGAGAGACCGGCTTCGCCCTTGGTCACGGCGATCGGCCCAAGCAGAGCCGGTGCATCGATCGATCCCTCGATGTTGCGGAATCGATAGCCTCCGTCATCCCGGGCCAGGTGGAAGGCGATCTGAAATGGTCCTTCCGGAAGCCTGTCCGGCGAGATCAGTCGCTGAAGTGACCGCAGATTCTGGCCCTTTAGGGTCACCTCCGCTTCGATACCAGATACATCGAAGGGCGCATTCGAGCTGCCTGTGGCCTCGATGGTGGCATCGGCGGTCTTCGCCCGGACCGTGAACGGCCAGCGCTGCGCTTGCACTCCGCCCGCGTGGCCGGATGTGGCGGAAACCGAGATGGGTAGGTCCTGGTAGGTGCCTGCGGCTTCGAACGCGAGTTTTCGGCTTCCAACACCCCGTAGATCGAGCCGCGAGATGCCGAAGCGACGCTTCATGCCTTGCGCCGGTTGGAAGACGAGGGTCGAATCCAGTACCCGGAGCAAATCGATACGGAAGCCAATATCGCTTTGACCACCCGAGCCGAAGGTCCAGTTGTTCGCACCTTGCGGTCCCGCCTCGAGATGGACGTCGGCCTTCTGCAGCACGAGGCGCGTGACCTCGATACGCCGGTGCAACAACGCCCCAAGATCGAGCTGAACTTCCACCCGTTCGGCGCGCGCGAGCTGCGGGTTCTGCGACCAGCTAGGGTTTTGGATCCGGATCCCTTCCACGGCGATGGTCGGCCGCAGAGACCAGGCCAGGGTCACACCGCCCTCGATCTCGACGGGCCGCCCCAGTGCCTGGGTAGCGGCCGCCTCCAGGACA
Source organism: Pseudomonadota bacterium (assembly GCA_034716535.1). Taxonomy (GTDB): domain Bacteria; phylum Pseudomonadota; class Gammaproteobacteria; order Chromatiales; family Chromatiaceae; genus JAYEJW01. The sequence goes on from JAYEJW010000601.1 coordinate 19,346, forward strand.
TCCCTGTGGTCTTCCAGGTAGGCCGGCAGATACGCGACCGCACCGGCCAGGGCGAGAAGGACCAGTAGAGCGGTCCAGAGGACGATCTTCGTCGCTTTCACAGATGGCGGACCCTTCGGCAAACGACGCGGATTGCATCAAGCGCAGATCAAGATCCCGCGGCGAGCCCGGCTATCACCCTGGGTTCTGCCCCGTGGCAGCACACGACGCCGGCGGGCAGGCCGACGACGGCTGGTTGCATCACTGACCCCGAGCTCAAATGCGGAAAGCATGTCTTCACCGTCCGTCAGGGGGCTCTATACCACGCAGACGCTGGAAAAATGGACGGCACCTTTACAACCCGTACACCAGTTGTACGTCGGCATAACAGGTCGAGTGCCCCTCTTTGCGGGCTTGGTATACACTCCGCCCCGGATTCCGGCTCGCGAGCCCGGGGCGTGAAGGGCGCGTCGGGCGCTCACGAAATGTCGCCCAAGCCCCTGGGACCGGGACGCCACGTTCAGATCATGGAAGCGATGCATCCGCGCCACCCGTATTTCGATCGACTTAGGAGTCATTGCCATGGCCGATAATCCCCAAGCACTGTTGGCGGTTTCGCTGGGGCTGATCTTATTCTGCTTGATCATCATCGCCCTGTTCATCATCTTCGTCCACACGATGCCGGGCAAGATCGCGAAGAAGCGCGGCAATCCCCAGGCGGAGGCCATCGAGATCCTGTCCTTGCTTGGACTGCTGATTTTCCCGTTGTGGATGGCGGCACTGGTCTGGTCGTATATGAGGCCTTTCACCGTGCCTGTGACGGTCGTGAGTGATCCAACCAAGGAGGCGGGCGCTCCCGAGCCCGCGCCAGCCGAGACGGTCCAGTCCGACGCAATCGAAGGCGAGGTGTAACCCATGGAACTGCTGGTCACGATCGCGTATTTCTGCCTGGTCTGGCTGATCTTCTACAGGCTTCGCCTGATGCGCTTCAACCTGTTCTGGAAGTTCGTCGTCTTTGGGCTCTATGGCGCGGCGGCGCTGACCGAGGTGATCGTGCTCGGCCAGACCACCCCCTATTCCAAGGAATTGGTGGTGGAACGCATGGTGATCGAGCTCGCGCCGGAGTTCGGCGGCCTGGTCACGGAGGTGCACGCCAAACCCAATGTACCCATGAAGAAGGGCGAGCCGATCTTCAGCATGGACGCCGAACCCTGGCAGGACAAGCTGGACAAGGCCAAGGCCGAGTTGGAGACCGCCGAGCACGAGCAGAAATCCGCCCAGGCGAGTCTGGCCGAGGCCGAGCGGCGGCTCACAGACGCAGTGAAGCTGGTCCCCAAGCAGCTCATGGCCGCTCAGGAGCTGGACATTCGCCAGGATCGGGTGGAGGGGATCAAGGCACAGATTGCCGGTATCGTCAGCCAGCGTGATGGTCTGCAGGCCGATGTCGCAAAGGCCCAGTACAACCTGGATCATGCGACCATCGTGGCGCCGGCGGACGGATACTTGGTGGAACTGGTGCTCCGCCCAGGGGGCTTTGTCCGGCTCAAGACACCTGTGGCGACCTTCGTCAGCACCGAAGAGTTGTATCTGCTGGCCAGCGTGGATCAACGCGCCGCGCAGTGGATTCGCGCCGGCGACCAGGCCCATTTCGCGCTCAGCATGTATCCCGGGCGCATCTTCAAGGCCGTGGTGGAATCGGTCATCTGGGCCACCGGCACGGCCCAGCTCCAGGCCACCGGCGTCCTGCCACGGGAGCAGGCACTCAGGCCCAGCAGTATCTTCTTCGTGAAGCTGGACCCCGTCGGCGACTTTTCCGAGACCCCCTTGGAGTTTGGCGCCCGCGGTCTCTCGGCCATCTTCACCAGCAAGGCAATCGACCTGGTGAGGGTGCTGCGGATGATCGAGATCCAGTCCGAGAGTCTCCTCAACTACATCTACAACCCGTTTTAGCCTGGAGTTGTCCGGTACCACTCAGGTGTCTTCGAGAAGAACGCGGCCCTCCTGGAGGTTCGCATACCTGCTCGCGGCACTTTTGCTGCTGATCGCCTTCCACCCGTTTTTCGCGGGCAATGTTTGGGAGCCGTTTCTGCTGGATTTCTTTTTATCGCTGGTCATCGTCGCCAGTGTGTTTGCCCTTTCTCGCTCGAGGACGACGCGGGTGATTGTCTTCATGCTGGCGGTTCCGGTCCTGGGCGGCCGCTGGCTCATCTACTTCTTCCCCACGGAGGCGGTCAAGGTGTTCGGTTTTGTCGCCGGAGCGGCATTCGTTGCCTTCGTCGTGGTCAAGATCCTCTTGCACGTACTCCGACAAGCGACGGTCACCTCGGACACCATCTTTGCGGCCTTGTGCGTCTATCTGCTGTTTGGACTCTGCTGGGGGTTGGTATACGCGCTCGTCGAGCAGCTGAGTCCGGGATCGTTCAGGTTCCCGACCGCCGAGCCCAGTGCGGACCTGCTCCGTGAGCTCGTTTAGCACAGCTTGGTCACCCTGACGACCGTGGGATACGGGGACACGACGCCTGTAAACCCCGTCGCCCAGGGATTCTCGAACCTGGAGGCGGTACTCGGGCAGATCTATCTTGCCGTTCTGGTCGCCCGCCTTGTGGGCATACAGGTCGCGCAACGTGTGAAGGCCAATGGCCCGGATTGACCGCCATCGACCCCGCTAGGCCGGGTTGGTGCGCGAGAGGATCTCACGCAACCGGTGACACGGAGAATCGAGCTAACTTGGCAATTTCGCTTGGCGTCCAGTCCGGCGATACGCGGATAGGCGGTCGGGGCCATTCCGGCGCCGCCGACATCAGCCGTCTGCGAGCAGCTGCTTGAGGCGGTCGGCCTTGAAGATCCGGCTTATGGTTAGGCCCTGGACGATGATGGAGAAGGCGACCACGCCGTAGGTCATGTGCAGGATCACCGCCTTCCCCGGACCATCCGGCAACGAAAGGGCCATGGCAACGGCGAGCCCGTAGGCCAGGGCCACGACGGCCAGCGAGATCAGCACCTGTGTGCCGTAGTCCCTTGTCCTGACCAGCATGTGGTGCATCAGGGCGGCGGCACCAACGCCGAGACCAACCCCGCCCAGCACCTCGCGCAGGAACATGACCACCGCGTCCATCGCCGTCGGTTGCTGCGTGCCCATCGCGACGGCCAGACAGATGGTGAAGATGACCACACCGACACCGTCGTTGAACAGGGACTCGCCGTTGATGATGGCCTCCAGACGCGGCGGAAGCCCGATCTTGCCCAGGATCGCCAGCGCGGCGATGGGGTCCGTCGGCGAGATCAGGGCGCCGAAGACCAGCCCGATTCCGATCCCGAGCAAGCCCAGCAGCCACCAGAGGGCGAGACCGGTCAGGAGCGCGCCGATCAGGGTGGCGCCGATGGCCAGGGTCAGGATGACCCATTTTTCCTCCCCCAGGGTGCGGCTCTTCACGTTGATGCTGCCGGCAAACAGCATGAAGCAGAGAACGCCGTTGAGAAGTGTCTCGTCCAGTGAGAGGCGGGTCACGAAGGCCTGCTCGTTTGCGAAGGCGCTGGTCAGGCCCAGGGCGTTTATGCCGAGTACAGGGTTATGCGGAGAATGCCGCTGATGGGCGGCAGTAATCTTCGCGATATCAATAGATCGCAGCCCACGGCTTGTTGATTTACTGCGCATAAGACTGCCGTCCTTCTCGACG
>JAYEJW010000602.1:0-5600 GCA_034716535.1 Pseudomonadota bacterium
GTGGAACCAGGAGCCCCCGCGCAGCACGCGCCGGCCATCGGCACGTTTATTGCTTACACATCCCTTCTCGCTGCCCCCGTAACCCTCATCATAGTTGCTGCACGTCCATTCCCAAAGGTTGCCCAGCACGTCGTACAGGCCGTAGTCATTGGGGCGGAACCGTGCGACGGGCGCGACGAAGACATAGCCGTCCTTGCATTCGTGCTTGTCGGACCAGACTCTTCCGTCGGTAAATTTGGTCTGGTCCGCGACGTTCGCATATTGACAGGCCCGGTCCAGACTCTCTCCCCAGTACCGGGCCACCTTCGTCCCACCCCGCGCCGCGTACTCCCACTCCGCCTCCGTCGGCAGGCGATAATCACCGCCGGTCTCGCCGTTCAGCCACTTGATATAGGCCATCGCGTCGTTCCAGCTCACGCAGGCCACCGGGTGGTCGTCGCGGTTCTTCTGGTATTGGTTGGGCTTGCGCCAGCTTGCCCATGCACGCCAGTTCATGAAGTTATCGCTATCACTCAGGTCAATAGCGTAGCAACCGTCCTTGCCGCCCGCGTCCTTCTCGGTGTCGGTGCGGTAGCCCGTCGCCTCGACGAAGCGGCGGTACTCGCCCACCGTCACCTCGGTCCTGGCCAACCGGAAATCTCCGCGCCGGGACCTCCTCCCCGGCGCTGCCCGAGGTGATGTACTGGCGCACCGGTTTGGCGGTGGCGCGGGAGATGCTCTTCGGGATCAACGGCGCGCGGGTCCGGAGTATCGTCCCGGAGAAGCAACTGTCGAACAGGAACAGCTCGTGACGGGCCGCCATGTCTTCGGACCAGTTGAGTATCCGGCCCATGCTCAGGGCCTTGGCGCGAAACTCGCCCGTGGGCGCACCCTCGCCCGGCAGCGGGGCGTCGGTGGGGACGAGACAACCCTTGTTCGCCTCATTCCAGGTATGTCCGTGACCGGCGAAGTAGAACAACAGTCGATTGTCGGGTTCGTAGCCGTAGTCGTCGATGAACCGTGTGAAGGCCCGCTTGAGGCCCTTACCGTCCAGACGTGGTGTCCCGGCATTGGGGTAGCGGACCACCGTGAATTCCTTTTCCTCCAGTACCTGCTCGATCGCGTCCAGTTCACCCGGGATGCTGTCGACATCCGGCCAGCCCGGATCGTCGTACTCACTGACCCCGATCAGCAGGGCGACGCTGTTCTTGTAGAACCTGACCTGCTGCCCGCTGCCGTCGCCCAGCGTCACCTTCTGCAGCGGCTTGAGCCCGCGTCCCCCGTCTTCCTTGCCGCAGGAGATGGAAACGAAAAGGCAGAGGGCGAGCGCCAGGAGCCAGGACAGACGCATCGGTAAAGGGTCTTTCGGCTGCGAACGGTGCGGCATGCGCTACTACCAGGTGAAAATACGGTCAGGCTGACTTCCTGGAGACAAAATTACCAGATAGACACAACGGTAGGGTGGACAAGTGCAGCGCAGTCCACAAGCTCGTTCCATCGGAGGAGGAATTGGTGGACTGCGCTGCGCTTGTCCACCCTACGAGACTCATAGGACCGTAGATCGTAGGTTGGGTTAGATGCGCATCACCGTCAGGCTATCCTTTGTCGACTTGATGTAAGCGCATTGTAACCCAACATCCGAACATGGGGTCTACGGCAACCCGTTGGGATACGGTGCACGCAATGGCGAGGCGGATACGGCTGATCCGGGTCCACGTGTGCACCTAACCCAACCTGGAGGAGTTGCAAGGTGAACACGTGCAGCACGGTTTACCATGGAGGTGCGTAGGACTGAGAACTGGTGGACTGCGCTGCGCTTGTCCACCCTACTCGATGACCGCGTCCATTAAAAAAACGAGGTGAGGGCTAGAGGTCCTGGGCGAGACGAAAACCCGTGATGGCGTTGCGGTGGCCGGGATCGTTCCTGAGGCGGTAGGCCGAGCGCACCCAGCGCGGGAAGTTGGGATAGGAACCGCCCCGGGTCACGCGCCGGCCGTCGGCATGATTTTCGTTCACGCACCTGTTTTCGCCACCCGCATAGTCCCCGTCGTAGTTGCTGCAGGTCCACTCCCAGAGATTGCCCAGCATGTCGTTCAGACCGAACGGGTTGGGGCGATACTGCGCCACGGGCGCCACGAAGGCGTGACCGTCCCTGCACTCGTGCCTGCTCGTCCAGACGTTGCCGTTTGGCAGTTTCGTCTGGTCCGCGACATTGGCGAATTGACAGGCCCGTGCCGGGTCCTCTCCCCAGTAACGCGCCGTCGTCGTCCCGCCGCGCGCCGCGTATTCCCATTCGGCCTCCGTCGGCAGACGGTAGCCCCCGCCCGTCTCATCGTTCAGCCACGCGATATAGACCATTGCGTCGTACCAGCTCACGCAGGCCACCGGGTGGTCGTCCCGGCCCTTAACGGCCTTGCTCGTTTTGCGCCAGCTGGCCCACGCACGCCAGTCCCAGAATTTCTCGCCTTCGCCTATATCGATCGCCTTGCAGCCCTCATTGCCGCCCGCGTCCTTCTCTGCGTCCGTACGGTAGCCCGTCGCCTCGACGAAACGCCGGAACCCGGCCACGGTCACCTCGGTCCTGGCGAGGCGAAAGTCCCCGACCTGGACCCGGTGCCGACGCTCGTCGTCGTCCCTGCCCGTCTCCGACGCTGGACTACCCATCTCGAACCATCCACCCGTGATGGTCACCATGTCCGGATCGAGTCCCGATCGGCTCGAAGCGGGCTGGAGCTTTACCCGCAACGTGCGGGTCTCCCCCGCCGCCAGGGTGATGCGCTCCTCCCAGGGCGCGCGCCCACCCTTCTCGACCCGTACCCGGTACTCACCCGGCTCCAGGGTATGCCGCTTCGGACCCGTCGGCCCCACCGCCCGTTCGCCGATGTAGACCATGTCCTGGCTGACATTGGAACGCACCACCAGCCAGGCATTTTGTTCGACCCGGTCCAGGCGCACGGACGCCTGCGCCCACTCCCGCGCGACAATCTCCACCCGCCGCGTTGCCGGCGCGTAACCCTCGGCCTCCACCCGTACGACCACCTCGCCGGGCAGCACGTTGCGCTGGTTCAGGGGACTTCCCGGCGCGGCCTCGCCCGCGTAACGCCCGTCGATGGTGATCCTCGCTCCCGGTGCGTTAACGTTGACCTGCAGGTGTCCCGCCAGCGCGGAAGGCGGATCGAGATTGGCAGGGGGATCTCCGGGCGGTGACGTTGCCGCCGGGGCACGGAAGACGAAGTCGCCGAGCTTGTGCTTGTAATCCGGCCCACGGCCGAACTGGGGTGTCTGATCGCTCGATTCCGCGACGGTACTGCGCAGGTACATTCCGAGTTCGGTCCCCGTGATGTACCCGTCCCTCGGCGAGGTGTCCGCCAGACCGAATTCCAGCGCATCGACGAAGGCGGGGGTGAACACGCTGCGGGCCGGCACCTCCTCACCGGCGCCACCGGCGGTGATGAACTGTCGCACCGGCTTGGCCGTCAGTTTGCTGATATGGAGGGGTTGCGGGATCGCCTTGCTTTGCAGCACGGTGCCTGAAAAACAACTGTCGAACAGGAACAGGACGTGGTTGGCCGTCATCTGCCGGGTCCAGGCCATGACCTGGCTCATGTGCAGGACCTTCTGCAGGAACTCGGGACCCGGAAACCCCGATTGCGGGATGGGGGCATCGGACGGCACGAGGTAACCCTGTTCCTCATCGACCCAGGTGTAGCCGTGACCGGAGAAGTAGATCAGCAGCCGGTTTTCCCGGTCGTAACCGTACTTGTTGATGAAGGACTCGAATGCCTGCTTGAGGTCCCGGCTACTGACGGCCTGCCCCCTTTCCGGCGGGTAGCGGTCCACCTTGAATCCCTGCGCCTCCAGCGCCGCCTGGACGCGATCGAGTTCTCGCGGGATGCTCGTCAGGTCCGGCCAGCCCGCCGTGTAATCACTCACCCCGATCAGCAGGGCGTAGCTGCCCCTGTAGAGATTGACGGATCTGCCGCTGCCGTCACCCAGTGCAGAACTCCTGACTTGGCGCTAAATTCAATGCGACTGGATCGCTTCGTAAACGAGGCGCAGGTTGGTACCAGGGTATTTCATCTGCTGGGTATTCATGTATTCGCAAAGCGCGATGAGAGCTTGTTGCGATCGGTTATTAGCCAACCCGTAGAGACGCACCCGCAATTCATGCCGTTCGTAATCCGGGATAATGTCGCCGGGTAAGCGGAAGGCGGCTTTGAGAAAGGCGCGAACTTCATCGTCGTGACGCGCGAAAAAGGGTTCTACAATGCTCGCGAGACAACTCTCACTGCGATAAGCGACGACCTTGATGAGCTGGGTAATGGTTTTTCGCTCGCCTTCGTGATGTACGATTTTGTCCGCATCCCGGATACTCTTCAAAGGCACGCGCTTTTCCATGTCATTGATACGCGCGGTGAGTTGATCGCACTCCTTCTCCAATCGTTCGATCGCCTCCTTTGCCTTCGCTTGCTTGGCCGGTGATGCACCGTCACGTTGTTGCTTCGCATGCTGGGCGTGAGCTCTGCCGAGCTGCGCCTTTTTGGCCTTGCGCGATTTTTCCAGCGCTCGGCGCTGCGGATTGGGAACCAGCCGCTGCGGATCGGCTGGTTCCGTGGCGTAGGTGCTCATGTGGTCGAGGTTGAATTCGGCCTGCATGTATTTGAAGAAGTTCTCTTGGCGCCAACGCGCGAACATATGATCGGCGATCTGTTCGGCCGGTAGATCCTGGCGTGTGGTCAGAATCGCGGTCTGATGGCCGTTTTTACATAGGCGGCGGATTTCGCGCATCCAAAAGGCGGGGCGTTTGCGATTAGCGGGGATGACCTGCACGCTGCGCTCGGCCAGCCAATAGGTCACGGGTTTCCCGTCGCGCTCGACGCTGAAGGGGCGAAAGTCCTCCGGCTCCCAGGGCGTCTGTTTACCCTTGCGATAGGTGATGACTTCGGTCCCTTGCGCGTGCCACTGTTGAAAGGACTTGGGGCTCCAAGCCTCACGATCGAAGACCAGGGTCAGCGTCCTTTCGGGGCCGATCTGCTGGCGTGCTTGGGGAATGACCTCCTGCTCGAGCAGCGCCAAGAGGTGCCCATTGATGGGGCTGGTGACGAAGAACAACGGCTCGGCCGCCCCGTTATGCACCCAAACATCGGTCGAGGCGGGCAAACACTGGCGACGTTTCTGCACAAACGTCTTGGGCAGTGAATGCTTGCGCCCGGTGTAGGCATTGACGTGACCGTCGACGTACAGTACGCCCAGCTCATCGGGTTCACCCTGCGACCACTGCTCGGTCAATGCCGCGGCCAGTCGAGCCGCCTGTTGTTGATTGCCCAGTTCGTTGAGTTTGCGCCGCAGCGTTTTCACTTCCGGCACGCGATCCAGCCCCAGCAGGATGCCCAGTTCACCGGGTTGATGAGCGCTCAAGCGCTCAATACTCTTGATGCGCAACAAGGCCATCATGACCAGGCACAACAGGATTGAATGCAGACCATAGAACCCGGCTTTCAGCGGCGCATAAAAACGCTCGGCGCTGCGCAACAACCCCTCGCCGATAACGGCCGGCAAGGTAAGCAAGACACCGGCATTCGCCACGCCTTCGACCGGCTCGAAGTGCGGGGCCGCTTCCG
>JAYEJW010000603.1:0-5594 GCA_034716535.1 Pseudomonadota bacterium
CCGTCCCGGCGACATACCGCAAGCGTAGAGCAGGTGAATCTTGAGCCACCCGAGAAAGATAGCGACGGGATGGCGACCGCGAAAACGGCGCGACGAGGTCATCAGGGGCGGGTCCTGGATGCAGAGCGTGGGGCCGTCTGCCTCCATCCGTCGCACGAGGTCAAAGTCCTCCATCAGGGTGAGGGCCCGGATGCCGCCAATGCGCTCATAGGAAGAACGCCGGATGAAGATGCCTGAATCGCCGTAGTAGAGCCCCTTGGAACGGATCCAGGCGTAGAAGCCTTCGAGCCAGCGGTCAAAGGCGTCATCGCCGTCGAAGAGCAGGCGGAAGTTGCCGCCCACGGCCTGGGGATGGCCTTCAAGTGCGCGGTTAATTGCGCTCAGACCTCCCGGCGGAAAGACCGTATCGGCGTGGAGGAAGAAAAGCACCTCGCCCCTGGCCGCCCGGACACCTGCATGGAGCTGGGTTCCCCGCCCGCGAGGCGCACTCAGGACCTGCGCTCCCAGACGGCCGGCGACCTCGGCGCTCTCGTCCGCACTGCTCCCGTCGACGACAATGATCTGCGCGGGTTCGTCTTCGCGGGCGAGCCTGGGCAGGAGCGATTCGAGGCCCCGTGCCTCGTTGAGAGTGGGAATGACGACAGAGATCACCCGGGACCTCCGTTGCGCTCGAGCCGCGCCAACTCCTCGGGTCGGATCAGGCCTAGATCCAGCAGGCTATCGGTCTGTCGGCGCCAGGACTGTTCGAGGGGCGGATGCAGGGCGCGCAGAATCCAGCCCCCGACGCCGTCGAATCGGCCCCGCACCGCCACCGCACAATCCCACCAGATTGCCTTCAACCAGCGGTAGAGCGCAATGCGCTCCTCTGTATCCAGTCGTTGTAGGCCAGGCCTGCCGTAGATCCGACCGAAGGCGATATGACGCGCTTCATCGGCCAGGATCCTGCGATTGAGCTCCGCAAACAGGGGGCAGGGGAAGCGTGTTGCGAAGTAGCGCTGCAAACGCATCGCCTCGCCCTCCAGGACGACGTTGAAGGCGAGCACCAGACCCAGTGGGTCTCCCGGCCAGGACAGGCAACGTTCATAGGCGTCACGCACGCCCGACGTCACCGTGCCCTCCGTGCCGAGGCGGGCCAGGTAACGGGCGTAGAGTCTCGCGTGAAACTGCTCGTCGTCGCGTTGGACAGCGAGACACGCCTTGGCCTCCGGTTCCGGGAGAATGGCCGCCGTGTGCCCACAGGCCTTTGCCGTGGCGAGTTCGCCGTAGTGAAGATCGGCGACGATGCCAGCGTATCCCTGCAAAGGCAGCCAGAAGGGTCGCCTCGGCGTGCGCGCCCAGGAGAATGCGTCCTCCTCGACGTGCCCCCGCTTCGTTCCCTTGGCTGTGAGCTTGATGAGGCGGTCACCCAGCTGCGCCGGGGTTTGGGTTAGAGAGGACTGGGTTGGCATCATATTCCGGCTGTCTCAAACCTGAGATCGGCGACCAGGGCCGTGCTGGACCCGCCAGCATCCTCGCTGTCCGCGGAGACCGCGACATAGCGCACAGGCGGGGCGGGATAGCCAAAAGCGAGCTCGAAGTCCGCCGCGAAATCGACCTTCTCCCAATGCCATTCTCGAAGCCGCGTATCCCCGGGGCGCAGGACCACGACTGCCCCGTCCTCCGTCTCGTAAGGGCTGGGGAAGCGCTCACCCCGCCGGTGAGCTCCACCCCAAACGTACGTCAGCGTCTTTCCGGCCAGGGGAAGACCGGCGAATTCTGCAATGCCGTCTTTCAGACGGTCCCAGAGATCCCTCGTCCTCGCCGATCGGCTAAACCAGAGGTGAACGGCAGCGGGGCGGTCGTCGGCACCGGGGCGGCTCAAGTCCGCCGGCGGCAGGCTCTCCAGAACCGTCCAACGCCAGACGAGATGCGAGGCATTTCGCTCCTGCTCACGGATTCCGCGAAACAGAAAACCGACCGAGTCCTCTGTCTCGATAGCGATGACCCCATCTCCCTGTGGTCGGAATCGCGTAGGCGCTACGTCCGTCCGAAACAACAACCGCCAGCCTGCCGCGGCAAACACGTCGGGGACAAGATCGGCGTCGTCTATGCTCCAGTTGCCGTCCGAGGCGCTGGAAGTCGTGGGAGCGACCGCCAGCACGATGCAGAGGGCAAGATACGCTGTCCTCCCGTCGCCTGCTCGTCTTGCCATGGTAACTCTCAGTGGATAGTCCGCCCCGCGTCTTCTGTCGTAGACCGAAGCCGCGTCCCGATCCTTTCAGGAGCCTCGTAGGGCAGCACCGATCGCGGACCGGATCCCAACTCCGTTGGGCTTCAAGCATGCCGTGCAACTCTGGGTCCTGTGGAAACAATACGGCGACGGCATCGAGGACGCAACGAAACTCGCGGCACTCCTCGGGATGGTCGACGAGCGGCGCGTCAGTCTTCGTCCCGGACGAGTCGAGCCCCTTCCCGTGAAGCTAGGACCCCGGGCGTTTCCGCTGCTCAAGCAGCCCGGGCGCTAGCCGGGGGACATCCGCAAGAACGGGCACCCCGAAGAATGCGAAGTAAATGCGCGGAGAAAGTGACCTGATCCGCTTCCACAACTGACGGAATCGGAAAGCACAACCGCTTAAGCGAGTGCCATTCGGATCGGACCCGTTTCAACCCGCCAGGCCGGGCGCTAACGGCTAGAACGGAGTGCGGCGGGCAGACCCCTGTTCACCCAAAGAGGTTCGGCGCATCGCCATGCGACGCGACGCACGTTTTTACCTCACGCCCCGAAGTGCAACGAATCGAGACCTGATAAGCATCTAGCCGACCCCTCATGAACATAATCACAGCTTCTCAAACCGATCCGGGATCCGGACATGGTTGTCCAACCGCAGGGCGGGGTACGCTTCTACGCCGTCAACGAGCTGGATGCGCACGATACCGATGCGGTACAAGCGCGGGTACGCCAACGCATTCTGCGCGCTTATCAGCGACGCAGACTTATCGACAAGGACGATCGCCGGGACATGGAGCAATCGGACTACGGCAGCGGATTCTCGCTCTATGCGACGGCATGCATCGCCGCCAATGACCGGCACGGGCTCGAGCGGCTGTTGCGCTATTGTGCTCGGCCGCTTTTCGCCTCCGAACGGATCGAAGAGCTCGATGCCCACCGCTTGATCTATCACCTGCCCAGGCCCGGCCCCGACGGGCGCACGCCGCTCATTCTCTCGCCACTGGAGCTCATCGAACGTATCGCCGCGCTGCTGCCGCCACCGCAAATACACCGGCACTGCTATTACGGGGCATTGGCCCCCAACGCGCCCTTGCGTGCCGCTGTCACCGCCCTGGAACCCGAGGCCGTAACGACACCGCCCTCGGCGCCGGTGAATCCTCCCGGCGAAAAGTCCACCTAGACACCGCATCGTTCTCCCGCCCGCTACCTTTGGGCGATGCTGCTCGCGCGTATCTACGAGGCGTGTCCCCTGACCTGCGCCAAGTGCGGGGCCGAGATGCGCATCATTGCTTTCGTTACCGAGGCGGCTCCCGTGGAGCGGATTCTGAACCACATCGGCGAGCCATTTACACCCTCAGAACCCCGAGATCCTGCTTAATCGTTCTCCTCTTTCGAGAATTCACCTATCGGGGCCACCAAGCTCGCGCACGCGACTTAGGATCAGCGGCAAATAGCCTGCTCCTCCCACATGCGGCAGGTGTTGAGGTTGCTGATTTTCGAACACACCTGCTTGCGGAAACAACCGCTGGGCTCATCCAAGTTGCAGCGGTTTCTCAGCTGACAGCTATTCAAGGAGCTTCTGACCAAGCAATTCTCCGTACAGCTTACGCCCCAGACGCTGAACGTGTACTCGTACTCGGAACAGGAGAGCTCTCCATGCACGACACATTGCTTCGTAACCAAGGGTACCTTGGGTACGTGCTCCCACTTGCCAGCAACAGAGTGGCTAGAAAGTACCATGCCGGCTAGAACCAGGAGGATGATGTTGAATTTCATGTTTTGATACCAGATAGGAGTACAAAGGAGAAATAAACACCACAAAGCTAATAATCTGAGAGAATACCGATTATCTCATCTTATAAAGCAAATCCAACGCTATATATCGTGGGAGATGTTGATCACAAGGCTCCCTTTTTTGCGACCTGTATCGACATACCGGTACGCACTCGCGAGGTCGACCAGAGGATATCGTTTGTCGATTACGGCTCGAAAACTGCTTTGCTCAAACAGCGTTTTGAGGGTCTGCAAATCGGCTAAGTTTGCCTCGGCCGATCTGGTGTAAGTCGTTGCCAGAATTGCCTTACGACCACCGAATAAAGATGTCCACATCATGGGAAAAATCGTCCCAATATCGCCTGCATCAAGATAAATACCTGTTGGAGTAAGTGAATTCTTGCACCTCGAAAAAGAGAGCTTACCCACCGTATCGAAAATGATGTTGTAGGTTGACCCATTTTCAGTGAAGTTCTCCTGTCGATAGTCGATTGCGAAGTCTGCTCCCAGTGACTTTACCAAATCAAAATTCGCGCTGCTGCATATCGCCGTAACCGTTGTTCCGAACGCCTTGGCGACTTGTATCGATGCGGTTCCCACTGAACCCGAAGCGCCATAGATTACAACATGCTGACCTTGTTGAATGCCAGCCTCGTGTTTAAGAAAGTTCAGGGCGGTTAAACCACCCTCTACCATTGCGGCCGCATCATCAAAAGTGGCATTCTTGGGCATGCTGGTCAACGCGCTGTTTTCATTCATGCGTTTGTATTGGGAATGAGCACCAAGCTTGGCTCCAGTCACTCCAAACACTTTGTCCCCGGCTTTGAACGATTTCACGCCACTTCCAATCGCTTCAATCTCGCCAGCGAGTTCTTGTCCCAGAATCGGTTTCCTAGGTTTTGTAAGGCCGAAGAACAGCCGAACAAAATATGGCTTACCTGTTCGTCCAATCACGCTTGCGGTTGTCGCTGTGGTCGCATGTACTTTGATCAAGACTTCGTTGCTGGTTGGAACAGGTTTTTCGACTTCTTGCAGTTGAAGCACATCCGGCGATCCGTACTTCGTGCATACCATTGCTTTCATCATGTCCAAATCTCCTTGTCGGTAGCACCATTTAGGCAGTGTGTTCTTTCCAGCTCCATGCCAATCGGATAATCAGCAGTAGAGCGGCGATCTCAATCACAGCAAAGAAAACGTTATCAAGATCAGGCGCCCTATTGACTCCGATAGTAATCACAAGGTGGAGTACCCCTATGAAAAGGTTGGCTAGACGGTTCGCCTTGAAACTCAGGAATTGGGTGAGCGGGATGATGAGGAGGGGAACTGCGATCATGATCCCACCAATCAGCATTAGGCCGTCTGTTACTTGAACGCCATTCACGACGCCTGTCATCACCTCTTCGAGGAACCCGGTTCGTCCAAATTCATGCAGATCACGAAAGATCATATTGAGGAAGACAAAGACCCACAGGGAGGATAACTTTGCTCATACCATTACCCACATCTCAGCGGGGACAGAGTCGCCCTGGGCTGGACACACGGAGCCGCGTCTGTTGAAATGCAGCCCCATCACAACTGATGGGGCGAGAGCACATGGGCGAGGCGATACCGA
>JAYEJW010000604.1:0-5578 GCA_034716535.1 Pseudomonadota bacterium
GCCCGCTGGGACACCAACGGCCTGGACCGCCAATTTCTCGCCGAATACCGCCGCATCGCGAACGAGCTGTCCGGCGACCTTGAGCGTGCCGAAGATGCCTTGGGCGGCGGCATGAGCGCGGACTACTTCGAGCAGAGAAAATCACACACAAACAGCGCCTTGGAAGCCGCCCTCGGGCGACAGCTCGCCGCCCGCTACCTGATCCAGGGCGACGGGCGCCGGCCCGGCACGCGCTTCGCGCTGCGTATCGACCCGGAGGCCATCCGCTACGGGCGGATCGATGAAAACCCTGCAAGCTTGCCGGATAGGCAAGGCGACGGCGATCCGTGAGATCGTTGGGGTCTGAAGCGCCATCCCTGTAGAGCGCCGCCCTCGGCGCGATTGAATACTAGCCGCCGCCCCGGCGCGATCAGACCGTTGTGAGAAATCGAAATTGCTGACGAACCACCGCAAAGCCCGTGACTGACACCCACATAAAATGCCCGAATTGCGGTTACGAGATCCCCATCTCCGAGGCCCTGAGCGCCCAGATTCGCGGCGAGCTCGAGACCAGCCTCAAGGCGGACCACGAGGCCCGCCTGAGGCGTGGCGTCGCCGAGGCGGAACGCCGCGCGCGCGGTGCCTTGGATATCGAGCTGGCGGACCTCAAGGCCCAGATCACCGAGCGCGCCAAGCAGGTCGAGGACGCCGCCGCCCGGGAGCTCGAGCTTCGCCGTAAGGCCCGCGAGCTCGATCTGGAGGTCGCCCGCAGGCTCGATGAGGAAAAGCAAAGGCTGGAGGCCGCCGTACGCAAGGCCGCCGCCGAGGAGCAGGACCTCAAGCTCAAGGAGAAGGAAAAGCAGATTGCCGATCTGCGCCAGGCCTTGGACGATGCCAAGCGCCGCAGCGAACTCGGCTCCCGGTTCGGACCAGAACTGGGTAAACATCGCTGCGCGCCATCACAAAGCTTCCCAACCTCTGGAAGCCCTGGTAGCGGCGGCCGACCATTTTGCAAGCGCGGAAAGGGAGGCCGGCAATTTCTACATTCGACGCATTCATCAGAAGACCCGTCTTGAGTCGATCATGGCGCGCGTCAACCTGGAGGGCCGTAATCTTTCAAGTCGCTATCGCCAACCACTAGGAACGCTGAAGCTAGTGCAGGAAGCGATCTTTGCCCAGGATGTCGAAGGATTCGACTCAACGATGTTTAACCAAGGCGATGACGTTTGGCTCAGTCATGCTCCCTTGGTTCCGGAATACGCTGAGTTAGCCAACGGCTTCCTCCACGGTATCGAGGATCTACCGCAACCGGCTAGGGCGGGGGACGAGGCCTATCGTGCCGTTTTTCAATCCCTTCTGTCCCTCATGGAGCGCTTCATGACGCAAGTGCCCGCGGCAACCAACATCCAGCGTCCCGATATTTCACTCTACGATCATCTCCGCGTGACGGCGGCGATCGCGGAGGGCCTGTATCATCATCATGCTGCGCGAGGTACCTTGGACGAGCCACGAGGTTTCCATGATCGCGAATCCTCGAAGTGGCGGCTGATCTGCGGCGACTTCTTCGGTATCCAGTCTTTCATCTACCGCATCACCAGCAAGGGAGCGGCAAAGGCGCTTCGGGGCCGTTCCTTGTATATCCAGTTGCTATGCGATGCTGTTTCGGAGCGCCTACTGCGCCGGTTGGACCTTTATCCGACGGCCCGAATCTACTCCTCGGGCGGTAAGTTCTATCTGTTAATCGCCGATTGCCTGGAAGGGAGGCTCCGGGACCTCGTGGACGATGTGAATGCCTGGCTGTTGGACGAGCTCGGGGGCGACGTCTTTCTCGGAATCGGCGTTGCGGAGGTTCGGGGAAGCGATTTTCGGGAAGGTGCGATGGGGCCGAGATGGAAAGCTGCCAACGAAGACCTGATGCGGAACAGGGAGAGACGATTCCACGGCCTCCTTCGCGGCCGAGGAGATTTTTTTGAGCCCCAGCCACTGCATCCCCAGGGGTCTTGCCAGGTATGCGGCCGCGATGACGAAAAGGCCGAGTTGAGGACCGATGACTCTGGCAGTCAAAGCCGGAAGATCTGTTCCCAATGCGATCGCCTCGAGCGTCTCGGGGGGCGGCTGGGGAAGAGCAAGGCCTTCTTCTGGGCGTGGGACGACGACCGTCGATATTCGCGAGACCAATGGCCGGCAGCGTGGAAATTGTCGTTAGACGAAATCGGCTGTGATCTCTACCTGCTTGGTGATTCCAAAGCTGCTCCGCCTTCCAGCGCATCCCTGACGCTGTGCCACAAAGAGGCCCTCAATGATCCGGATTGCCTGGACGGAAATCCCTACGGCTATTCTTGCGGGTTCCGATTTTTGGGCGTTTGGAACCGGGACAAAGAATCGGGCGAATGGGACTTTGAAGGGTTTGCCGAGAAGGCGCGTGGCATTCAGAGGATGGGCGTGCTCCGAATGGATGTCGACAACCTCGGCAAGATCTTGGTGAACGGTCTGCGTTTCACGGGCGCCTCTGGCACCAAGGAGATGGGCTCTCTGTCTCGGGTCGCTACGCTTTCAAGGCAGTTGCACCTGTTTTTCGCGGGCTATCTCAACACGCTCGTTGCCCGTTTCCCTCGCACCCGGATCATCTACGCTGGTGGAGACGACCTGTTCCTCGTGGGTTCCTGGGATGAGCTTCCCGCGGTTGCATCAAGCATCCGGAAGCAGTTTTCCGCCTATGCCTGTTACAACTCGGCGTTCACCGTTTCCGGCGGCTTGGGCCTGGTACCCGGAAAGTACCCGATCTCACGCAGCGCCGAGCTCGCAGGAGCGGAGGAGGGCCGCGCCAAGTTGCTCCAACGAGCGGACGGAAGGACAAAAAACGCCTTCCCCCTGCTTTAGACCCCGCTCGCTTGGGAGGACTTTTCGTCGGCGGAGTCACTGAAAGAGCTCATCGAGGACCTCGCGGGCAACGAGAACCGCGCCATCGTCGACCGCCTGCGGCGGGTCGTCGTTGCCTTGCAGGAATACGAGCGCCGCGATTTGGGACGGCCCACCGAGGTTTCTCCACGGGCACTGTCCGAGGCCAAGGCCTGGCAGCGTTGGCGCTGGCAGCTCGTCTACAACCTCAACCGGATGGTGAGACGTAACAGCGGGCTCGAGACGCCGATAAAGAGCTTGCAAAAGGCGATCCTCGAAAGCGTCGTGAACGGCTGCTCGACCGTTCAACCTGTACTGGATTGGCTGCAACTGCCGGTGCGATGGGCCGAATTTTCCATACGGAGAGACAAAGATGATCTTGACCAAAGCTGAAATAGAACGATTCATGACGGAGGAGCGGTCTGCCCGCGATATGGTCGGAGGAGCGGAAAGATTGGGCCAGGAGCTTGCCAACAATAAGCTATCCTCTTCGCAGATCCGTAACGCCTACGGCAACATGAAAAAGATTGAGATGCAGGGCTGGGACGCCCAAACAGAGCGGTCATTACTGTTGCTGAAACCGCGGCTCGCTTATGCCGCCAGCCGGCAGAAAGCCGTCAAAGAGCTGAGCGAGACCATCGGCACCGCGATCGACTATGTAAGGGACCAGGGCAGCTTTCAACGCTTTTGTCAGTTCTTTGAAGCAATCGTCGCCTACCACAAGGCATTCGGAGGCAAATAGTCATGACGCAACAGGATTCCAAACAGGGCGTGATCAAGAGCAAGGTCTTCATTCGCGGGGTCATGACCGCGCGGACGGGCCTGCACATCGGCGGCAACTCGGTGGGCATGGCCATTGGGGGCGCGGACAGCGTCATCGTTCGCAACCCGGTGAATAACCGGCCCTATGTGCCGGGATCCTCGTTGCGCGGAAAGATGCGTTCGCTCATGGAACGGGTGCGTGGAGAGGAAGGGCACGGTCCCGAAGGTGGATTTTCCTGGAACGGACAGGAGTCCCTTGCCGGCAAGGATCCCTCGACGTTGCTCGGAAAACTCTTCGGCACCGCCGCCGAGACCGAGGGAACCCCCACCCGACTCATCGTTCGTGACGCCCACTTGACCCCTGAAAGCGAACAAGAATTGTTGAACGCGCCCAACGCGGATATGCCCATGACGGAGGTCAAGACCGAGGTGTGGATCGACGCCGCTATCTGGAGTGACGTCGCGCGGGATCCGGGCAACCTCGTCGATGACCGGTATACGCATATCCGCGGCCCCTTGGGTATGAAACCGGACAATGCGCGGCACTTGCCGAGGGATTTCGTGCTCTGGCAGGAGGAAGAGCGCCCGAGGCTTGCCCTCAACCGGAACGATAATCGTGCCTTGAAAGGGCTGTTGTTTCATTTCTCGCGGATCCATTACCACCCGGACGGTGGACTCTGGTTTCTTGCAAGCTTCGCGGACCCTTCCGCGAAAAGGTCTTTCGAGGCCGCCCTCGACTGGCTCGGGGACAGCGGTATCGGCGCGGACCGCAGCAACGGCAACGGTTTTTTTCAAGCGAGTGCTTTGGCAAAGGTCCCGGTACAAGAAGCGCAGGAAGGCAGACCTGCGATCAGCCTCTCGCTGGTCAACCCCTCGGAGCAAGACCGAAGCAGCGCTTTTCTCGAGGACGCCGCTTACGACCTGGTGCGCCGTGGCGGGTGGATATCAGGATCCTCCCGGCGCAAACCTGCGCTGCGGATGTTCGCGGAAGGGAGTCGCTTCTGTACGCCTCTGCGCGGGCGGGTCATCGAGCTTTGTCGGCACCCCCGGGATGGGCGCCCGATCTGGCGGGATGGACGCGGCCTCTTTGCGGCGGGATAGGAGCGATCAGACAATGCATGACCTGCTGAAACAGAACCGCGCGGCAATCATCGAGATCGCACGAAAACGGGGCGCGTACGATCTGCGCGTTTTCGGCTCCATGGCGCGGGGCGATGCCGGGCCAGAGAGCGATGTGGACCTCTTGGTGACGATGGAGAGCGGCCGCACCGGGTTGGATATGGGGGGGCTTTTGATGGACCTGCAGGATCTGCTCGGACGGTAGGTGGACTTGGTGACCGAGGCGGCGCTCCACCCGCGGATTCGCGGTCCCGTGCTGGAGAAGGCCGAGTACCTATGAAGCCGGAGAAATCTGACTCCCTGTACGTCGAGCACATGCTCAGCTGCATCCGGCGGGTCAATGAATACACCAATGGCAGCCGCGAGCGGTTCTTCCAATCGGAGCTGGTGCAGGACGCCGTCATTCGAAACCTCCAGACGTTCGCCGAGTCGAGTCAGCGGTTGAGCGACGACCTGAAGACCGCCCGGCCGCGGATACCATGGCGGGAGATATCAGGCTTTCGAAACATCTTGGTTCACGATTACCTGGGCGTGGACCTGAAATTGGTGTGGGGAATCGTCGAACGAGACCTGCCCGCGTTGAAGACCGCTTAAATGGAAGCGCTGCCGGAGGTTCGTGCGAGGGAGGAAGAAGAGTGACAGAGTCCGAGGCGATCAAATCCTGGCCCCTGCGCGTCGAGGTGCTCAGTAACCGTTCACACCCCCGCCGTCATTCCGGCTGGGATGCCGGAAACCAGTGCCATGGATGGCAAACTCGGCCGTCGTATCGCGTCTGGTCGTCTGGGGGGGTGTGAACGGTTACGGTGCTCACGCCCCTCCA
>JAYEJW010000605.1:0-5566 GCA_034716535.1 Pseudomonadota bacterium
CTCGTGAGACTGATGCAGCTCGATCTCCTCGCGCAGCAGCAGGTTCTCGGCCTCCAGGCGATCCTTCAGCACACCGATCTCATCGAGTGCGTGCTTGAGCGCCCTGTCGCGCTTGCACAGAGCCTGGAAATCCCGCTTTCGCTCCAGGGCGCTGGCGATGATCTCGCCGACGAGCTGCAGGCGTTGGGCCAGCTGCGCCGTCCAGCGACGTTTCTCGTTGAAGGAGTCGAGCACCACCGTTCCGGTGACGTAGCCCCCCACCGCGAGGGGCACCAAGATGGACGAGCGTATGCCGACCTGCCGGACATATGCCCGCTCTGCAGCGGCTTCCGGAGGCAGTGGATCGACCGGAACATGGAAGATATCGCGGCGGCGCATCCTGGCGGTCATCCAGGGGAACCTGTGATCGAAGGCCGCGCCCTCCAGCATCGGATCCTGCCCGGAGATGCCAGGTGCCGCCCAGCCAAAGGTGAACCCCTCGGCCTTCCCGGTGCGGTCGTTGTCGAAACGGGCGACGAAGACCCGGTCGGCCTCGAAGAAGCGGCCGAGCCGCGCGAGTGTCTGGTCGATCTCGGAGTCGATCTCTTGCGGCGCCGGGTTGACGAACTTTGCGGAGATATCGGCCAGCAGCTCCTCGAATTCCAATTGTCGATGCAGATCCTCTTGCGCCTGTTTGCGCGCCAAGGCGTTGCCGAAGATGCTCGCAATGTGGGGCAGTCGCCCCGTGAGGGTGTTCGGCCAGCGTGTTTCTTGGAAGCGGTGGATGAAGAGCACTGCTAGAAGCCGGGCGTCCACCATAACGGGGTAGGCGATGGCGGCCAGTAGCCCCTCGCTCGCCAGATAAGTGCGCTCTGCCTGTGCCCGAGAGGGGATCTGGTCGAGGCTTTCGTACATCATCGGCTTGCCCGCGCGCAGCAGCTCCACCGCCAGCGGGAAGCGATCGAAGAAGCCCTGGGATGAGCAGGCGAGGTCACCGGGGGTCCCCTTTGCAACCCAGCCGTAAGCGACACGGTGCGCCGATTCGCGCTCTTGAACCGAGAGCAGGCGTACCTCGTCGGCGCGGGCGAACTTTCCGACCAAGCGCAGGCCCTCTTCGAGGGCAGTGTCCGCCTCTTCGGAGCCCAGGTTGATGAGGCGCACCGACAGCTCGGAGAGTAGCTCCTCGAAACGCATGCGCTCTTCGAGCTGATCTCGCGTTGTCGGCGGGGCTTGGAGGTTTTCGGAGACTGAGTTCATGCTTTGCTGCTCTTGCCGGCCCGGAGAGCTCGGGGACGGGCGACGATTCGTGCATAGTATAGAGAAGGTGCCGGTTTCGGCTCGACGAGGAGCATGGCCGTACGCTTCGAGCCGCACTTGTTGTCTCGATCACACGGATTTGTTGTAAGATTCTCTGTGCGCGCTTTCTATGTGTGTTTTCCGTGCAACGGGAACCGGGCCAAATGAACATCCGAGTCAATGAAGCATTGCGAGCAGCTCTGGCCGCTGCCCTGATAGGGGCGACCTTCAACGCGTCCGGGGCCGGATTCTATCTCGCTGAGGTCGGCAGTCCGGGCAGTCTCGGGACGGCCGGCGTTGCCAACCCGACGAACACCTTCGGCGCCGATGCCTCCTGGACCAACCCGGCGGGTATGACCGGGATCGACGAGCAGCATATCCTGGCTGGGTTCCAGCTCATTCTTCCGAGCGTCAAGTTCAACTCCAAGAGCGCCCAGAACACGGCCATGGCCCCGCCGCTCGCGGGACCAGTCAGGGGTGACAACGGGGGTAATGCCGGTGAGGTCGCGCCCGTCCCCAGCTTCTTCTACGTGCGACCGCTTTCGGATCGCGTCCGCTTCGGTTTCTCACTGACCGGCCCCTTGGGCGGCGGCGTGGATTACGGCTCGGACTTCGTGGGGCGCTATGCGATCCGCGACGTGACGCTGATCGGGGTCGGCATTACACCTTCGCTTGCCTATAAGGTTACCGACAAGCTCTCGGTCGGCGCCGGCGTCTCCGCCATCTATACCGCGATGAATCAGAGCATCGCCATTCGCCAGGGCGCGCCCGATCCGGCCCTCGACGGAAGGGTCGACTTCGAGGACCTGAGTGATTGGGGGTTCCAGGGCATCCTGGGCTTGACCTATGAGTTCTCCGATCGCCTCCTACTCGGCGTGGTCTACCGGAGCGAGGCGGATACCGACCTCGAAGGCGACGTCAAGTTCGAGAATCTGCGCATTCCCCTGCCCGCAATGCCTCCCTCGGACGTCGAGATCAGCTGGACCAATCCCCAGTGGCTCGAGGCGGGCCTGCGCTACAGGCTGAACGACGAAACTGCGCTCTTTTTCAACCTGGGCTGGCAGGAGTGGTCCAAGTTCAGCCAGAACGTGCTCAGCTTCGACAACGACCGGGTTACCACACTCGACAGGAACTGGGACGACACCTGGCACGCGGGCATCGCCGTCGCCCACGAGTTGAGCGCAAGTTCGGTCGTTTCGTTGGGCCTCTCCTACGACAGCTCTCCAGTGAAGGATGCAGACAGAACGCTCGACTTCCCGCTCGACGAGACCTGGAAGCTGTCCGCCGCCTACGGCTGGGAGCACAGCGACAACATGGCGTTCGCGCTCGGCGCCACCTTTTATCTCGTCGGCGATGCGCCCTTGGAGCAGTCGGCCCAGGGCGTGACCGTCCGTGGCGACTACGATACCAATATGCTGGCGATCCTGGGCGGGACCTTCCGCTACGAGTTCTGAGACTCAATAGAAAAGCGCATTCCGGCCTGCACGAAGCGGGTCCCCTCTGCAACCGCTGCTGAGGTCATCAAGCTGGAGTCGGACCGGAATCGCGCGTAACATTTCGATTTTCTTCACGCACCGTTTGTCCGCCGCGCAGGCGCGGGGTCGTCATGCTCCTGATGATCGACAACTACGACTCCTTTACCTACAACCTGGTCCAGTATCTGGGGGAGCTGGGTGTGGATGTCCGTGTGTACCGCAACGACGAAATCACCGTCGAGCAGGTCGCGGAGCTAAAGCCCGAGCGCATCGTCATCTCCCCCGGCCCCTGCACTCCGAACGAGGCAGGGATCTCGGTGCCGCTCATCGGTGAGCTCGCAGGGCGCATCCCGATCCTCGGGGTCTGTCTCGGGCATCAGTCCATCGGTCAGGCGTTCGGCGGGCGGATCGTGAAGGCGCGGGAGGTGATGCACGGGAAGACCTCTCCTGTCTTTCACGGCGGAGCAGGTGTCTTCTCGGGTCTGGATAACCCGTTCCAGGCGACGCGTTATCATTCGCTGGTTGTCGAGGAGTCGAGCCTACCTGAAGTGCTAGAGGTCACTGCCTGGACCCAGACCGAGGAGGGGGAACGCGACGAGATCATGGGTATCCGCCACCGGGAGTATCCGATACAGGGCGTGCAGTTTCACCCCGAATCCATCCTCACCCGACACGGCCACGATCTGCTGCGGAATTTCATCGAAGGCAGGTAGGTATTTTTGAGCCACAAAGGCGCGCAAGGCGCAGGGGGCTCCAGTCGGGGAGGCAGGCGTCATTTCGGTCGTGTTGGTTCCTGAAGCGGCCGTCACGCTGCTGATTACCTGAGCCGACCCTGTAGAGGACATCGATGGATATCAGACAAGCCATTTCCAAGGCGATCGACCGGCATGACCTGACGGGCGAGGAGATGACCGCCGTCATGCAGGTCATCATGACCGGCGGGGCCACTTCCGCCCAGATCGCCGGTTTTCTCGTTGCCCTGCGCATGAAGGGGGAGGCGGTAGCGGAGATCGCCGCCGCGGCCGCCGTGATGCGCGAGCTGGCGAGCGGCGTGGACATCGGCGGCCTGGCCAATCCCGTGGACATCGTGGGTACCGGCGGTGACGCATCCGGGACGTTCAACGTCTCCACCGCCAGCATGTTCGTGGCCGCGGCGGCGGGCTGTCACGTGGCCAAACACGGCAATCGCTCCGTCTCGAGCAAGTCCGGCAGTGCGGATGTGCTGGAGGCCGCCGGGGTACGCCTGGACCTGACCCCGGAGCAGGTGGCCCGTTGCGTGCGGGAGATCGGGGTCGGCTTCATGTTCGCCCCCGCCCACCACGGAGCCATGAAACACGCCATCGGTCCGCGTCGGGAGCTCGGGGTGCGGACCCTTTTCAACGTGCTTGGGCCATTGACCAACCCTGCGGGAGTGCCCAATCAGCTGCTCGGCGTCTTCAGTGAGGACCTCGTGGAGCCCATGGCGGAGGTGTTGCAGCGCCTGGGCAGCCGCCACGTGCTGGTGGTCCATGCGCGCGACGGCCTGGATGAGATCAGCGTCGGCGACAGCACAGAGGTGGCGGAGCTCAAGGACGGTGAGATCCGACGCTACAGCACCCGGCCGGAGGACTTCGGCATCCAACGCGCGCCCCTGGACGCCATTCGGGTGGACAGCGCCGAGGGGAGCCTCGCCATGCTGCGCGGTGTCTTGGAGGACAAGCCGGGCCCGGCGCGCGACATTGTGGTCCTCAACGCCGGAGCCGCCATCTATGTCGCCGGGGTGACCGACAGCATGGCCGAAGGTGTGCGCTGGGCCGATGCGGCCATCACCAGCGGCGAGGCGCGGAACCGGCTGGATCGGCTCGTCGTCCTGACCCAGGGCCTCGACTGAGAGTCATGGTGGGAGCAAGGTGCGGAGGCTGGGCAATTCTGGTCGCGGGTCTTCACCAGGGTCTACTTCTACTTTGTCACATTGAAATTCCAGCCGTCATCCCCGCATGGAAGCGGGGGACCCAGTTGCCATGGATGGCATTGCAAGTGTGTCACAACGTTACCGGCTCGCCCTCCCCCGGATCGAGTCCGGGGCAGGCTATGGCGGACTGGATCCCGGCGTCCCAGCCGGGATGACGGCAACCGAACTGGACAGAAGTCGACATCTGACAAAGTAGAATTACGCAGATAGGATTGAGGATCGGGATGGCGAGACGATGTCAGCCCTGCACCGCCTGTTGCGATGGCTGGGTGCGGATCAGGGTCAACGGCCACGAGGCGAGTCCGGGACACCCCTGTCCGCACAGCACGGGGAGGGGATGCGATGACTACGAGAACCGCCCCGTCGATCCTTGCGTAAACTTCCGCTGCGGCTGGATACGGGAGGAAAGCCCTTTGCCCGATTGGATGAAACCCAACGAGGCGAAGGTCATCGTCATCTTCAACAAGCTCCAGTGGCAGGGGTTGGCGGTGGATCTCGCCGTGCCTGTCGGAAGACGGGTGCCGCCGCGCGCATTGAACTGGCTCAAGGCGTTCGCCGAGCGGCAGGGCCGACCGTTGGTGTACAGCGAGCAGGTGAAAGGACCCGAAGGCTTCACGGGAGAGCAGACGGTTTTCGGCTTCGGTCCTCCCCAATTTCAAGACTGGGTTGTCCAGTCGCAGAAGGCGGGACGAAGGCTTTGGTAGTCCCCCGCCGCTCGACCCTGTCGGACGAAGACATTTTTCTGTTTGATCCGAGCAAAGACCACAACATGGATAGCGAAGATAAATCAAGATGCTAGTTTATCTAAAGTTTCAAAGCAACCTAAAGTGAAAATAAAAAAAGATGTTTTTAGTACAGATGTGAC
>JAYEJW010000606.1:0-5559 GCA_034716535.1 Pseudomonadota bacterium
CCAAGATCCAGCGCCACAAAGAGTTGACTTCGTACTTCGGCCGCAGACCCACGGGCGACGGAGAGATATTGCTTGAACTCCTGTCGGCTGTATCTCTCGAACCCTTCCGCTATATTCGACATCACCGATACGGTGGCTCGCTGAATCTGATTCCTAAGGCCTCGGTCACTGGCGAAACGACCAGAGCTCGAAATCCGATAGATCTCGACAGTGAGCTCCCGCGCCTTCTGCCACGCAACCCAATCTTCAAAACGGCGAACCCCTGCCATCGACCCCTCACGCTCCGAACCGTCCCAGCGCAACCATCACACGCACTTCGCACCCCGCACTTCGTACTACTTCCGAAGGAAGAGACCCGCCACATAGGCCTGCCACTTACCGCGGCGCCTCTCTTGGCCAGGTACCGGTCCCTGAGGCTCGAATTGGGGCCAGGTCCTTTGCGGCTCCTTGGGGTCGGCCTTGTAGACTCGCACCCGCACGTCGAACCAGGCGGCTTGGCCCGTAACCGGGTCCGAGTTGGAGACGTGTTCGCCGCACTCCGTCGGCGGGAGCTCCTCGGAGATCAGGTGGTTGAGCAGGAATCCCTTGCGCGACTCGTCCGCCTTGGGCGACAGGCCCCAGCTACCGGCGGCCTTGCCGATGGCGTTCCAGGTCCAGACGGTGCCGGGTTCCACCGCCTCGGAGAAGCGGCACATGCAACGCACCTTCCCGTGGGCGGACTCGACCCAGATCCAGTCCCCATCGTCGAAACCGTTCGCAGCGCCCGCCTTCGGATTCACGAACAGGTAGTTGTGGCTGTGGATCTGCCGGAGCCACGCGTTCTGACTGTCCCAGCTGTGGTACATGGCCATGGGCCGCTGGGTCAGCGCATTGAGCGGATAGCGCTGGGTGTCGACCAGGCGCGTCTCCAAGGGCTCGTAGTAAAAGGGCAGAGGATCGAAATAGGTTTCGACTCGCTTGGCCAAGCGCTCGGGTGGCCTGCGGCCGGGCCACTTCCCCTGCGCCGCGAGGCGGAAGCGCTGCAGCACCTCGGAGTAGACGTGCAAACCAATGGGCTCGGCATAACGCGTCATGCCGTGGGCGCGTGCCCAGTGCAGGTAGCCCTTGTTCCAGTTGCGCATGTACTGATAGGACTTGGGCAGCTCGTGATGGAAGAAGCAGCCGTTGTTGGCGTACATCTCCCACTGGCGGGGATTGGGCTCGCCTTTGAGGAACTTCTCGCCCCCCTTCCCCCGCCAGCCGGCCAGGAAGCCGATGCCGGAGCCCGGCGAGGTCTCGTAGTTGATGATGAAATCGGGGTAGTCGCGGTATTTGCGCTCGCCTTGATCGGTAACGAAGGCGGGCAGCCCCAACCGGCTGCCTATCTCGATCAAGACCTCCTGAAAGGGCTTGCACTCGCCCGTCGGCGGCACCACCGGGATGCGCACCGAGTCCACCGGCCCGTCGAACTCGGAGATGGGCCGATCCAACATGGACAGGACGTCGTGGCGCTCCAGATAGGAGGTGTCCGGCAGCACAAGGTCCGCAAAGGCCACGGTCTCGGAGGAAAAGGCGTCGCACACCACCAGGAACGGGATCTTGTACTCGCCGTTCTCGTCCTTGTCGGCGAGCATCCTGCGCACCTCGCTGGTGTTCATGGAGGAGTTCCAGGCCATGTTGGCCATGAACAGCAGCAGGGTATCGATCCGATAGGGGTCGCCGCGCCAGGCGTTGGTGATGGCGTTGTGCATCAGGCCGTGGACCGAAAGCGGGTGCTCCCAGGAGAAGGCCTTGTCGATCCGTACGGGCTCGCCGTCGCCGTCCACAAACAGATCTTCCGGCTTGGCGGGCCAGCCCAGCGGCATACCGTCGAGCGGTGTGTTCGGCTGCACTCCTTGGGGACCGCTCGGTGGCTTGGGGCAGGGAGGGATGGGGCGCGGGAAGGGTGCGCGATGGCGGAAGCCGCCCGGGCGGTCGATGGTGCCCAGGATGGTCATCAGTATTCCCAGAGCGCGGATGGTCTGGAACCCGTTGGAATGGGCGGCTAAGCCGCGCATGGCGTGGAAGGCCACCGGGTTGCCGGTGACCGAGTCGTGCTCCTTGTCCCAGCAGTCGGTCCATTGGATGGGGAGCTCGATTTTCTGATCCCGTGCGGTGACGCCCATCTCGTGGGCTAGCCGACGAATAGTGTCCGCCGGGATGCCTGTGATACCGGCCGCCCACTCCGGGGTGTACTCCTCCACCCGCTCCTTGAGGAGCTCGAAGGCAGGCTTGACCCGGGTCCCATCCTCCAGGGTGAACTCGCCGAGCAGACGCGGGTCGACCCCCTCGGTGTGGGTCGAGATCTCCCGCTCGAGCCCCCGGTCCCACCACAGCTTGTTCTGGGGGTCGAAGCAGCCCTCCTCCACGTGCATCTCGTGGACCCGGTAGAAGAGTCCGTGGTCGTCCCGCGTGGGATCGTCGATCACCAGCTCCGCGGAGTTGGTGTAGCGCTGCAGGAACTCCCGGTCATAGAGCCCCTGCTTGATGATCTCGTGGATGATGGCCAGCAGAAGGGCACCGTCCGTGCCCGGCTTGATGGGCACCCACTCGTCCGCTACCGCGGAGTAGCCCGTGCGGATGGGATTGATGGAGACGAACTTCCCGCCCTTGCGCTTGAACTTGGAGATCGCGATCTTGAGCGGGTTGGAGTGATGGTCCTCCGCGGTGCCGATCATCACGAAGAGCTTGGCGCGGTCCAGGTCCGGCCCGCCGAACTCCCAAAAGGAGCCGCCGATCGTATAGATGAGTCCGGCGGCCAGGTTCACGGAGCAGAAGCCGCCGTGGGCCGCATAGTTCGGGGTGCCGAACTGCTTGGCGAACATGCCGGTCAGGGCCTGCATCTGGTCGCGGCCGGTGAAGAGCGCGAACTTCTTCGGATCCTCGGCGCGGATCCTGGACAGCCGCTCCTCGAGCATGTCGAAGGCCTCGTCCCAGGAGATGGCCTCGAACTCGGACTCGCCGCGTTCCTTGCCCGCCTTGCGCCGCAATGGCTTCGTCAGCCGCGCCGGCGAGTACTGCTTCATGATGCCCGATGAGCCCTTGGCGCAGATCACGCCCTCGTTGAGCGGGTGATTCGGGTTGCCCTCGATGTAGCGCACCTCGCCATCACGCAGATGGACGCGAATGCCGCAACGGCACGCACACATGTAACAGGTGGTTTCCTTGACCTCGACCCGACCGATGTCACGGTCAGCACGGGTAGTGGGGTCCAACATGGAGAGGCCTGCAGCGTCCTAGATTCTGATAATCGTTACATTCTAATATTCTTGTGGTATTCGCCGCAAACCGCCACCCCACCCTCTACGATGCCCTTCAGACAAGAAAAAGGGCCGTTGCCGGCCCTTCTCCCCCAGCCATTGCGCCCGACCTGGGCCGGGCGCGATTCTCGCCTACTGCACCCGAAGCGGAAAGCGCTCTTCGATACGATGGCGCTCCCGGCCCACGTCGATATCGAAGAAGTGCCGCAACACCCCCAGCGCCTCGTCGAGGCTGTCGCAACCCCATTCGTTCATCACGATGTGGTTTGTCCAGTCCTCCACGCGAAAAGAGTTATGCCGACGTCCCTTCGCCTTCTGGATATCAAAGCGAAGCCGGAAACCCGTCTCCGTTCTCGGGTTCCACTTGTAACGAATCACGTTGTCTTGCTCGTTTTGCATCTCTGACCTACCTAGTGAATTTTTTTCAATTTGCGCCGCGCGGGTCCCGTTCGACAGCCGCACCGTACGATTTAAGTATCTGCCAAAAAGCCACAGCCGGATGGAAGAAAACCGTTGACTTGTTGATGCAGATCAACTACGCGTTAGATTGTAGGACTTTATTACAACAATTGGCAAGAAAATCATTGCGCACCCGCAACCACGCTTTGTAGGCGGGGCGCGGGAGACGTCTAGCGGGGATTCCCGAAGCAGACATGGCCGGCTATGACGACCGCGTGATACGTGTCGCATTTTTGCACGCGCGTGACAGTATCCAAAATTCGACACCCCTTCGGTATGAGATCACAGGTGCGGAGCGCGGCGAACGGGGAAAGGAGGCGGAGGAAGAAGATAACGCGGCCCTATCGCCGCACGGGCCGTTGGAACGAACGAACGCAACGTGAGCGCGCCGACCGCCTCCGGAAAAGAGCTGGGGTCAGGGAGGCCAAAGACTGCTCTGAGCTACTTCGTCCCTGGCGCTACCAGCCCAAACCGAGCGGATCCAGGGGATCCACGCCTTCCATGAAGGGCAACCGACGGTTGCTGTTGGTGAGTTGATAGATCTTGCCCATCCAGTTTCCGACGACACCCTCGGCGGTATCGTGCCAGGTGTTGTCCAGGCCGGCGGCGATGCGCGCTTCCGGGACCTCCGGCGGCTCGCGACCGCTATCCATCGCAGCGAGGATGCGGTACTGGTGCTCTTCCAAGATCGCCCTGTCTTTCGAGCGAATGTAGTTCTCGGGAAAAGGCGGGTAGTCGTCCCGGTCGCCGGCGATGAAGCGGGTTACTTCCCGTTTGTACTCCTTGAGCAGTGAAACGGTGTCGTATTCCGGATGCCCCTGGAAGAACACCAGCCGGAACCCGTCCTCGCTCACCGCCAGATGCACGCCCGCGTCCTCACTCTCGGCCAGGACGTGCAGGCCGCTGGCGTCGAACTGCTCCCGGCCGATCTCATTGAAGCGCGAGTGGGGAACGTCGAAAAGGGTATTGACGTCGTTGACCAGCGGATGCGCGGGATTGACGACGCGGTGAGGGTAGACCCCCCACCGCTTGGCCGGCAGCGGGTAGCGCCGCTGGCCATATCGAAATTGAAGCACCGCGTGGGTGGCAAGGCAGGAGCACAGCGTCGAGGTGACATTCTCCGCCGCCCAATCGATGACCTCGATCAAGGGCCGCCAGAAAGGCTCGTCCGCCAGGTCCGGGTGGCTTACGTTGGCGCCGGTGATGATGAGGGCATCCAGCCCTTCATCGCGAACGCGGTCGAAGGTCTCGTAGTAGCGTTCGATGTGGTCGCGTGCGTTCGTCGAGCGTTTGAGCTCTTCCAGCGTGAACGGATGCACGTAGAACTGGGCGATCGGGTTGCTCTGGCCGATGAGGCGGAAGAACTGGCGCTCCGTCGCGGCCAGCGCCGCGTCCGGCATCATATTCAACAACCCGATGTGCAACTCGCGGATATCCTGGTGCAGCGCTCGATCCGGGTCCAGGATAATCTGGCCTTCCTTGCGCAAGCGCTCGAAGGTGGGAAGATCGGTGTGGGCGACAATGGGCATCGACTCAAACCCGGGGTTGACTCTTGCGGGCGATGGCCTGCTCCAGCAACTGCAGGAAATCCCTCTCGTTGCGAACCTGGGCCACTTCGTTGGAGCTTACCGTATAGCCGTGGGGCCTGGCGATGGCCTCGTAACGCGGCACCCGGGAATGGAACAGCCGCGGGAAGACCCAGCGTGTGAAGTCGTCCGGATCGATCTCCGCCACATACTCCAGGCCCCGTACCTCCAGGTAGTCCTTGACCGCTGCGTTCAGGAACTCCGGTCTGTAATAGAGGGGCTTGGGGTCTGCCTGA
>JAYEJW010000607.1:0-5528 GCA_034716535.1 Pseudomonadota bacterium
GTCAGTTCCCGCCACCCGGTTACGCCGACGCGGAGAACCTCCACGCGGCCCTGTACCGACACGGCCTTACCGACATGCCGCTCGCATTCCGATTCGGCCCGGGCTGTACCCAACGCCGCGGCTAGTGCAAGTAGAAGACCGGCCAGGCAGATTCGCCTGGACTCCAGGGTCGCCGAAAGAATGCCGACACGCGAATTCTGCACAGTTGACCTTTGCGTTCGCGCCGTTCGGGGGCGACCGTACGGCCTGACGGAGACTCTCCCTGCCCCTTGTCCGGCGACTCGCGCCTTCATGCGCGACGCGAGATAGTTGTCAATACAGTTGGTCGATTGTGACACTTGGTCAAGAGCGAGGCCGCGTTCCTCTCGACGGGCCCAACCTTGACTTCACCGGACCTGTGCTTCACGGAAAAAAGCGGCGTCGGCGATCCGGAGGCCGGCGGAAATATTTTCCTTTCCTGATAGTAGTACCCGCTCCGGGAATATCCAGTCTACTTCTGCGTCAGTACAACGACACCGTCCCATGGCGTGGAGGGCGGCTTCGTCATGAATGACTCGCACAATCCCAGATAGTAGCGGCTTGGGCCGTCGTACGGCGTGTCGTCCAGCAGGGACTGGAAAGCGATTAGCGCGGTATGCCAACGACCTTCGCGAAATTCTTCGAGTGCGGTGGAAAACCTGTCGAGACGTCGTTCGCTTTCCAGGTCCAGACGCTCCCGCGGACACAGCAACTCGTGAATCCCGAGCCAGTGAGTTTTTCCCATCAACCGGAACCGGCCCACGTCGCGCGTGACGATCCCTTCCGTGCCCCGGGCGACGTATTCGGACAGCAACACGTGGGTTCCCAATTGCTTGTTCAGCGTCTCGATACGCGAAGCGGCGTTGACGATGTCGCCGACCGCCCGATACTCGAAGTGATCCCTGGCGCCGACACTCCCAAAAAGAAACCGTCCTCCGTGCAATCCGATCCGGGTAGGCAGGCGGCTGTCTCCAGGCCGGTCGTTGAAACGGTCCACGCCCTCGAGGATCTCCAGTGCCGCCCGACATGCCTGGGTACCCTGATTGTGTTCGGGCGTGCTCGCAACCCAGATCGCCATCATCGCGTCGCCTACTACGTCGCAAACGATTCCACCGTGGCGGCGAACCGGTAAGAATAGGTGCTCATAATACGCATTGAGGTATTCGCGCAGTTGATCCGGCGGCATCTGTTCGGCCAGTTGCGTATATTTCTCCGCATCTGTGGAGAGGCATACGCCATAAACGATTTCTCCCTTGCCGGGGATGTCCGAGAGATTGTGAGCAAGCTCGTCGACGACCCTTTCGGGAACGAAATACCCGAAGCCTTCGCGAATTCGCTGGCGCTCGCGGCGTGCGGACAAATAACGCCAGAGCAGCGCTCCGACCATGGCGACTGGAAGCTCGAAAAGAAGCGGCGTCACGACAGGGAGCCAGATCCCCCGCTCGGTAAACAACTCGAGGGAGACACCCACCCAGCCCACGGCGATGACACCCGCTGCGAGGACGGGTATCGGGCCGGGTAACCACATGAACAGGGCCGCAAACGCCAGGCCGAGCATCAAGATCAGGAGTGCCTGCAACCAGGCAGGAAGCGGTTCGATTGTCCGATTTTCGAGCAGATTGCCGAAGGCGGTTGCGGCGATTTCCACACCGCTTATGTCCAGTCCATCCTTTTGTGAAAACACGGTGTAGAAACCGTCCTTCTGTTCGGGCTGCAGCTGCTCGGAGAACCCGACGAAGATAGCCTTGTCTTTCAAATCGACGGAGAGCCCGGCAGTGTCATTGAGGACCTTGTAGAATGATACAGTGTCGATGCTTTGCGGGGGGCCGTAAAAATCAAGATAGTAACTGTCCGGCCCGCCGTAGAGCGCGGTCAGTGCGAGCAGGATACGGCCGGTGCGGTCCGGCTGTTCCCCAGCCAGTTCCCCGAGCTTTTCTGCGAGCCATGGATGGCGCTCGAACAATCGCCGGGTTTCACCGGCCAACCTGGCGCCGTCGGGAGAATCGCCGTTCGGTCCATAGCGGACCAACGCCTTGAAGTCGTACCCGGGAATGGCGGACTCGAGGACCGCACGCCATTCATTCCAGTAAGAAAACGCGAACCGCTGAAACGCCACCGTCGGCAGGGTCGGCGTGTCTCCGGCACCGGTCTTAAACGTCCAGAATTGATTGACGCGGGCGGGGACCTTGGGTAACGGAAACGGGGCCAGCGAGGCGGCGGCATCCGCAAGCTCCGGCAGCGGGCGCCTGGCTTTCTGAACGTCTATGTCGATTCCGAGTTGCCGGAGTCCGGATTCCATTTCCGGTTCACTTCTCTCCAGATACTCGAAAAGGATGACGTTTCCGGAATTCTTCATTGCCCGGGCCAGTTGCCGGGTCTCCCCGGGATCTCGGGGGTCTTCGAAGATAACGTCGAAAGCGACCACCGCGGCGCCCGCCGCCGAGAGCCGATCCACCAACAGTGCATGGTAGCGTCGCGGCCACTTTCGCGGATCGTTCGAGAGTCCGAGCCAATTCGAGGAAGCCTGGTCCACGCTGACCACGACAACCTCGGAAGGCGCCTGACGTGACCCGCGGAGCGAGAACAGCCACTGGAGCCCAATAGTCGCCTCCAACTCCGCCAGTGGCGGTATACTCAAAACCAGCAGCCCCACCAATGCCGATAACAATCCGAGCAGAAGTTGCCGAATCAGGTTTGTACCCCGGAACGTTTCCAACTTGGTGATCACCGGAATCCAGGGCGAGCATCAATCGCGATGAACACGATTGCGAAGCCGTGTGGTAATTCGATAGACGATTTCCGGAAACCGAACACGGTCACCAGATCGTTCCCGGGCAACGAATCTGTGCTTGCAGCAGCGGCAGGGTCAGACCCTTAGTTTCATTCTGGCAAGTCTCTATCTCATCGCCCTGTGGGCACTCACATACTTCGGCCGACCATTTCAGTAACAAAGAATTGGCGACTTCCGCTTGCTGTCACGGGTTCATCGGTTCTCGAATTATGTCGTGGCTACCCCCCGCCTCCCTTTCTGCATTGCTCGTCGGGTCGATGTTGATGACACCTCGACTCAGTATTTGTGACCAAGGCGATTTCTGTCAAATCACATACCATCCTGCTTGTCTTTCCGCCCGTCTTCGGCGTTGCGGCAACGGTTGCATAGAACGACTATGCGCCCGTTACCGCGCCTCGAAGACGAACGAAAATCCGGCGTAATCTGGTATGTCATTTTCCGGCAATCGCCTAATTGTCCCATAGCCAAGCCAGGAGAAACTTAAGCTTGTGGACCGACCCAGAACAATGGATTGTGGGCGACTTCCCACA
Source organism: Pseudomonadota bacterium (assembly GCA_034716535.1). Classification (GTDB taxonomy): domain Bacteria; phylum Pseudomonadota; class Gammaproteobacteria; order Chromatiales; family Chromatiaceae; genus JAYEJW01. The sequence goes on from JAYEJW010000607.1 coordinate 3,340, forward strand.
GATGGCCATCCGGATCCCTGAAGTAACCGCTGTATCCGCCCCAGAATGCCTTTTGCGGTTTTTTTACCAGGGCGCCCCCTGCTACAACCGCCTGAGAGATTATCTCATCCACTTCCGCTTCGGAATGGACCAAGGTAAACGCCTCAAAACCGTGACCTCCCGGCTGCACTCCGGTATCCACGGCCAGGGCATCACGCCCGTACAAGCCCAGCGAGGTTACGTTCAACGTAAAAAACGCAACCTCCGGTGACGACTCCGTTCGGAGAAAGCCCAGTCCTTGCTCATAAAACCTGACGGATGCCGCGAGGTCCCGGACGCCCAGGGTGATCATGCTGATGCGTGGCTTCATTATTTGACTTGTTGCTCCATACTGGTAGCTATGGGTGAATCAGGCCAGGAAAATGTCACATCTTCTCATAGAGCGCCTGCACTCTTTCGCGTGGCATCAGTTTCCGCCAGTCCTTGCCAAGCGCGTTTTCCCACAGGGGGTCGAGACTGAGGGCGACGTCGATCATCCTGTCCATCCCGTCCTGATCGAGGCCGGACGTGATGCCGCGCCGCAGTTCGATCCCGCCCTTGTCCATCATGCGCCGGAACTCCGTGACGCCGTCCGGATACAACGCCTCGAGCTGGTCGAAGGCCACGCAGTTACCCTCGCCGTGGTGCAGATCGAGAACATAGGACAGGCCATAGGACAGGGCGTGACACACCCCGACCTGCGAGTAGCCGATGCTCATCCCGCCGAAGTAGGAGGCGATCATCAGCTTGTCGTCCGACTCTGGCGTGTGTTCGCCCAGGAACACCTCGCGACAGAGTTGCAGCGATTTTTCGCCGTACGCTCGGCTGAACTCGTTCAGGTACGTTCCCTCCAGGGCCTCGATGCAATGGATGTAGCAGTCCATGCCGGTATAGAAGCGCTGCGGGTTGGGGGCATCGCGGATCAGGTCCGGATCGAGCACGACCTGGTCGAATACGGTGTGGTCCGAGTTCATGCCGAGCTTTCTTACCGGACCGGTGAGCACGGTCGTACGAGAGACTTCCGCCCCGGTCCCGGACAGGGTCGGAATGCCGACCTTGTAGACCGCCGGGTTGCGGATCAGGTCCCAGCCCTGGTAGTCCGCCGACGAACCCGGGTTGGTCAGCATGAGTGCCACGCCCTTGGCCAGGTCCATGGCGCTGCCGCCGCCCAGTCCGATGATGCCTTGCGGTTCGCCCCCGACGGCCTCGCGCGCCTCGCTGGTCAGCGAATCCACGTACACCGTCTTGGGCTCGTCGTCGACGTTGACCCACAGGATCCGGTCACCGTCGCGCAGCGGGACCCGCCCCGCAAGCTCGTGGTCCCGGAACACGTCGTCGACGAGAAACACCATTCCGGGTCCCGAGGTGGTGCGCCGCGGCGCCAGGATGTCATCGAGCTGATCGAAACACCCGCGGCCGAAGACCACGTGCGAAATCATCGGCAGATTCTTGAAGGCCACGGTCTATCCTCCGAGCACGTTGGTGATCTTGCGCGTGATCCCGTCGAGATCACGCGAATCCCAGGAAAGCTGCACCAGCATCGAGATCGTCCGCGACAGTACCGCATCCGAGCGTGGCACCTCGACATCGCGGAAATCCGGGACGGGATCCAGCAACGTCAACGGCGAGCGGCCCGGGGTCTTCAGGTCCGCAAGGTGATTCCAGCGACCGATGTAGTGCCAGTTGTTGTCGTACCAGTAGAAGCAGCCGACGCCCCCGGCCTTCAGCGCAGCCGCCATTTCGCGTGCGCGCGCCTCGTCGGGCATCATGAAACTGAGAAACGTCGCGGAGTCACCCTCAGGATCGGGCAGGCGCCGGAAACTCACCTCGGGGGACGCGGCGAATGTCTCCCGCAGGACGCGCTTGTTCTCCCGTTGCGTCGCGATGATCGTGTCGAGTTTGCGTAACTGCGCGAGCCCCACCGCCGCATGCAGCTCGCTGATCCGGTAGTTGGTGCCAAGCACCGGATGATCCTCCAGCCCGCGGTCGGACCCGATGTGGTCGTGCCCGTGATCCGCGTACTGGTGCGACAGTTCGTAGAGCCCCTCGTCGTCGGTCACGACGGCCCCGCCCTCGCCGCAGGTGATCGTCTTGACCGGATCGAAGGAAAAGCAACCCAAGCGCCCGAAGGTCCCGAGCGCCTTGCCACCGAGGCTTGCACCCACCGCCTG
>JAYEJW010000608.1:0-5510 GCA_034716535.1 Pseudomonadota bacterium
CGCTGTGATTCGGCGATGCTCGGCAGTTGATCGCGATCGGACATGGACGAGAGCAGACAGCAGACTATGGCGAACTCTTGCTGAGAATTCTAACTTATCCACTTAGCCCATTGATATACCTGCCCCTGCTTATTGAGAAGTTACGACTAACTCATCTAACGCATTGATATTTCTGCGCGTAACCTTTTGTTACTCACTACGAGTAACTCTCAATCTCCCGCTTTTTCTGCTACAAGTCATTTACCAACGTGCGGTTTATTGCCACGATGCGGGCGTAGGAAGCGCGATGATGATCGTGGTCCAGCAGCAGAGCGAGAGGAGCTTTTTCGATGACCAACGAACTTGACAAACAAAGCGTACCCGAAAAACCAGCCCCTGACGCCTCGAACGCCGCCGACGCGATACCCAGCCCCCACGAGCTGCTCGATGACCCGGGCCGGCGACGCTTTTTCAAGCGCGCCGCAGTCGGCGGAGGCACCGCCCTGTTGGGCGGCGCAGCGGCCTACGGCGCAGCCAAAGTATCGCTGGAAGGCCGACCCGCGGACGATTATCCCCTGATCGACGAAAAACTGTTCAAGCCCAAGGACCAGCGCGACACGGTACTCACCTTCGTCATGAGCAAGGCCCTGAACGAGAAGCACCCGGAGCGCAACGAGCAGTACAACCGTTTGCAAAACAAAAGCTTCAACTTTCTCACGGGCATTGCTGACATGTACGCCAAGCCCTGGGACAACACCAAGCCCGGCTATACCCAGATGGACCGAGCACTGCAAAAAGCGGGTTGGGAGCCCCTGGTGGTCGCCGGCAGCCGGTGGTCCGCCAATCTTCAGCCCAACACGCCCCTGCATGCCTGGGACCAGTCGGACGTGGAGAAGGAGCAGTACCAGTTCGAGAGCAAGCAGCAGGCGAGCGATGCCATCAAGAGCGCCGCCCGGGTGTTCGGCGCGGTCAAGTGCGGCATCGCCCGGCGGGATGCACGTTGGGACTACGATCCCCTGTATGACCCGGTAAACGAAAAGGAGCTCTCCTGGGAGAAGGACTTTCCCTTCGAGCCCAAGACGGTCATCGTCATGCTGGCCTCCATGGACTACGACTGCATGGCGACGGCGCCCGCCTGGACCGCCGACGGAACGGCCGCCGACGGCTACACGCAGATGGGCGTCAAGGCCAACCAGATGACGAAGTTCATCCGCGGGCTCGGCTACCATGCGGTGGGCGCCGGCAACGACCTGGGCAGCAGCGTCCCCTACGCCATCATGGCGGGGCTGGGGGAGGGCGGGCGCAACGGCGCCTTGCTCGCTCCGGGAGTGGGGCCGCGGGTTCGCATCATGAAGGTGTACACGGACCTGGATTTCGTCGAATACGATCGCCCCCACACCTGGGGCATGACCGAGTTCTGCCTCAGCTGCGGTAAGTGCGCCGAGGCCTGCCCTGCCCATGCCATTCCCCTGCCGGAAGACAAAAACGGTGGTTACGGTTTCGAACCCGCCTATGAGTTTAGTGATGAGCCGGGCTACACCTGGAACAACCATATCGGCATCAGGAAGTTCTATAGCGATGCCAAGAAGTGCTACAACTTCTGGGTCGAGAACGGCAGTGCCTGCGGCGCCTGCATCGCTTCCTGCACCTTCAACGAGCCGGACTACTGGCACCACGTCTTCATCATGGCGATCACGCCGTGGACGCCAGGGCCGCTCCATGCCCTGATGGCCCAAGCCCATCCGGCATTCGGCTACGGCCACACCAACGATCCGGCAAAGGTCAAGAAGTTCTGGAAGACTGGCGAGGGCATGCGCACCAACGTCGATCTGAAGAACAACATCGGCACCTCGAACAAGAGCTAGGAATCCAGCGGAGGAACCGTTATGGAACTCATGCAATGGTTTTTCATGGGTGTCCTGTTCACCCTGAGCGTGTTTGGACTCGCCTACCTGTCCATGGTTGTCAAGCTCGAGTGGTACGCCTGGGCCGGCCTCATCACCGGCGTGATCATGGTGCTGTTCGGCATCGGCTGGGCCGGGGCCTCCTTCCTGGAAGGCTACCCGCAGTCCGGCTCCATGGGCCTGGCCATCTTCAGCGGCGGCGGCGTGGTGCTGATGACCCTGACCTGGCGTTATCTGGTGGCGCCGGTGTTCGGCAAACAAGCGAAGTAATTTAGTAAAACGTAGGGTCCGCCGCGCGGACCGAGCTGGGGTATCCACGGGAACTTCATTGGTTCGCACGGAGGGCCCTACGGTAACTCGCCGACAGGAGGACAAATGGCAGGCGTATCCAGCTCGATACGCTCCCCCTGGGGAAGGGTGATTCCGGCACTCGCCTACGCGCTGTTGGTGCTAGCCTTCGTCATCGGCCAGATCGCCGCGCAGACCGACTACGAGGCGCTGTTGCAGAAACAGATGCCGGACGTCGAGCTCACTCGCTCCCAGGTCAACAAGGAGCTGCCGATCGTCTACCGCGTGGTGAAGGATGGTGAGGAGTCGCCCGACGCGGTGGTCATGGCCGAAGGCGAGGGCTACGGCGGTCCCCTGGTGGTGGGCATCCGTGCCCAGCGCACTGAGGACGGGGCGCGGGTGAGCGAGATCCTGCTGCTGGACCACAAGGAGACGCCGTCTTTCGTCCAGCGCATCGAGAACAAGTATTTCTTCCGCCAGTTCGCGGGCAAGAGCGTGACCGACAACTTCATCGTCGGCGACGATATCGATGCCGTCTCCGGCGCCACCGTCTCCTCGAAGGGCTTCACTGCAGCGGTGCGCGAGGCGGTGCACCTGGGTGCGGTGCAGCACCTGAGGCTGGAGCGCACCTGGAACGAGCCGGCCTGGCACCTCGGCGCCAACGAACTGATCCTGGTGGCCCTGTTCGCGCTGGCCTTTTTTGGGTCCTATCGCAAGGACAAGGTGGGCAAGTACGCCCGATATCTGGTTATGGCGGGCGCCCTGGTCTTCGTCGGCTTCTATGCCAACGTGTCGGTGAACCTGGGTAACCTGGCCGGCATCCTCATGGGTTACATCCCCAGCCCGAAGCAGCATGCCATGTGGTGGATCATGATGGCGGGGGTCCTGGGCAGCGTCGTCGTGCTGGGGCGCAATATCTACTGCCGGCATCTGTGTCCCTTCATGGTGGTGCAGGACCTGCTGCAGAAGGTGAGCGGTATCCGACTGCGGATCCGTTCGGAGCTGCAGAAAAAGGCTCGAACGCTGATTCTTTCGCTGAGCTGGGTGGCGCTGATGCTGATCTTCCTCTCCGCCCACCCCGCCCTGGGCTCCTACGAGCCATTCGCCATGATGTTTTCGCTCGAAGGGCTGGGTATACAGTGGTACATCCTGCCGGCGGCGCTGCTCGGGGCCTTCTTCGTGCCCAGCTTCTGGTGCCGGCTGTTCTGCCCGGTAGGCCAGTTTCTGAACGAGATCGTGCGGCTGCGCCGGGCGGCTCGCGACCGGCTGACCGCTAGTCGAAAGGAGCGCTGACGCCATGCCGAAAAAGCAGGAAAAACCCTGGCAGTACAAGTTCAGCTTCGCACTGTCGCTGGTGATGCTGGCGTTGGTGCTCGGCTACTTCGTGCAGTCGTTCCTGGAGATCCGCAGGGTGCAGCCGGTCCGGGTGGCCATCGAGCGCATCGGCGAGACAGCGCATGAAGCGGGAATTGACCCGGAAAGTGAGGCATTGCGCCGGAAAGGTAGCCAGGAGGACGGTGATGACGAAGCGGCCAAAGAGAAAAGCGATTAGGAGGCAACCATGCTCGAACAAAGCCATCATTTCTTCCACGCTGCCGCAGACGTGCTGGGCCTATCGGATCGACTCCGTGAGATCCTGCTGACGCCCTACCGCGTGATAAAGGTGGACCTCGTAATCGACGACGATCAGGGGAGGCTTCAGCACTACCTCGGCTACCGGGTACAGCACAACAGGGTACGGGGACCCATGAAGGGCGGGTTGCGCTACCACCCGAGCATGGACGAGGATCACGCTGCGGCGCTCGCTAACCTGATGACCTGGAAGACGGCGATCGTGGATGTTCCTTTCGGCGGCGCCAAGGGGGGTATCAACTGTGATCCTTCCCGCATGAGCGAGCGAGAGCTTAGCGTGGTGACTCGCAGTTTCGTCGAGCACACCAAGGACGTCATTGGACCCACAATCGATATTCCGGCGCCGGACGTCAACACCAACGCCAAGGTGATGGGCTGGATCATGGACGAATACTCCAAGTACGCCGGCTTTTCACCTGCTGTGGTGACTGGAAAGCCGCTTCACCTGTTCGGCTCCGAGGGGCGCGAAGAGGCCACCGGTCGGGGGGTCATGGTCGTCCTAGACGAAGCGCTCAAGGAAAAGGGTCTGGCGTGGAAGGATGTCCGCGTTGCCGTTCAGGGATTCGGAAACGTCGGCTCCAACGCAGCGCGCATCATCGCCCAGCAAGGTGGCAGGATCGTAGCGGTCGCGGATCACCTGGGCGGCGTCAGCAAGGATTCCGGACTCGACATCGATGCGCTGGTCGAATGGGCGAACGAGCACCGGACGGTCAAAGGATTCGCCGGAGGCGACGCGTTCGGCGGTTCGGAGATCGTCGCCTGGGACGCAGATGTGCTGATCCCCGCGGCACTGGAGGACGCCATCACCGAAGACAATGCCGGGGACGTCAAGGCGCAGATCATCGTGGAAGGGGCAAACGCTCCGACTTCACCCGCGGCCCACGAGGCGCTGACACGGCGGGGCGTGCATATCGTTCCCGACATCCTGGCGAATGCGGGCGGGGTGACCGTGAGCTACTTCGAGTGGGCGCAGAATATACAGCAGTTTCGCTGGCCGAAGGAGCGGATCGACACAGAGCTCGATCAGATGATGCGTAAGGCATACGCCGCGGTCCAGGATGTCGCCGCAAAGGAGTCGATCGACATGCGAACCGCGGCGTTCGTTCTGGCGATTCGCCGTGTCGCCAAGGCCGCCACGTCCAGGGTCTATATCAAAGAAACCATTCCGGTATGAGTCAGATCGCGGAACCCCTCCGATGATCCCCAAAATCGTCGAGCGTTTTCCGAAGTACCGCAATCGCGTCCTGACAGCCTTGTCCCACGATCGAGTCATGGCGGAGTTGTGCGAAGACTATGACGCGGTGATGTCGGACTTGGAGATCGTCGAACTTCGTTCGAGCGGAAGCGGCGAACAGACGACGAAGACCTACCGGGAATTGGCGCGCCTCAAGCGGGAGCTAGAGCACGAGGTACTCGCGAGACTTGCCACCTTCCCAGAGGAGGATGGTAATGGATAGGCCGATGCGACTGCTGGCCAACGCTGAAAATCAGACTGCGATCACTGGAGGCTCGAATGCTTGAATATATCGCCCTTGGATTATTGATCGTCATGGTGATTTTTATCATCTATCTGGTCATCTATCGCTGCGCGCCAAGGAAGTGCGAAGCACGAGGCGCGTAGTCCCCGGTAGCCGTAGGCGCGGGCATGTTGCCGCAGTGGCGTAGGGGCCGTAGGTCCCGGAGCGTGTGACCGGCATGCTCGCCGGC
>JAYEJW010000609.1:0-5497 GCA_034716535.1 Pseudomonadota bacterium
GCACGCATGAACCCGTACATGACGGGGGCGATCATTAGCGATATCCGTTCCGAGTACCGTGTTGCCAGGCTCTTTGGCGTTATCTCGCCGAAGACCAGGATGAGGATGGTGAGCACTCCGACGGCGATGCCTGGGCCGATGTGCCCCAGCCATTCGGTGGCTAGGACGGTGGCCATTGCCGAGGCGGCGATGTTGACCACGTTGTTGCCGATCAGGATCGTGATCAGCATCCGCGCCGGCTTGGTCTTGAGGTAGTAGAGGGCATTCGCGCCCGGGCGGCCCTCCCGGTACAAAGCCTCCGCCCGGGCAAGGGAGATGGCAACGAGTGCGGTTTCCGAACCGGAAAAGACCCCAGATAGGACGAGTAAGATCAAGAGTATGAGCAGTTCTTGCACGGATTCGCGTCGCCTTGTGGCGGCACCTGGTGGCACACCAAAATGAGTGTAGCGCACCTTGAGTTGTAACGAAATTGTAATAGTCCGTAGCGGTGGACAAGAAACCGTCGGCGATACGTGGCGGGATTGATCGATGTCAGCGAGAGCGGGCTTTTCCTCGGTCCTTGACCTGTATCAAGGTCCAAAGGGGACGCTGCAGGCAGGGTTGTGCGCGCGAAAGCAGAATAAGAACGCAGGTCGTCCGCATCCGCGGATCCATGCTGCCCCCGAATGAGCAAAGGCATCGCCTTGAGAGGGTTCGCCAGGGTTGGAGGAGCCGGACGCTCCCGCCTCGATCTTGTCCCGTTTTCCAGTTTCGTCAAGCAAGACTTTCGCCGATCCGCCCGGGTCAGGGGAAGCCTGTCCGTCATCTGGAAGAGGAGAGCGTAATGAGAACCACCAGAAAAGGTCGCGTTACAGCCTTGCTGGGCAGCGCGGTCGCCGGCCTGACCCTGCTCCTGCAGGTGGGGCCCGCTGACGCCGCGAGGACCAGTGGAGCGATTGGCACAGACTGGGGAAACCCGAAGGGCGAGGAGTGTGTCGACTGCCACGCGACCGAGAATCCGGGGCTGTACTGGGAGTGGAACCACAGTGCCCACGGCCAGGCCGGCGTCAACTGCCTGGACTGCCACGCGGCGCAGGAGGGTGACATCGACGGCTTTATGCATGAGGAGGCCCTGATCTCCATTATCGTGACGCCGAAGGACTGCTCCAAGTGCCACGAGACCGAGTTCGAGGAGATGGACGGCTCTCACCACTCCAAGGCCGGTCAGATCCTGGGCTCCCTGGACAACCTCCTCGGCGAGGTGGTCGGTGGACCCGAGGCCGTGAACGCCGGCTGCCGTCAGTGCCACGGCGGCATCTTGGAGTTCATCACCGAGGGCAAGAAAAAGGGCCAGCCCAAGCCCGGAACCTGGCCCAACACGGGTATAGGCCGCGTGAACCCGGATGGCTCCCTTGGCGCCTGCACCGCCTGCCATGGCCGCCATCGCTTCTCTCGCGCCCAGGCCCGCACGCCCGACACCTGCGGAAAGTGCCACGTCGGTCCCGACCATCCCCAGATCGAGGTCTACAACGAGTCGAAGCACGGCATCATCTACCGCGCCAAGATCGACGAGATGAACATGGACTCCGACAAGTGGGTCGCCGGTGTGGATTACTCGGCCGCGCCCACGTGCGCCACCTGCCACATGAGCGCGGGTCCCGACGAGGGCAAGACCCACAACGTCGGCGAGCGCATCTCCTGGACTCTGCGTCCGCCCATCTCCAAGAAGATCAATCTGGTCAAGCTGGAGAACGGCGACGAGTTCGACGTACCTGAAGGCAAGGAGATCCCCAAGGTGGGCGACGAGGCCAAGGGCTCGAAGGTGGTCGAGGTCCTGACTTGGGAGGACCGCCGCGGCAAGATGGAGAACATCTGTTACGGCTGCCACGCCACCAGCGTGATCGAAGGCCACTATATCCAGTTCGACGGGGTGGTCGACCTCTACAACGAGAAATTCGCCAAGCCCATCGCCGCCATCATGGGTGAGTTGAAGGAAAACGGCTACATCACCGCCTCGCCCTTCGACGACCAGATCGAGTGGACCTGGTGGGAGATCTGGCACCACGAGGGTCGTCGCGCTCGCCACGGCGCCTCCATGAGCGGTCCGGACTACACCTGGTGGCACGGCATCTATGACGTGGCCAAGCACACCTACTTCAAGTTCATTCCGGAGCTGAAGGAAGTGGTCATCGAGAAAGACGGCAACGACGAGTTCGCCGTTGCGATGCTCGACAAGTACTTCAAGCCCATCGACGGCCATGCCTGGTACTTCGAGGGCATGAGCAAGGAGGCTATCGACAAGGTGCGCGCCGGCTTCGAGGCCCGTTACGGAAAGGGCGCGTTGAAGTAAAACCTGGGTCGGTAAGGAACTGACTCTCTCAATCCCCTGCAGCTTTGGCTGCAGGGGATTTTTCGTTTTTTGGGAGGTCCTTGTGCGAATTCGAATGCTTGTCTTTACTGCCGCGTTGTCGGCGGCCATTTCCACACCCCTTCTAGCCGGCGAAAGCGCCGCGCTGATCAGCGAAGGCGAATCCCAGCTTCGACAAGGGAAGATCGACGATGCGATCGAGACGCTGCAACAGGCCGTCGCAATGGACCCGAAATCTTCGCTGGCCTACACTCGCCTGGGTGGAGCGCAGACGCTCAAGCAGGATTACGGCGCTGCGGTCGAGAGCTTCAAGCAGGCGATCATGTTGGATGGAAAGAACGCCAACGCCTTTGTGGGCATGGCCGTCGCCTACCTTCATACCAGCCGCTACGAGCTGGCGCGCGCGGCTCTGGGAGAGGCCAAGCGGCTCGATGCGTCCAAGCAGGAAGAGGTCGATAAGCTCATCGGCTGGATCGACGAGCGTGCGGTAAGGGCGTCCCACTGAGCAATGATGGATTCTCGAGGAGAGCGCCCCGACGGCTCCCGCGACACGCTGAACGCGGTTGAGGGAAAATTCGGCTTCATTCGGCGCGCCCCTCGATCAGATCCTTCTGTTTTTCCAGCTCTTCGACCAGGAAATCTCTGAAAATCCGAACCCGCGCTGTGGTTCGCAGATCGACGTGCGAGAGCACCCACAATCCCCAGCCGGCTTCGACATATCGGGCCGGGATGCGGTGCAGCAGAGGGTCCGGCTCGACCAGCACACGGGGCATCTGCGCCATCCCCAACCCTTTGCGCGCCATCTGCAGCATTACGCCCAACTCGCTGGTCCGGTAGACGCGTCGGGTCTTGGGAAAGCTCTTTTCGATCCAGGGCGGTCGGGTATGGCCGTCGCCCAACCAGGTAATGCAAGGAACGTCGCCACGATCGGGGTCGGCTTGCATGCGTTCGAGGATCGCGCGGGTGCCGTAGATGGCATAGGCGAGTTGGCCGATGCGTCTGCCGACCAGATTCGGTGGCGGCTCATCCGTAGAGCGCAGGGCGACATCGGCCTCGCGAGCAGCCAGGTCCAGCGCATCTCTCGTGGCGATGATTTCGAGATCCACGTCCGGATACTGCTGTGCAAACGCCTGTAGGGCAGGCATCACCAAATACTGCGAACAGACATCGGCAATAGTCACCCGCAACTTGCCGCTGAGCTCCTGACTGTCCGCAAGAACATGCCGTTCAATCGTATTGGCTTCTTCGGCCATGTTCTCGGCCGAGGTGACAAGCCGTTCACCCACAGGCGTGATCACCCAGCCATTTCCGAAGCGGTCGAATAGCTTCTTGCCCAGGCGGTCTTCAAGCGCCGTGATGCGACGGGAAACAGTGGTTTGGTTGACATCCAGGCGCCGAGCCGCCTGGGTTACAGAACCTGACCGCACGACTTCGAGAAAATAGCGGACGTTGTCCCAATCCTGGCTATGCATTTCTGCACCTTATGGCTGCTAAAACATGCATATGCATGCGCATTCGCAGAGCATAGCCTATGTCTCGCAGGTTCGTATACCTTGTCAATGAGTCCGTGCACCTCGTTCCGGAGTAATGCAAAATCGAGCTTCGCGCCCAACACAGGTACCCGACGGCGACAGTCAGTGACTGAAATACTTTCGCCGGGTCGAAACATCCGAGGTGGAACCGTATCTAATGAGACCGCATCTTCTATTGCACTGCGTCCCCGCTGAGGGGCAGGCATTCTCGGAACAGGACGCGCTGAGGAACGGTCGCACTCTGCTAACGCTTCGTACCTCCCGGCGCCGTCCTGTCCAGCACATTTCCAGGAGATCCGTGATGAATATCCGTTTGATCAGAACCTCTGTTTTCCTCACCGCCCTCGTCGTTGTCTCGGCCCTGGTGAGCGGAATGGCTTTCGCGCAAGCCGCCGCGGCAACCCCTGGCCCGGGTATGGGCACCGGTATGCAGCAGCCGGGAGGGCCGGGAGGTGGCATTCCGGGTCTTAGGCAGGGCAAAGGCAAGCAAGGGGCCGGGAAGCATGGCGGTCGACATGGAGAGCATGGAAAGGGTCAGGGTGGCAAACACCTATTCGGCGAGATCTGGAATAAGACCCTTACCGACGAGCAGAAGGCACAACTCGATCAGCTCCATGTCAATTACGCCAAGATCAAGGCGCCGCTCAAGTCAAGAGTGAAGGCCCTCCAGGTCGATCTTGCGGTACTCTCGACCGCGGCTGAGCCCGACAAGGCCGTCATCGACGCCAAGATCGCAGAGTTATTGAACCTCGAGGGCGAGATGATGGGCGCCGAGTACGGTTATATCGCCGCACAACGCCGGGTCCTCACGCCCGAGCAACAGGTTTCCTTCGACATGGCAACGATCCATAAGGCCATGCACGGCAAGGAGGGCAAGGAAGGCCACCGCGGAAAGCACTAGTAGCGCATCCTGGCGTTTTGCTGCCAAACCCGGCCGCTGCCCGGAGAGGCGGAAGATGGACGCTGAGATGGGCCGAGCGCCGTCTGAAGGCGGACACTACCGCGGTCGGCGCGACACCCGGCAAGTCCACGTTGCCTCGTATTTTGCGAGGAGATCCATTCGCGGCTGTGGACGGTCGCGCCGTTTATGCGGATCGGCCGGGCCAATCGGCCGTTCAGGTTGCGAGCTGGGAGGTTTCCTCAGGGTCGCGGGTTCTCATGCTCGGATTCGACGGGGCAGCTCGAAGCGGACTCGGATAGGGCCCGCCGTCCGACGAACATCAGTCCTATGCCGACCGCGAGAAAGGCGCCCCCGGAAACCGAAACGCTCTCGATGAGGTTGAAGAGCCCAATCATCGCGAATGCAAATCCGCCAAGTAAGATGCCGACCCGCGTGCACTTGGTGATGGTCATTTTTCAATCCGCTCAAGGTCTTACCATCAGGCTACACGCGAATCGCGATGATGTGCTGTGCACCAGCCCACATTTATCTGTGCCGGAGGGGGTGGAGTCAGCGATCGAGGAGATTGTTGAGACCTCGATCGTAGGTCCCTGTTACGTCCCATCCTGAACCAGCCCGTCTGACTTGATTCGTCCTGCGGTCCGCCAGGACCGCTTTCTGAATCGTCCCCGGTAGAATCCGCGACAAAAACGTAAAAAGAGAGGCCGGTGCTCCTCT
>JAYEJW010000610.1:0-5496 GCA_034716535.1 Pseudomonadota bacterium
GCGCTACTCCTGGCTGCTGTACCTTTGCTGCGACCGACGACGCCGAATCGGCACCGTCCATGGTCACCTAGCGGGAGCGCGAGGCCGGCAGCTCCCGTAGGCTTGACGGTAATCTGACAAAGTAGAAATAATCTTAGAGACAATAGGCCAGCCCAACAGCACGCTGCGCATCGGCAGCTACGAACGCCAGCTCACCGCCGGCAGCCATCTGCCTGTTAACGAACGACACGGAGCTGCGTAGCTCCATGTCGTTCGTTAACTAGTTCTCGGATTTCAACCACGGCCCCCTCGAACCTCACACAGTCAGATGGACCGCGACGCTCGTCGCGTTTCCGATCGCCGCATACGACTATGCTCGTTGCCGCATGAGTACGTAGACCAACGAGGGGGACCGTCGCTTGAGCCCAAACGCCCGCCACTGCAAATCTAAAGCCGTTGCCGAAAACAGTTGCCTCTGTTACGTTTCGTGTGGGTAGGGGGTGATACTCGTCAGCCGCTTTCGATATAAAATTTGGTTGTTGTTGCGCTGCAGGCGTCTGCAATTGGCACGGAGCCCGCTCGCTCGGCGCAGCGGCCCATAATCCCAGCACGTAATAGCATCTCTGCGAGGTTCCGGTTTGGATCAGATGGCGTTGTTCACCGCCGCGCTCGGCCTGACAAGTCCCTGGGAGGTCGTTGACGTTGCCTTCGATCCGGGCCGGGGACGGATCGACTTTCATGTTGGCTTTGCGCCGGGAACGCGGTTCGTCTGCCCGCAGTGCGCTACCGAGCATCAACCTGTCCACGATACCCGGGAGCGTTCAACTTCTTCCAATATCAAGCCTATATCCATGCTCCGGTTCCCCGCGTACGCTGCAATGCCTGCGCGAAGACCACCCAAATCGAGGTCCCCTGGGCACGCCCCAGCAGCGGTTTCACGCTGTTGATGGAAGCGCTGCTCGTGACGCTGTGCAAGGCGATGCCTGTGCGTCAGGTCGCCCAACTGCTCGGCGTCAGCGATATGCGTATCTGGCGAACCCTGGTTCACTACGTCGAGCAGGCACGCGCGCAAGAGGACTTCTCCGGTGCCGTCTCCATCGGTATCGACGAAACCGCCGCGCGCCGCGGACACAACTACATCAGCCTGTTTCACGACCTTGATGCCCCGCGTCTGCTGTTCTCCTGCGAAGGGCGAAAAGCCGAAGTCGTGGCGCAATTCGCCGAGGATCTGGAGGCCCATGGCGCCTGTTCCGAGCAGCTCCGCAATGTCTGTATCGTTATGTCCGCCAGTTACCGCGCCGGACTCGGCGAGCATATTCCATGGGCCGCAATCACCTTCGATGAGTTCCCTGTCATCCAGTTGGTCAACAAGGCCGTCGACGAGGTCCGCCGCCAAGAGGTCAGGGCCATTCCCCAACTGAAGCGCAGCCGCTACATTTGGTTGAAAAACTCGCACGATTGGAGCCGCAGGCAGCTAAGTCAATTCGTCGATCTCCGAGGACTCAACCTCAAGACCCATCGCGCTTTTCGCATCAAGGAAACTCTGCGCGAAATCTTCCGCACCGCCGAGACCCCGAGCGAAGCCGAAGCCCTCCTCAATCGCTGGTACAGCTGGGCTCGGCGCTGCCGTCTCGAACCGATCAAAAAGGTCGCCAAGACGCTTAAGGATCACTGGCAAGGTATCCTAAATGCCTTCGATTCGAAGCTCACCAACGGGCGCGTCGAAGCAGCCAACTCGCTCATCCAAGCCGCGAAAGCCAAGCCCAGAGGCTACGGAACCACCAAGCATTTGATCACCATCTCTTACCTCGTCGCAGGGAAGCTCACGCATCTCCCGGCCTCACCTTTCGCGACTACGAGCGCGTAGATCCTCGTTACATTGCGCAATGAACTCTGACCCTGTTACCCACACGCGACGTAAGAGACCCAAACATTTGACATGTTTCAAGACGCCTGCAAGCTGTTCTTCGCCCCGAACACTTCCGACTAAGAGCTTCCAGATTAGCGGCTACAAGAAACCGAAAATATCTATTGCTTAGGTATAAGCACCTTGATTACGCAGCCCCGCAAGCCGAAGGAGAACGACAATGTCGAGATTATCGAATCGAATCCTGTATCCCAGCATCGCAATTGCCGTGTTCATCGCAGTGCCATGTAGCGCTGCGACCATAACCGCGAAAAGTTGTTCGCAGACTGATGTCTCTGCCGCGCTTTCGACGGCGGCAATCGGTGACACGGTCCAAGTTCCCCCCGGATCATGCTCGTGGTCAGGCTTGTCGATCGGGAAAGCCATCCACCTGAAAGGCGCCGGAACCGGTCAAACGAACATCACGATAACCGGAGAACTCACCGTAACAAAGCAGTCGGTTGGCGTGCTCCGAGTCTCCGACTTTTCGTTTTCGAGGCAAGGAAGCGGTAGTGCCACCATCGGTATACGAGCAACCGGATCCTGGAACAATGAGCCTGTGGTTTTTGACAACAATGCGTTTACTGTCACCGACGCTACCCTCTTCAGGGTTGAGTCTCCGGGTGGGTTCATATTCTCCCGAAACAACGTCAACGCCGGCTGGGATGACATAATATTTCAACTCAAGGACAATGGCGGAGCGGTCTCCTGGCAGACGGCCGACACCCTGGGCAACAGAGACACTACTGGTAAGAGGAACCACTACATCGAGGACAACACCATTTACGGCGGCACCAATACTACAGTGGATTGCGACGATGGAGCACGGTGCGTGTACAGGCACAATACGGTCACCTACTCCGGATTCGGTTCCCATGGGTACGCTACTTCGCCTGTGGGGGTTCGTCATTTTGAGATCTACAACAACACGTGGCTGTACCCGACCTCTGGCTGTTCAACGCAGTTTGCCAATCAGAACTGGTTAGCGCGCCTGCGCGGCGGCACCGGTGTCGTCTTCAACAACACGATGCCCGATATCGCCGCGGCGTGCGGTTGGGGCGACAAGCCCGAAGTACGCCTTGATCTTCGCGGGGCGGAGGACGTACGGCCACAAGGAAGCTGTTCCCAGACAACATACCCTGTGCCTCGACAGATCGGCCAGAACCACAATGGAGCAAACTACTTCACCGATCCGGTCTATATCTGGGGCAACAGCAAGACGCCCACTCTTGGACTCGGTTGGGGTTGGGGCAACCCATGCGGCTTCAATTGGGACACTTTCGTCAAGCCGGGCCGAGACTATGTCATGGGCGGTGCAAAGCCTGGGTACGCCCCTTACACCTACCCGCACCCCCTGGCCCAAGTAAGCAGTAAACCCGGTAGCTTGGCGGCCCCGAGCAATTTGCAGATCGTTCAATGAAGCCCGACATCGTTGAACTTCCTCGCGCAGCACTCGATGAAATTGATGCGAACAACTGCGCGCAGAATCCGCCATTCATAGGGTGGACTTTGACCAAGCGGTGCCCGATACGACAGATGATGATGCCGTACAGAAACAAGGCAACGCGTGCGTGAGCGCCGCCCCGCGGCCCAACCGCATCACCATTGAAGGAGTACTCATGAGCATCCGAAACCTCGCTCGTTCGCTCGCTTTTGTGATGGGATTCAGCATTGCTGCTGCCGCCCACGCAGAGGCACTTCCTGAAGGCGACGCCGGCATCGCGGCGCGATATCCAGGGGATACTGGTATTGCCGCGGATCCAGCCGTGATCTTTGCGGACAACTTCGAATCTTACGGGAACGTGGCAGGGCTCACCAGCAAGTGGACAGACGTGTATCACAACGTACGTATCGCCACCGAACCGGGGAATACCTTTAGCGGAGGTAAAGCGCTCGAGTTCCGGATTCCCAGACAGAGCAGCGAGCTAAGCAACACGGCGGCCAAACAGTTGACAAACAAGCAGGACGTCCTCTTCCTTAGGTATTATTCAAAGTTCGACGGCCAGTTCAACGTCCTCGGCTCTAGTCATAATGGCAGCAGCATCAATGCGAATTTCTACATCAACGGCCAGTCGACCCCGGGCATCCCGGCGGACGGGGATAACAAGTTCCTAGTCGCCTACGAGAACTGGCGCGAGGACTCAACCGTCGCCAATCCTGGGCGTCTCAACGTCTACGTCTACCATCCCGAGCAGCGATCACAGTGGGGCGATCACTGGTTTCCGTCGGGGCTGATCCTTCCCTTCGGGGGAGACCCCAAGGCCTTCTTCGGTTCCGATTTCATGGCCCGTCCCGATGTAGTGCCCGAGGTAGGGCGGTGGTACTGCTACGAGCTGATGGTCAAGGCGAACACACCTGGGAAGCGTGATGGCCGAATCGCGTTCTGGCTGGACGGCAAGCTCGTTGCGGACTTTCCCAATCTGCGGCTGCGCGATGTAGACACGCTAAAAATCGACCGGTTCTCGCTAGAGTTTCATATCAAGAGCAACACCTCCAGCGAAACGAGAAAGTGGTACGATAATGTTGTGGCTGCCACGTCCTACATCGGTCCGATGGCGGCGACTGGAACTGCGCCGCCACTAGCGGCGCCATCCAATCTCCGCGTCGCCCCCTGAACATGCAAGCGCGCCACAGTGCCGACTGTCGATGTTACAAGCCCGATATCGCTGGCGCGGGCGTGTCCGCGCGCCGGGTCGAGGACATCACCGAAGCGCTGTGGGGCCACGCGGGTGAGCTCGGGGACGGTCTCTAAGCTCAACCAGAAGGTCTACAAACACATCGAGACCTGGCGCAACCGGCTCATCGAGGGCGAGCACCCCTACGTCTACCTCGACGGGGTGGTCTTGAAGCGTAGCTGGGCCGGTAAGGTGCGCAATGTCTCAGTGCTGGTGGCGATCGGTGTCGGCGCCGACGGCTACCGCCGGATCCTCGGCGTGGCCGAAGGCCTCAAGGAAGACAAGGCGGGCTGGAGCGGCTTCCTGCGTCATCTGAAGGAACGGGGTCTGCAGGGTGTGCAGCTGGTCATCTCCGACGCCGGCCTGGGTCTGAAGGAGTCCGGTGTCCGACTACTACGCTGAGGCGCGCTGGCAGCGCTGTGTCGTGCACTTCTACCGCAACGTGTTCAGGCCACGCACCCAACGCCAAGGTCAAAGAGGTCGCACGCATGCTCAAGGCCATTCACGCCCAAGAGAGCCTGCAGGCGGCGCAGGATCGGCGGCACCGCGTACGCGGATCTGCGCGCCGGTGAGGTGGATCTCGATCTCGCCCTCGCCAGGGGCCGAGCCCGTTGTTGGGTCAGTCTGGCCGGTGCATGGAGCAACAACGGCCGGCTAGTGATCGATTCGGTGTGCTTGTCCGGATCGGCAAGACGCACGAACAGGCTCCACCAATCGTAGACCAGGGCGGTCATGCGGGCCATGAACCGGCAACGCTTGAGGTCTCGGGTCGTGAACCACCCCAACCCCAATGGTTCTTGAGCTCGTCGGTGTAGTTCCGGCAGCCGTGCGTGGATCGGGAGTGTCAGCGCACTACGATGTACGGTAGGGGAACCATCACCCGACGAAAAAATTAATCCCTGCCCCAAGCCGTCCGACAAAGGTGTTGCTGCCTGT
>JAYEJW010000611.1:0-5486 GCA_034716535.1 Pseudomonadota bacterium
TTGGCAAGCTCGGTGACCAGCTTGATGCGCTGCGCCTCGCCGCCCGAGAGGGTGGGGCTCTGCTGGCCCAGGGTCAGGTAGCCCAGACCGACGTCTCCGAGCAGCTTCAGGGCGTGATGCACGGCGGGATGGGCGGAGAAGACCTCGATGGCCTCGTCGACGCTCAGTCCCAGCACCTCGCCGATATCCCGCCCCTTGTACCGCACCTCCCGGGTCTCCGCATTGAAGCGGCTTCCCCCGCAGACATCGCAAGGGATCTTCACGTCCGGCAGGAAGCTCATCTCCATGCGCTGGACGCCCTGGCCCTCGCAGGCATCGCAGCGCCCGCCCCGGGTGTTGAAGGAGAAGCGCCCCGGTCCCCAGCCGAGCATCCGCGCCTCGGGCGTGGCGGCAAACAGGCGCCGGATTCGATCCCAGAAGCCCACGTAGGTGGCCGGGCAGGAGCGCGGGGTCTTGCCGATGGGCGTCTGGTCTACCTCCAGCACCCGGCTCAGGGACCGCCAGCCTGTCAGCACCCTGCAGCCGTCGAGGTCCGCCTTGCGCACCCGGCCCCCACGGCGGTCCGCTGCGGCGAGCAGATTGCGCAGACTTCGGGCCAGCACGTCCCGCACCAGGGTGGATTTCCCCGAGCCGGAGATGCCTGTCACACACAGGAGACGGCCGAGGGGAAGCTGCAGCTCGAGGTCCTTCAGGTTATTGAGGTGGGCACCCGCTACCCTGAGCCAGGTGCCGTCGGGCGCGGGGTCGCGGATTGCGTGCGAGCGGGCAAGCGGACGGCCCAGGTAGCGGCCCGTCACCGACGCCGGGTTTCGGGTCAGCTCCTCGGCCGTGCCCTCGGCCACGATGCGCCCGCCGCGGACGCCTGCGCCCGGGCCCAGGTCGATGACGTGCTCGGCGCGCCGGATGGTCTCCTCGTCGTGTTCTACGACCAGGATGGTGTTGCCCTTTTTCTCCAGCCGTTCCAGGGTGTCCAGCAGCTTGGCATTGTCCCGCGGGTGCAGGCCGATGGTCGGCTCGTCGAGTACGTAGCAGACCCCCTGCAGGTTGGAGCCCAGCTGGGCGGCGAGCCGGATGCGTTGGGCCTCGCCGCCGGACAGGGTTGGGGCTGCGCGGTCCAGGCTCAGATAGCCGAGCCCGACCTCGCGCAGGAAGTCCAGGCGGGAGTGGACCTCAGGCAACAGATCACGGCCGATGGCCGTCTCGCGCCCGTCCAGGGCCAGATCCCCAAGGGTGTCCGCCGCCTGCTCCACCGACATGGACGCGTAGTCGGCGATCGAGCGGTCCTGGAAGCGCACTGCCAGGGCCTCGGGTTTGAGCCGCGCGCCGCTGCAGGCCGGGCAAGTGTGAGCCGCCTGCTCCCTCGTCTCCAGCCACCGGCCTTCCTCGCCGCTCTGCTCTTCGTCGAACCCCGACAGGACCACACCGGTCCCGTAGCAGCTCGGGCACCAGCCGTGTCTGGAGTTGTAGGAGAAGAGTCGCGGGTCCGGTTCCTCGAAGGCGCGGCCGCAGCCGGGGCAGGCGCGCCGGGTGGAGAAGGCGGTCTCCCCGCCCCAGGAGCCCTCCTGGATCTCGACCGCGCGGATCAGTCCCCTGCCGTGATCCAGGGCGCGGTTGAGAAGCTCCCTGAGCTCCGACTCCCCGGCGGGTGCGACCTCGATCTCTCCCACGGGGAGGTCGATATTGTGCTCCCTGAAACGGTCGAGCCGCGGCCAGTGGTCCGTGGAGACGGGCTCGCCGTCCACCCGCAGGACGAAGTAGCCCTTGCGCCGGGCCCAGTTGGCCAGCTCGGTGTAATAGCCCTTCCTCGCGACCACCATGGGTGCCATGAGGGCGATGTGGCGGCCCGTGAACTCCGACATCACCCGGTCCAGGATGGCCTCCCGGGTCTGGGGGCGGATGGGGATCTCGCAGTCGGGGCAGTGCTGGACGCCGAGCTTGACGAACAGCAGGCGCAAGAAATGGTGGACCTCCGTCAGGGTGCCCACGGTGCTCTTGTGCCCGCCCCGGCTGGTGCGCTGCTCGATGGCGATCGTGGGCGGGATGCCGAAGATGGCGTCCACATCGGCCCGCGCCGCCGGTTGGACGAACTGGCGGGCGTAGGCGTTGAGCGATTCCAGATAGCGCCGCTGTCCCTCGGCGAACAGGATGTCGAAGGCCAGGGTGCTCTTGCCGCTGCCGGAGACCCCGGTGATGACCGTGAGCCGGTTCCTGGGGATGCTGACATCGATGTTCTTCAGGTTGTGCTCTCTTGCATGGCGAACCTCGATGGCTGGAGGGCCAAGGGCCGAGGACGCGGGCGGACCCGGGAGCGCCGGGGCTGTTTCGGCGATACGGTCGAGTCTCTTCCCATACTCCCGGAGTGCCTTGCCGGTGTGGCTCGTGGGATGCGTGGCGACCTGTTCGGGCGTGCCCACGCAGACGACCTCGCCGCCGCGGTCGCCGCCTTCCGGTCCCAGGTCGATGAGCCAGTCGGCGGTGTGGATCAGGTCCAGGTTGTGCTCGATCACCAGGACGGAGTGTCCCTCTCTGAGCAGCCGCCGGAAGGCCCGGAGCAGGGTGGCGATGTCGTCGAAGTGCAGGCCCGTGGTGGGCTCATCCAGCAGAAACAGGATGCCGCCCGCGCTACGCCGGCGCTTGCGGGCCTTCACCAGATGGCCGGCGAGCTTCAGGCGCTGGGCCTCGCCGCCGGACAGGGTCGGCACCGGCTGGCCCAGGCGCAGGTACCCCAGGCCCACCGCCTGCAGGGGCTCCAGTGCCCGCTTCAGGTCGCCATTGTCGGAGAAGAAGGCCAGGGCCTCCGTGACCGTCATGTCCAGAATATCGGCGATGGAGCGTCCGCGTCCCGCGACCCTGGGATGGATGTGCACGTCCAGCACCGGTGTGCGGTAACGTCTGCCGTTACAGTCCGGGCAGCGCAGATAGACGTCGGAGAGAAACTGCATCTCGACGTGCTCGAATCCGGAGCCCCCGCAGGCGGGGCACCGCCCGTTTCCGGCGTTGAAGCTGAAGGTGCCCGCGGTGTAGCCGCGCTCCTTTGCCAGGGGCTCGGCGGCGAAGCGCTTGCGGATGGGATCCAGGGCGCCCACGTAGCTCGCGGGGTTCGATCGGGAGGTTTTGCCGATCGGGGACTGGTCGAGGAGGATCACGTCCGAGACCCGCTCATCGCCCTCCAACCCCGAGTGCTCGCCCGGCGGTGCCTCGGGCTTGCCCTTGAGCTTGGCCAGCGCGTTGAAGAGCACCTCCTGCACCAGGGTGGACTTGCCCGAGCCCGAGACCCCGGTGACCAGGACCAGCCGGTTCAGCGGGATCTCGACGTCGATTCCCTTCAGGTTGTGGGCGCCGGCCCCCAGGACCCGGACCACCGGCGCGCCCCTCTCGGGCGGTTGGGGCTGGCGGCTCTCCGCCACGGCCCTGCGTCCGGCCAGGTAGTCGCCGGTCAGGGAATCGGTCGAGCCGAGCAGTGCCGCGGGGGGGCCCTCGAATACGACCTGGCCGCCGTTCTCGCCCGGACCCGGCCCGATGTCCAGGATGCGGTCGGCGGCGAGCATCACCTGGGGATCGTGCTCCACCACGAGCAGGGAGTTCCCTGCGTCCCGGAGCCGGTGCAGCATGGCCAGGATCCGGTCCATGTCCCGCGGATGCAGGCCGATGCTGGGCTCGTCGAGCACGAACAGAGTGTTGACGAGGGAGGTACCCAGTGCCGTGGTGAGGTTGATACGCTGGACCTCACCGCCGGAGAGGGTGCGGGACTGACGGTCGAGCGTCAGGTAGCCGAGGCCCACCTCGCACAGGTAGCGCAGGCGGGAGCGGATGCCCGTAAGAAGCAGGTCCATGGCCTGGTCCATCGCGCCCGGCAGCTCCAGCTCCCCGAAGAACCCCCGGCAGCGCTCGACGGGAAGCCGCATCAGGTCGTGGATGTTGAGTCCGGGCAAACCCTCCCAGGCTGCGTCATCCATGTCCACCCTGGAGTGGCGGAAACGCCGGGCCCCGCCGAGCGCCCTTTGCGCGCCCTTCGGGCCGCCGACACGCCAGTCCAGGGCCTCGTCCTTCAGGCGCGCACCCTCGCAGGTCGGGCACTGGTCGTAGGCGCGGTAGCGCGAGAGCAGCACGCGCACGTGCATCTTGTAGGCGCGCCCCTCCAGCCAGTCGAAGAAGCGGCGTACTCCGTACCAGACCCCGTCCTCCCACTCCCCTTCGCCCTCGAGCACCCATTGCCTGTCCTGCTCGGCGAGGTCTCGCCAGGGCACGTCCGTGGGGATGCCTCGTCGGTAGGCGAAGCCCATCATGTCCTCCTGCACCTCGGCGTAACTGTCGGACTGGATGGGCTTGATCGCCCCCTCGATCAGCGACTTGCCCTCGTCCGGCACGACCAGGCTCCAATCGATACCGATGGTGCGGCCGAAGCCGCGGCAGGTCTCGCAGGCGCCGACCGGGGAGTTGAAGGAGAAAAGATTAGGGATGGGGTCCCGGTAGGCGATATCGCAATCAGGGCAATGCAAATCGGTCGAGTAGCGCCTGGGCCTGCCGGGCTCCCTGTCCTCGTCCAGTGGGTAGACCCGGGCATGTCCGTGGCCGTGCTCGAGCGCCGCCTCCAGGGCCTCCAGGGTCCGGCCCCGGTTCCCAGGTGTCAGGCGCAGGCGGTCCTGGATCACCTCGATGGCCTGCTCGTCCTCGCGTAGGATCCGGATGTAGCCCTGCTGGGCGAGCAGCCGCCTGATCTCCTCGGCGGTGAACCTCTCCGGCACCGGGACCTGGAAGGTGACCAAGGCCCGGGGGCCCTCTCCGGCGCTTGTCTGGATCAGGTCCACCCAGATGGTCTCGGGCGTGTCGCGCCTGACCTCGCGCCCGCAGCCCCGGCAGTACAGCCGTGCGGCGCGGGCGAACAGGAGCTTCAAGTGGTCGTTCAGCTCCGTCATGGTGCCCACCGTGGAGCGGGACGTGCGCACGGGGTTGGTCTGGTCGATGGCGATGGCGGGCGGAATGCCCTCGATGCGGTCGGCCTGCGGCCGGTCCATGCGGTCGAGGAACTGGCGCGCGTAGGGGGAGAAGGTCTCCACGTAGCGACGCTGTCCCTCCGCGTAGACGGTGTCGAAGGCCAGCGACGACTTGCCCGAGCCAGACACGCCCGTGACCACGATCAGCTCGCCGAGGGGCAGGTCCAGATCGAGGTTCTTGAGGTTGTTCTGACGGATGCCGCGCAGGCGGATGCAGTCTTTCGGGTGAGGCATCGAATGGCTCGTCTTTGGACTTCCGGACGAAACCTACCATGATCCTAGAAACGGCAGTTGACCGCTATACGCGACAATTAGGCGAATGATCCGGAGCGAAGGCCGTTCATCCCTCGTGCTCTATACTGCTTGGAGCACGCTGATTTGTTGAGCGCTTCCCTTGAGAATGCGGTGCAGCAAGGAGGTCACATGCCACAGCCCATGTTGGCCGGACAACGGTTGATCGCGGTGTTTCTTGCCGGTCTGCTGCTGTTTTAC
>JAYEJW010000612.1:0-5485 GCA_034716535.1 Pseudomonadota bacterium
GGGCTGTCTTACGGACGTTCGGGAGATCATGCCCTGGGATCTGGAAGAGCGCCTCCAGGAGAACCCGACCCTGCTGGTCGTGGACGTGCGCGAGCCTGACGAATTCGACGCGATGCACCTCGCCGGTTCGATCAACGTCCCGCGGGGCATCCTGGAATCGGCCTGTGAGTGGGACTACGAGGAGACCGTCCCTGAGCTGGTTCAGGCGCGAGCGCGCGAGGTCGTCGTGGTCTGTCGGTCCGGCTACCGGAGCGTTCTGGCCGCCCACTCCATGCAGGTGCTGGGCTACAAGGACGTCGTATCGCTCCAGACGGGATTGCGTGGCTGGAAGGATTACGACCAGCCGTTAGAGGATGATGAAGGCAAAGACGTCGACCTGGACGAGGCCGACGTCTATTTCACGCCGCGGATCCGCCCCGAGCAGATGCGCCCGAGGGGGCAATAGCGCTCATTTGAGCTCACCCCGTCGCCCGGGCAAGGGAGGGCGCAGACGGTCCCGCGAGGCGGCGGAAGGCCGTTGCGAGGGCTGCCTCGTCACCGACATTGCCGGGGAAGATGACCACCGGTAGCCCGGGGTAGCGGGGGTGGTCGTCCGGGCAGCGCACCACCGAACAACCCGGGAGCACCTGCCCCAGGACCCGGGACTGGCGCAGAGACAGGCCATCGCTCAGGACGTCGTTCGACGTAATCCCGCCCTTGCTGATCAGAAAACCCAAGTCTTGGGGCAGCCCCCGTACGATGTCCGTCAGGAGGCCCGACACCCGCTCGCCGAAGTCGAGCCGGTCCGCCTGATCGGCAAAGGTCCGCTCCACCCGGCTGGTGAAGATGGCGGGCGTCAACCCCTCTCTATGGGCGGCGCGCGTCTGCTCCAGCACCTGGGCGAGAAGCCCGCTTCGATCGGTCGGGACGCGGTCTACGTCGACCTCGACCGGGTGGACGTCCGGCTCGGCCAACAGGGCCTCGAGCTGGGCGGTGGTCTTGCGCACATGGGAGCCCACGACTACGGCCCCGGGGCCATCGCTTCGCACATAGCCGCTCATGTCCCCGGCCGCGACCGGCTGGGGCGGCAGCGCCGCGAGTGAGGTCAGGAGGCTTGCGCCGCTGCGGAACAGGAAGCGCTTGCCTTGCGCCACCGCCTCCAACACCTGGCCCGTGAAACGATCCAGATCGGTCTGCTCGGCGGCGTCGACGGCGCAGCACAGATTATCGGATAGCCCCAAGAGGCGGTTGCGAACGTCGCCGCGGACCTCGTGCAACAGGAAGCGCTCGACGTCGCTCGCCCGGATGCGCCCCCCCGTCTTCTCCTCGACATAGTCCGGCAAGAAGCTCGTGCCGTAGCCGAACACCGAGTCCCTTGCGAACTCGGTCTCGTGGGTCGGTATGCGCTTGCCGTCGGACTCGATGTAGTGGACGCTGTCGACGGTCACCCGCCCGCCCTCGAAGAAGGCCGGTACGAGGAAGTGTGCATCGAAGGGGCCAAGCTCCTCGGCGATGACGTCGGTCTCCACCGGGTAGTGGCCGCGCAGGGTGGAGTCCGAGCGACTGACCATCAGTGGCTGGATGGAGCGGCCGGCCCGGTCCAGGGCATCGAGGGCGGTGCGCAGATTGCGGCAGACCTCCCGGGTCAGTGCCGCGGCGCGCTCGGCGTCCATCCCGCGCGTGTTCGTGAGCACGAAGAACAGGGGCGCCTCGTCTTCCAGCGCATCCCGCAGGGTCTGCGGGTCCCATCGGGTCAGCAGCAGACAGCTATGAACCGTCTGGGATCCGGTGGGGTCGTCGTCGAGGACGATGATCTTGGTTTCCGACATGGATGTCTCCGATCAAGCTCTGGAAGCGGCGCCCCTGGGGGCGCCGCATTCGGCAACGCGCTCCGCCTCAGCCCATCGCCGCGGCAACGCGCTTGGCGATGTCGTCGGCAGACAGGCCGTTGAAGGCCATGATGTCGCCCGGGGTGGCGCTGGTCTCCCCCCTTCGCCACACCATCAGATCGCGCCGCGGAGCGCGGGCCCGTAGCATGACAGGCTCCAGCGGGCCACCTGGTCCGCCGCTCACGCCGCAGAGCATATCGCCGTCGAAAAGGGCGTTGAAATCCCCGTCGTCCATAAAGGCGTTGTCCGGCTGAGAACAGGTGTCCCAAGCGACGTCATGGGGACGGTACAGCTGGCGGGGGTTGACCACGCCGACGATACGCACGCGGTAGCCCTTGGACTCCAGCATGTCCTTTGCCTCGAACACGGGCAGGTAGACCATGTCGCCGGTAACGGCGAAGACCAGGGTGCCCTTGTCGCCGCCGGCGCTCTCGTAGAGGCAGATCGCTCCGCGCTCGATCGCCTCGCGGGCCTGCGCCGCAGTCGTGCGCACGGGCAGCGGACTCTTGGAGGCAAAGATGGCGATGCCCTTGTTCGAGCTCGCCAACGCCCATTCATAGGCGGCCTGAATCATGTTCGCGTCCACTGGGAAGAGGCCGTAGACGTTCCCGTTGCGCATCTGCGCGGCGACGTAATTCTCGATCTCCGGGCGCTGGTGGGTCCAGCCGTTGCGGCCCTGCTCCAGGGCGCCGGCGGTGAACATGGCGATCACCGAGGGCGTGCGCCTGCGCAGCTCCGCCATGGCCTGGGTCACGGTTTGGAAGATGGGCCAGCCGTTGATGGCGAAGCTCTCGTAGGACAGCCAGAGTGAACGTCCACCGAAGAGGGCAACGGCCGCCGCCGCGCCCGCACAGGCGTCCTCGTTGAGAGGCTCGTAGACCTGGCCGTCCGGGCGCTGGTTGTAGAGACCGTCGGTGGTCGGGTGGCGGATGCCCAGCGCTTCGTTGATGTTCTTCATGGCGGACGCTTCGTTTCCGTCCGCGTTGGTGACGAGGTAGCGCGGGTCCGCCTGACCGACTGCACCCACCAGGGCGCCCAGGGTTGTGGAGGGCACCTGTTTCTCGCCGAGGACGAGCTCCCGTATGGGAAGCTCTCCCAGTGCCGGAAGCGTGATCTCCTGCTCCGTAACCACTGTGCGGACAGCCGGTCCACCGCCGGCCCGCATGAAGTTCTGACGCACGATCTCCCAGGCCTGGGGCGGGAGCGCACGGCGCTTCAGACCCTCGATGATATGGGGCGTCTCCAGGGTGTCGGTCGGGTACAGGTTGTGAGACTTGGAGCCCGTGGTGTGCATCCCGGCGCCCTTGAGCTGCTTGATGATGAAGGCCGTCAAGGTGCCGCTCATGGCGGATCGGGCCGCCCGGTCCATGCCCTCCAGAACAGCCCCGGCGAACGCGAGGCGTCGGTCCAAGGAGAAGCGCGTGCTGTCCACGTAAGGGCCTTCCTGGCCGCTGTCGTCGAAATCCTTGGCATCGATGAGCACCACCTCCTCGAAGCCGTGGGCGCGCCAGTAGTCCAGCATACGCACGTTGCCCCAGGTGGAGACCATGGCATGGTGCTCCTGGCTGTAGCCGTTCCAGACCAGCACCGGCAGGAAATTGGTGGCGTTCGGGAAGGCCGTGTGGAAGTGCATCATGGCGGAAAGGGGGTAAGGCTCGCCCATGCCGCCGTCGCCGATGGTCACCGGAAACAGTTTGTCCGGGTGGAGCAGCGCTCCCGCCATAGCGAAATGCTGGCCCTGCCCTAAGGGGCCGGCGGGCGACAGGATGCCGGGTATGGCACCGGAGAGGTGGCCGAGCAGCCCCTCGCGCTCCCGGAAGCGCTTCCGCATGTCGGCAACGGTATGGATGCCCATCGCCTCCAGTGAGCTGTCCAGGAACATTGCGCTGTAGAAGCCGGGGGCATGATGGCCTACCTCCGTGACGATGTTGGTGTGGCCTAGCATCATCAGCGCTGAATGGGCCTCTGCGCTGCTGGCGAAGCCTCCGGGGTGGCCGGAGCCCTTGGCCCCGGTTACCTGCAGCGTGAGGTAGCGCAGAGCATCGGCCCCGAGCAGGGCCTGGTAGGCGGCGCGGGGATCCTTGGCGTCGGCGATCGCCTGCTGCCGTTCACCGATCAGGGGTTCGGCGGCGTTGACCTCGAATCGGGGCCAGGGCTCGCCGAAGTAATCCACGCCGGCGGCAAACTCGGGAATTTCGGGAAGGACGTATTCGGGTGCGGCGCTCATGGTCGGTTTCTCCTGCCTGGAACTCTGTGGTTTGCGGTAGCGATGGCTGCCGCTTGGAGTAAACCTTAGTGCCTTGATGCGGATTTCACAATACAGAAGATGTTGCATATCGTGAAAAATTGACCGCTACGTCTGCAGCCCGTGTTATCGGGTAGTCGCCGACCGATGGGTTCTCGGTTAACGCTGAAAGCTCGCGCTCAGGGAATTTCAGCGACGGAAACGAAAAACAGCGCTTCCCAAGGGAAGCGCTGTTGCTGTGCTCGCCGAACATCGGAACCGCTGAATGGGGCAGCGGGTCCCGGGTGATCCGACTCAGGTCACTTGGTCTCGCCTGAAGCGGCCGACTCGGGCTCGGGTTCCTTGGGAGTCGGCGCCTGGGCCTCATCCGCCGGTTTGACCGAGAGCAGCTCGACCTCGAACACGAGAACGCTGTTCCCCGGGATGCGCGGGGGCGCGCCGCGCTCGCCATAGCCCAGCTCCGGTGGAATGACCAGCTCCCACTTCGCTCCTTCCTGCATCAACTGCAACCCTTCCGTCCAACCCTTGATTACGCCGTTCACACGAAAGCTCGCCGGCTTCTTGCGGCGGTGCGAGCTGTCGAACTCCATGCCGTCCGTCAGCTTACCGCTATAGTGCACGGTTACAGTGTCGGTAGCCTGTGGGGAAGGTCCGCTGCCTTCGGTGATCACCTTGTACTGAAGCCCGCTGGGGAGGCTTTGGACGCCTTCTTTCTTTGCGTTCTCCTCAAGAAACGCCTTGCCCGCCTCCAGATTCTTGGCCGCTTGCTCCTTGAGCTTCTTTTCTCGAGCCTCGCGTACCTGGTTGCGAAGGTCCTCTCGGGCCGCCTTGGTCTCCTCGGGGGTCAATCGGGAGGACTGCCCTGCGAGTGCTTCGCGTACGCCGCTCAGAACGGCGTCCACGTTGACCGGAACCTGCTGCTTAACCAGATTCTCGCCGAGCTGGTAGCCGACCGCGTAACTGCTCTTGTCTTTCTGGTCCTTGAGCTCGGGTGGTTGTTCGGTGGCCCAGACTCCTGAGGCCAAACCCGCACTCACAATACCGATAAAAAATCGCTTCATTCGATCCACCTCTTTAGAGAAAAAAAAGCGCCTAGATTCTAACAGAGCGCATCGGCGCTGTGGGGATGGGCAAGGATATCGCGGTAGCCGCAAGCGGAGAAGCTGTCCTGTGAGGAAGTTCCGAATCCTTCTGTCCTCGGAGACTTCAGCGCCCAATCCGAGACGCAATGCGATTGACCGGGAGAGGCAAGGTTTTAGTTATGCGGCAGGAGAGCGGTGCAGCGGGTCGCAGCGAGTGAGTAGCCTGGACGATATCCGGACCCCTTCCAATGGGACGAGGTGGATTGTGGGGAAGGTCGGTGGGTGCTCAA
>JAYEJW010000613.1:0-5462 GCA_034716535.1 Pseudomonadota bacterium
CGGAGCTCTTGTTGCGCAGGAAGACCGGCGCGTCCGCCCGCTCGCATTCGACTGCGCCCACCTGTTTGCCCTCCAGCTCGTAGACCTCGAAGCGCACGAAGCGTGCGTACTCCGGGCCCAGGTGCTGGTTGAGCAGGTTCTTGAAGTGCAGGCGGCACCTGTCCTCGTTCTCGAACCTGTCCTCCTCGAGCCCCAGTACGGTGCCGTCATCCGCGACCCCCATGAGCAGGATTCCGCCCTCCGTATTCATGAACGCCGTCACCCCTTTGAGCCAGGCCAGCTCGATCTCCTTACCCGGCTTGTGGGTGTGCAGATTTGTGCGCATGGTGGATTTGAGCTCAAGGTGGGTGTCCTCTCCGTTGCCGATCAGATCGTAGATGTCCTGCTCGTGGTTCCTTCGGTTGATAGAGAGCTTGGGCAGGTCGCGCAGCTGGCGGCTATACTTGCGCATCAGCATGAGCACGAGCCCGACCGCGAAGAGCATGATGATCACCGCGGTTAGGGCGACGATCTGCCAGCGATTCTGCAGGACGCCAAGGGTCTCGTGAACGGGAAGCGCCACCCCTACCCAGGCTGCGTCGGCAGTCGAAGAAAGGGGCAGGAAACCGCCCCACCAGTCACGTCCCTGGCTCTTGAAGCGGATCAGCTCGTCCGCCTGGCGTCCCCCGTCCCGCCAGGCATCGACGGCGTCGAAGACCAGGGGACCGCCTAAGCGCTCGTGAGCGGAGAAGAAACCGTTGGTCCGGTCGGGTGCCTCCCCGGTCTCCGTCCATTCGGGAACGTAGACGCCCCCGTCGCCGCTGAACAGGAAACCCCTGCCGTCGGGACTCAGCGAGAGGCGATCGATGGCGTCTATCACGCGGCTAAGGGCCACGTCCAAGGCCGCGACCCTGAGCGTTTCTTCCTCTTTCCAGGCGACGGAGGCGGTGACCCCCGGTATCTTCAGTGAGTGGAAGACATAGGGGGCGCTCCAGCTCACCGGCCCGCCGATGGCGTCTTTTGCCCCGGTGAACCAGGGCCGCCGGCGTGGGTCGTACTCCAGGGTCCCTTCCCAGGTCTTCAGCTCGGCGCCTTCCGGGCTCCAACGGGCCCAGGTGGCGCTGCCGGGCTCCCCCGGGGAGCGCAACCGCGTGAGCCAGTCACCGCCGTCAGGGCGTAAGAAGTACTCCGCGCCGGTTTCGTCCGCGAAGATGGCGCCGGCGATCTGGTCCATGTGGCGCATCGTGGGGACAAAGCGCTCATCGAGTGCGGCCCGATCGGAGGGTGTGAGGCGCGCTGTCTGCAGGCTGTCGCGCGTGATCAGCAGTTGCTGCTCCACCGGGCCGAGCAGGTTGCGGACCTCGTCTCGCACGAGCGCCGTGGCGGTGGAGATCTGGGCCGCGGCGAACTCCCGTTTGAGCTCGCCGATGAGGAGCCAGTTGACGGCCACGAGAAGCCCAACCGTCAACAGCACCAGCAGTACGAGGTCCCGGAACAGGCGCGAGCGGATATGACCGGATGAGGTGTGCAGGAGATGGAGCAGACGCATGGGTAGCGATTATAGCGATGTCGGCCACCTCATTTCGCGATCGAGCCGATGCTGATACTATCCTTCGCCTGTTTCCGGTCCCGTCGTCTCAGGATCTGAGACGATCCGATGACGAGTTGCCTGCATCCAGCCGTAAAGGAGACCCACGTGTCAGAGATTCTCTACGAAGCCAATCCATCGATGGTCCGCATGAATCCCTTCGGTACCTCGCTGGCGGTCCTGCTGGTTCCGCTGGCGGCGGTCGGTAGTGTCCTGCTCGGCCCCCCTCTTGCCTATGGGCTTATTCCGCTCGCCGGAGGCGCGATCATTCTTTTACTCTACTGGTACGTCTCCGCCAAAATGGACCACCTGGTCATCAAGCCCGATGAGATCGTCTGGACCCATGGTCTGGTGAGCAAGCAGTACACGGAGATCAGCATGGGCTCGGTGCGCACGGTGAAGGTCAGCCAGACCCTCTTCCAGCGCATCATGGGCGCCGGAGACGTCGCGATCTTCACCTCCGGCGACGAGCCGGAGCTGGTGGTGCGCGGACTGCCCGATCCCAACGCCATCCGAGAGTATGTGAAGGGACAGGCCGTCGCGGAGACGTGAGCCATGGGCGAGGGTACCCGCAGTGATCTGAAGATTCTCGCGATCCTGCTGGCTGCAGCCGTTGTGCTGGTCGGCATCCTTGCGCTTTTTGGGGGCGGCCTGGTGGAGGGGATCTTGGCGGCCTTCGAGCCGGGCGTGAGCCTCAAAACCGCAGCCATCTGGTCTTTCGCAGTGACCGTCGTGCTCTTCATCCTCTTTGCCCTCGTCGCCGGCGACGGTCTGCTGGGCGAGCTTCCGTTCATGCTCGGTGGGTTCTTCTCGTTCTTCGCGGTCATCACACTGCTGATTGCCTGGGTGTTCTAGCCTTCACCGGCCGGACAATCGGCTTTCACGGCGAGCGTGGCGGTAGGTGGTTCCGTGAGGACGCCAGCCCGACCGAGCTGCTCGAGGGCCTCTTCCTCACTCTACGGCTTCAGCGGCTGAGCGCCAGGGACAGAGCTGTCGGTTCCGGCATTTTCGGCGCGCAAAAAAAAGCCCACACGGCCGAAGCGGTATGGGCGTGGCTGGTTGCCAGCCAACAAGGGGTCTTTTGCCGAGCGTTAGAGCTCGTTTTTATGGCATAGGTTGCAAGCGACGGGCTGGCCTTGTTCCAGGTTCACGGTGAAGTTCTTCTGCTCACCGCCCGGGCAAAGCGTGCCTTCTTCGCATTCCTCGATGGTAAATGTGCGGTCCGTGGCCGCGCGGGAGAGCACGGTGCCCTCGCCGTTCATGCCGTGACAGGAGCGGCAGGCATCCGCGTTATCCTCCGCCACTTTCTCATGTCCGCCGTCGACGAAGGAGGTGCCGCCGACCGAGTGCATGCCATGGGGCCCTTCGAGGGTGTTGCCCAGGTCGCCTTCGTGGCAGGTGCTGCACTCGATGATGGTCCCTCTGTGGCCCTGCAGGTCCATCGCGGTCTTGTTGTCGTTCGCCCAGGGATTGGCGTTGGGCCAGATCGCGTGGGTGCTGCCGTGGCAGCCCTCGCAGCTCAGGCCGCCGTGGCCCTTGTCGCTGCCGTCATCGCCGCCGCTGAGCCGGTAGAGGGGCAGATTGGAGGCGAAGCGGGAGGAATCGAACGCGAAGAGGTCGAGGTCGTCGCCGCCGCCCTGCGCGCTGTGCGCAGCCAGCGGATAGGCCATGAGCAGGCGCAGGTCGTCCGTGTTGCCGCCTTTGTCCGCTCCATTGATGACCGCGTCGTCCAGTTGGCCGCTGTTCTTGAGCTGATTGACCTGCTGCACGTCGCCCACGTGGCAGGATTGGCAGGCGGGCTCGTTGGCCCAGGGCACGCGCTGGTCGAATTGGGCGCTGCCGGGGTTGGTCGGGAAGGACGCGCTGAAGTCGTTGCCCACCTGGGTGCTCTGACCGTGGCAGTCTTGACAGACCATTCCGCCCGTCTCCATGGCGCCGCGCAGGCACTTGGTGCGTTTGCCGGGATGGCAGTTGTAGCAGGTCTCCTCGAGGATCTGGTCCTGCTGCGCCAGGCTCCGGCCGCCCGGGGGCGGCATCGTCGGGAACAGGTCCGCGAAGGCGCCGTCCGGGTCGTTCGCGGCGTCCGTGGGCAGGTTGCCGTGGAAGGAGTGCATCGCACGGGACATGCTGATGTGCTGGGTCTGCTCCTTGCCGTTCTCGTCGTTGGGCCCTAGGTGTGCCAAGTCGAGGGCGGGCGAGTAGTGGCACTTGGCACAGACGATGTTGCGCTCGTTGTCCAAAGCCGTTGTGTTCTTGGCATCGTGCAGGCGCAGGATGTTGATCTTGGCCGCATTGAGCGCGATCTGCTCCGCCGTATCGCCGGGCACGTAGTTCGGATTGGCCGGATCTGAGGTGTTGACGTTGCCCCCGTCGACGAACTCCGCCCCGCGATCATAGTGGTGGGCGATGTCGTCGCAGGGGATCCCCAGACCGAGCCCGGTGCAGACCTCTTGCGCCAGATGGCAGCCCTGGCAGTCCGCCTCCGAGGCCACGGGCAGAACCGCATCGACCTCCGCCACGACCACGCCTTGAGCGTGGGCCTGAATACGCATCAGGGGGTAGGTATTCGAGCGGCCCTGATCATCGGTCGGCATGATCGGTATGCCCTCGGCCGTGTAGCGCATGAAGTTTGCGGCCGTATAGCCGAACGGGAAATCCGGGGCGCCGTTTCCGTCGTGATCCCCGATGAAGAAGGGGAATTCCTCCACGAAGCCGTGGAACGGCTGCGGGTCGTTTGCGTTGTAAGGATCGAATATGCCCGGCATGGCGGACTGCTCCGCCGTCAGGACGCCGCTGCCGAGGTAGAGCTCCTCCACGTCCGGGGCGGGCAGTCCCAGGTCGAGCTCGAACGGGAACATGCCCAAGACACCCGGCGGATACAGGGGGTCGTACGCGAGGAATCCGAATGCGTCCAGGCCGTTGCCGCTCAGCTCCCAGAAGTTACCCTTGAAGGCGAAGGGCGCGTTGGCGGAGGTGGTGTTGATCGAGTCGATCGCCGATGGCGGGGCGTTGTCGTCGTTGGGATCGACGATATTGGACTGCACCGCTTGGTAGGTGACCTCAATCCCGTCCGCCGGGGACATGAGCTGCGGTCGGCCGCCCTTGCGCAGCACCTGGGCGTTGACCACATTGTAGGGCGGGAGGATGCTGAAGATCTGGTAATCGGAGTCGGCGCAATGCATTCCCAGGTCATTGTGCGCCAGGATCGAGTAGCTGTTGCCGGTCGCGGCCGGCGCACTCAAGGTCTTCTTCTCGGCGTCCTCGGCGTCCTCGGTGTCGGAATCCGAGGCGAACGTGCTGCCGCTGATGATGAGTAGCCCGAGCAATATCCCTATCGTGGTAAGCGCGAGTCGGGCGCCCGCGAGGTGTCGTGCTGTCATTAAAATCGGTTCTCCTGGGAGAATCTTCTCGTTTGGTGTGGAAAGGTTAGCCGACTTTGCTGAACTCAAAATGAACGTGCCGCGAGCATCCTGCCGAATGCATTCGATTTAACCGCGGACACCTTGGGGTTCGGGTCCAGCCCGGCGGACGCGGGAGTTGCAGGGAGGCCGGCTTTCGGTGTATTCACCATCGGTGACGGGCACTGCCCGACGGAAAAAGGAGTTACCCTATGCTCGGCTGGAGAAGACGAAATGTAGCTTGCGTGCTGCATCTGTTCGCCGCATCAGCGCTTTTCAGCGGCGCGGCGCTCGGGGTCGGCGACGACGCCAGAATGGCCCGAAGTCTGCGTCACTCGGGCGTCATCATGCCGCTGGAGCACTTCATCGATCGGGCGCGCCGCATCCACCCCGGGACCCTGATCGATGCTGGGCTGCGGTATGAGGGAGAGCACCACGGTTACGTCTATGAGATCTTTCTCCTCGACGCCAGGGGGGAGGTCTGGGAGTTGGAGTTC
>JAYEJW010000614.1:0-52623 GCA_034716535.1 Pseudomonadota bacterium
CTGCGGATCTGGATCAAGGTGGATACGGGAATGCGCCGGCTCGGTTTCCTGCCGGAGGCGGTGCCGGGATTCATCGCGCGGCTGTCCCGAAACCCCCGGGTCGCGGGCCCACCGGCCCTCATGACCCACCTCGCCAATGCCGACGACCCGCAGGACGGCCTCAGCAGCCTGCAGTGCAGGCGCCTCAGGGCGCTGGTGCGCGGCGGTCGCGGCGTTCTCAGCATCGGCAACTCCGCGGGTATCCTGGCCCATCCCCTGTCCCGCACCGACTGGGTGCGGCCGGGCATCATGCTCTACGGCGCCTCCCCGCTGACCGACCGCTCTGCGGACGAGCTCGGTCTGACACCGGTCATGACCCTGCAAAGCCGGCTCATCGCGGTGAGGGCGTTGCGTCGGGGTGATGCCATCGGTTATGGCGGCACCTACGTCTGCGAGGAGGACATGCCTGTGGGCGTGGTCGCCGTTGGCTATGGGGACGGCTATCCCCGCCACGCGCCATCGGGGACACCGGTGGTGATCCGCGGGCGCCGCGTCCCGCTGGTGGGCCGCGTGTCCATGGACATGATCAGCATCGATCTGCGCGGGGTGCCGGATGCCGCGCTGGGCGATTCGGTCACCCTGTGGGGGCAGGGGTTGCCGGCGGGCGAGATCGCAGCGGGGGCGGGCACCATCGCTTACGAGCTATTCTGTCGCATAACAACTCGGGTGCGGCTGGATCATCTGGCGGCGGCCCCACTGACCGCCCGGGCGTCCTGAGACCGTGGCGGAGCGCTCCAAGAAGGGCCGCGCAGCCTTTGTGTGCAACGCCTGTGGGGCAAGGCTTCCGAAGTGGAGCGGCCAGTGCCCGGACTGTGGGGCCTGGAATGCCATTGAGGAGGTTCCGGAGCTGCCTGCCGGCGGGCGGCGCGCGGGCTACGCGGGGGCCGCTGCCGGTGGCCCCGGCGCTGTTTCTCTCGCGAGTGTCAGCCCCGAGAGCTACTCGCGCACCTGCAGCGGTATTGCCGAGCTTGATCGGGTGCTGGGCGGGGGTCTCGTGCAGGGATCGGTCGTCCTCATCGGCGGTGATCCGGGGATCGGCAAGTCCACGCTTCTGTTGCAGGCCAGCGCCTCCCTGGCCGGCCAGCGTCCGGTGCTTTACGTCACCGGTGAGGAGTCGCCCCAGCAGGTCAGCCTGCGTGCGATGCGCCTGGGGTTTGAAGGGGAGGGCATCCAGCTCCTGGCCGAGACCTGCGTCGAGCGCATCCTCACCGCGGCGGTCACGGAGCGACCCAGGGTGATGGTTGTGGACTCGATCCAGACCCTGTTCACGGAGCTGCTGCCATCCGCCCCCGGCTCCGTCTCCCAGGTCCGTGAGACCGCGGCGCAGCTGGTGCGTTACGCGAAGCAGGCGGACACCACCATCTTCCTGGTCGGCCACGTAACCAAGGAGGGCGCGTTGGCGGGGCCGCGCGTGCTCGAGCACATGGTGGACACGGTGCTCTATTTCGAGGGGGAGGCGGGCGGTCCCTTCCGGCTGATCCGCTCCGTCAAGAACCGCTTCGGTGCGGTCAACGAGCTGGGTGTCTTCGCCATGACGGACAGGGGCCTGCGGGAGGTGAAGAACCCTTCGGCCATCTTTCTGGCGAGACACGAGCAGCCGGTGCCCGGGAGCCTGGTCATGGTCACGCGAGAGGGTACCCGTCCGCTGATGGTGGAGGTTCAGGCCCTGGTGGACGAGAGTCCGCTGGCAAACCCGCGGCGGGTGACGCTGGGCCTGGAGCAGAACCGTCTGTCCATGCTGCTGGCGGTGCTGCACCGCCACGGCGGGGTCGCCATGTTCGACCAGGACGTGTTCGTCAACGTGGTTGGGGGCGTGCGTATCACCGAGACGGCCGCGGACCTGGCCGTCCTCCTGGCGGTGCTCTCGAGCTACCGTGACCGGCCCCTTGACGGGGACCTGGCGGTGTTCGGCGAGGTAGGCCTCTCGGGGGAGATCCGGCCCGTCCCCAACGGCCCGGACCGCTTGCGCGAGGCGGTAAAGCACGGCATGCGGCGCGCCATCGTCCCGACGGCAAACGTGCCCAAGGAGGGTGTCGAGGGACTGGAGATCATCAAGGTGCGCGGCCTGCGGGAGGCGATCGACGCGATCTAGTGCAGCTGCGCCCAAAGAAATCTGACATCCTTCATTGACGACTCCTTCTTCGCGCCTTCGCGTGACACCCCACAATGCCTGAGCATACCATCCGCGTCATGGCTGCCCGCGGCCCGACAACGGATCAATGCAATGCTCGTCGTCGATCTGGAATCGCCGCCGGCCCCGCGGTCTCAGGCGCGGTCGGCCGGTGAGGTCCCGTCCCGCTCAGCCGCCCTCATCGTTCCGCCTTCGCCGCACCTCCGCGCAACGGTTCCCGCACCAGCTTGTGGGGAACCTTTCCGATAAACTTGACCGTTTTCACGGCGCTCTCGGCGGTCTGTATGATCTCCAGGGGATGGCCGTGGAGCTTCAGGCTGGTCCCGGGCTCCGGGATCGTCTCCATATACTCGAGAATCAGACCGTTCAGGGTCTTCGGCCCCCCTGTTGGCAGCCTCCAGCGCAGGGCCCGATTGAGCTCGCGAATGTTGATGCCGCAGTCGATCAGCAGGCTGCCGTCCTCGCCCCGATGGATCTCCGAGATGGTGTCGGCGGGGTCGGTGGTGAACTCGCCCACGATCTCCTCGAGCAGGTCGGTGAGGGTGATCAGCCCCATGAAGTCCCCGTACTCGTCGACAACGAGGCCGACCCGCCGTTTCCCGCGCTGGAAGTTGAGAAGCTGCTGGTAGAGTCGGGTGCCCTCGGGGACGTAGTAGGGCTTGCGGCTGATCTCTCTGAGATGCTTCTTTCCCAGCCCGCTATCCAGCAGTGCATGCAAGGCGTTGCGCGCGTGGAACACGCCGATGACGTTGTCGATGCTGCCGTCGAACAGGGGCAGGCGTGTATAGCCGGCGTTCTTTATGGCGGTGACGATCTCCTCTTCCGAGTCCTGGATGTCGATACCCTCCACCTCGTTGCGGGGGATCATGATGTCCTCCACCGTGGCGTTCTCCAGGTCGAGGATCGCAAGCAGCATCTTCTGGCTGCGCTCGGGGATCATGGCCCCGGCCTCGCTGACCACGGTGCGCAGCTCTTCCTGACTCAGGGCGTGGCCTTGTCCTTCCTCGGGGCGGACACGGAGCAGCTGCAGCAGGCTGTTGGTCACCCCGTTGACGGCCCACACGATGGGATAAAGGATCTTGAGCAGCGGTGTGTAGACGTAGGAGGCCGGATAGGCGAGACGCTCCGGGTGCAGGGCTGCCAGGGTCTTGGGCGCCACCTCGGCGAAGATCAGGATGACCAGGGTCAGGATCCCGGCGGCCGCGGCGATCGCTCCCTCACCGCCGATGCGCAGTGCGATGATAGTCGCCAACGAGGATGCGAGGATGTTGACGAAGTTGTTTCCGAGCAGGATCAGCCCGATCAGACGGTCGGGCCGGTCGAGCAGCGTGCGAGCCAGCACGGCGCCCCTGTGACCCTTCTCGGCCTTGTGCCGCAGGCGGTAGCGGTTGAGGGTCATCAGCGCGGTCTCCGACCCCGAGAAGAAGCCCGAGAGCATGATCAGCAATAATAGGAAGAGGAACAGGGCGACGAGCGGAATGTCGTTCACTTTCCATCCCTTAGAGGTGCTGGTGAGGGGTATTCATGAAGGGAAGAGGTGTCCCTGGGAAACGGCTCCTGGCGCAGCGGTCTACTCCGAAAAGGACTCGGATCCGTAGCGCCAGATCTCGAGGGTGTCCGACCAGTAGTCCGGACTCAGGCCCGCTTTCATCTTGAGGTGACGCAAAAACTCGCGCGGTTCGGGCAAAGTGTCCCACACCGAAGGCAGAAAGGTCCCGCGAGCGGAGGCCTCCTTGAGGATCAGGCCGTCCCTGCCCGGCGTGACTTGCCCCAGGAGGTCCGCTTCGGAACCAAACACCATGGGATGCGCGGGCGTCAGGACCGAGATCTTGATGCACAGGCTCGCGAGCTCCGGCCGTTGCAGGGGCGGAAACCGCGGGTCGCGAAAGGCCGCCGCGAAGGCGTTCTCGGCGACGTCGGCGACCAGGGGTTGGACGGCCTCCAGGTGGCCGATACAGCCGCGGAGCTGACCTGCCTCTTCGAGGGTGACGAACGCGGCCGCGGACTCCCGCAGCTTGGCCGCGTAGTGCGACGGATCCACCAAGAGCGCACGGCCGTGGGTCAGGCCGTGCTCGATGGACCTCCTTGCGAGATCCAGAAGCGTACGGCGCTCGGACTCCTCGAGCAGGCCCGGCTCAGGCGAATGCATAGGCGCCGTACCCCACCACCTGGTTACGCGGCCCGGCCGTGTCGCCGGAGTTGCGCAGGTCCAGGGTTCTAGCGTGCAAACCGTGGCGCTTCGCCTCGCGCAGCAACCCGTTCAACGGGTTGCGGCCACAGGCCTGGTGGTGACTGATGGAGGAGGGGTTCAGCGCCTCGATCGCGCGGCTGGTCTCGGCATCGATCGCCTTGGCGCTCTCGTAGTCCAGGTAGTGGCTGAGGTCCGAGCTGATGACGATCAGGGTCTCGGTTCCGCCCCACAGGCGCTCGATGACGTCCGCCACCTCTTCGGCGCTCGCATCGCCGACCAGGAAGGGGACGATGCAAAAATCCTTCAGCACCAACTGGAGGAAGGGCAGTTGCACCTCCAGGCAGTGCTCGCCTTCGAAGGGCGCCTCGTATTCCCGTACCTGGCGCAGGTCCTTCACCCGCTCGAACGCGCCTTGGTCTACAGGCACGGTCCCCAGGGGCGTCTGGAAGGACGCCGCGCTGCTGTAGGCCAGGCCGCGGTACGGGACCCGGTGGGACGGCCCCAGCAGAAGGACCCGTGAGATGCCGTCGGCGTGCTCGGAGAGCTGCGCGTAGGCGCTGCCCGCCACCGGTCCCGAGTAAATATACCCGGCGTGGGGGGCGACAATGGCCTTCGGGGCGGCGGTGAGTCGGGTCTTCGCTGCGTGCAGGAAGGACAGGACCGTACGCCGCAGCTCTTCCGGTTCGGCAGGATAGAACATGCCGGCTACTGCTGGTTGACGAATGGTTGCCATGGGCTTGCCTCTCACGACTTCGCATCAACGTGAAAACGCCGCAGGCGCTCCTTTCCTCCCTCGCCCCTCGGGAGGGCGAGGGAAAGGGTCACGGCCTGAGCGCCACTATCCCACTCGGACGGTGCGAGCGCCATGATCCTTATGCTTGTCTAATATTTTAGATGAAGCATCGATGTCACGACGAACGTAGCAGCTCAATATCTGCCCAGAGGCCTAGCATGAAAGTCCAACCGAGTCATCACCCCACGCGTTACTGGCATCGCCTCGACGACGGCCGTATACAGTGCGACGTCTGTCCGCGGGCATGCAAGCTCAAAGCCGGGCAGCAGGGGCTGTGCTTTGTCCGGGCGTGCGAAGATGACCAGATCGTGCTCACCAGCTACGGCCGCTCCAGCGGGTTCTGCGTGGATCCCGTCGAGAAAAAGCCCCTCAACCACTTCCTGCCGGGTACGCCGGTGCTCTCCTTCGGCACCGCGGGCTGCAACCTGGCCTGCAAGTTTTGCCAGAATTGGGATATGAGCAAGTCTCGCGAGCTCGACACCCTGGCGGCCAGCGCCTCGCCCCTGGCGATCGCGCTCAAGGCCGATGAGCTGGGGTGCCGCAGCGTCGCCTATACCTACAACGATCCGGTGATCTTCCTCGAGTATGCGCGGGATACCGGGCTGGCGTGCCGCGAGCGTGGCATAAAGAACGTGGCCGTGACCGCCGGCTATATCAGCGCGGGGGCACGGGAGGATTTCTTCTCGGCCATGGACGCCGCCAATGTGGACCTCAAGGCGTTCACGGACGACTTCTATCACCGCATCTGTGGCGGCCACCTGGCGCCGGTCCTGGAGACCCTCGAGTACCTCAAGCGGGACACCGATGTCTGGATCGAGCTCACGACCCTGCTGATTCCGGGACATAATGACTCCGATGCGGAGCTTGAGGACATGACCGCCTGGGTGGTGGAGCACCTGGGCTCGGACGTCCCCATGCACTTCACGGCCTTTCATCCCGACTGGAAGATGCTGGACGTGCCGAGCACCCCCCCGGCAACCCTGACGCGGGCGCGGGAAATCGCCTTACGCAACGGGGTGCGCTACGCTTACACGGGCAACGTGCACGACCGCGCGGGAGGAAGCACTTGGTGTCATCATTGCGGAGCGCTCCTGATCGAGCGCGACTGGTACGAGATCGGTGCCTGGGGGCTCACCGCGGACGGCAGATGCGCATCCTGCGGTACTCCGTGCGCCGGTGTCTTCGATCCACGGCCGGGCACTTGGGGCAGCCGGCGCCGGCCGGTGGCGATGTCTGCCTGATCGAGCTCCGGCTCGGAGCGGACCGGGGGAATTCGCTGGGGTGAGTGAAACGCCGCCAATCTCATCGCCTTCTGCAGGCGGCTCCAGGGAGCAGGATTCCGGCCGGTCCGCTTCGGCTCCTCCGGGGATCAGTCCGCAGGTCTGCCTTGAGGGTATACTGCGCCGCCCGGGGCGGTTCGCGCTGCGAGTGCTTGCGGCTTTCAAGCGCAATCAAGGGCTGCTGCTGTCGGGGGCAGTGGCCTACTACATGTTGCTCTCGATCATCCCGCTGATCGTCCTGTTGCTCGTCGGGTTGTCGAAGGTCCTCCCGGAGGACCAGCTGTTGACCACCGTGCAGAGCGACTTGCGGCTCGTCATGCCGGCTGTGGCCGATACGGTAAGTGAGCACTTGCGCAGCTTTCTCGCCAACCGTCACCTGATCGGTTGGGTGGGTCTGCTGGTCCTGATCTTCTTCTCCACAATGGCGTTCACGGTGCTTGAGAATGCCATGTCGGTGATCTTTTTTCATCGGGTGGCCATCCATCGACGCCACTATCTGGTCTCGGCGCTCATCCCGTTTCTTTTCATCGCCTTCATCGGGACCGGGTTGCTGCTCATCACCCTGATCAGCGGCGCCCTGGAGACCCTGGACGACGAGCAGGTGCGGCTGTTCGGCTACGAATGGGCGCTGCGCGGTCTGTCGGGGACCGCTCTCTACCTTCTGGGGGTCGCGGGGCTCGTGCTCCTGCTGACGGCCCTCTATCTGGTGATGCCGCTGGGGCGCATCGCGGTCAGGCACGCGCTCGTCGGCGGCCTGGTCGCCGCGGTGCTGTGGGAGATCAGCCGCCATCTGCTGGTCTGGTATTTCAAGACCCTGTCTCTCGTAAACCTCATCTATGGCTCTCTCGCCAGCGCCGTGGTCGTCCTGCTGAGCTTCGAGGTCGCGGCCCTGATCCTGTTGCTCGGGGCTCAGGTCATTGCCGAGTTCGAGCGCTGCACGCTGGACGATAACCGGGACGGAATCTCCGGCTTCAACACCTGAGTCTGCGCCCGCTTCCTTGAGCCCATAACCGCTCCGCGCTTGCAACCCCGCCGGCGTTCCGGATAATGCCGGGCCTTTGCACAACGCGAGGGGAAAATCTTGTTCAAGAATGTCCGGATCTACAGGTTGAGGGACCCGTCCGCGATCGATGAGGAGGGATTGGAGGATCGCCTCGGGTCGCGTCCATTCCGCCCGTGCGGCCCGGTCGAGACCTTCAGCCTCGGATGGTGTCCACCCCTCGGCAACCAGGCCCAGTCCCTGCTGCATGCGGCGAATGGCCGTTTGCTTGTCTGCGCGCGGCGCCAGGAGCGGTTGCTGCCCTCCTCGGTGGTGGCCGAGGCGATGGACGAGCGGGTGGCCGAGCTCGAGGAGCGCGAGGGCCTCAGTGTCGGGCGCGCAGAGCGCAGGCGACTGCGCGAAGAGGTTCTGCTCGACATGCTGCCGCGGGCCTTCACCCGTTCGCGCCGGATTTGTGCTTACCTGGACCCGCTTTCCGGCTGGATGCTGGTTGACGCCGCAAGCGAGAAGGCTGCGGAAGAGCTCGTCGGGCTTCTGAGAGAGACGCTGGGCTCGTTGCCGGTGCACCCGCCGCGTCCGGAGCGTGACGCGGCGGCACTCATGACCCAGTGGGTCACGGACGGCGAGACGCCCGGCGGCATCGAGCTGGGGGATGAGTGCGATCTGCGGGATCCCCGGGATGAGCGGGCGGTCGTGCGGTGTCGCGGTCAGGATCTCGCCGGGGAGGAGATCTCCACGCACCTGCGGGCGGGCAAGCAGGTGGTGAAGGTTGCCCTTGACTGGAAGGAGCGCGTTTCCTTTCTGCTGCAGGAGGACCTCTCGCTCAAACGGCTGCGCTTTGCCGACGAGCTTCTCGAAGACGCAGTGGAGCCGGGCGTCGAAGATGAGGCGGCCCG
Source organism: Pseudomonadota bacterium (assembly GCA_034716535.1). Taxonomy (GTDB): domain Bacteria; phylum Pseudomonadota; class Gammaproteobacteria; order Chromatiales; family Chromatiaceae; genus JAYEJW01. The sequence goes on from JAYEJW010000614.1 coordinate 8,331, forward strand.
CTTCGACGCCGAATTCGCTATCATGAGCCTCGAGTTGCGGGAGCTGCTCGAACGTCTTCAGTCCCTGTTCGAGATCGCGGGCGAAGATTGACGGGGATCGGGCGCCGTTCTCGGCGGTAACGCCTCTTGCGCAGTAGGCGCCCGGCGCGCCCGATACAGGGGTTCGTCCATCCGCCTACTGCGTTTGATTTACTTTGGAATCGGATCATGTTGGGAACCAGCGCGCCTGTTGAGGGAGGTTTTGCCGTCTCCGATCTGCTCGTCGACGAAGAGAGCGCCGAGGAGCTGCGCAAGGCCTCTTTGTCCTACCCCTCCCTGACCCTGACGAAGCGTCAGCTCTGCGATGTCGAGCTGCTGATCAACGGCGGTTTCTCCCCTCTACGGGGATTCATGGATCGGGCCACCTATGATTCCGTGGTCGAGGGGTGCCGCCTGCCGGACGGCTCTCTGTGGCCCATGCCTGTGGTCCTGGACGTCGACACCGCCTTTGCCGGGAAGCTGGAGCCGGGGCAGAAGATCGCACTGCGGGACCCCGAGGGCTTCATGCCCGCCGCGCTCAGGGTGAAGGAGGTGTGGCAGGCGGACAAAGGGCGTGAGGCCGACCAGGTCTACGGTATTGCGTCACCGGGCCACCCGGGCGTGCGCTACCTCATGGAGCGGGTGAAATCCCACTACGTGGCGGGCAGGCTGGAGGGGATTCAGCTTCCGGCACATCACGAGTTCGAAAACCTCTGGGATACGCCGGAAGAATTGCGCCACCTGTTCCGCAAGATGGGGTGGCGGCGCGTGATCGCATTCCACTCGACCGACGCCATGCACAAGCTCCACCGCCAGCTGATCATCGAAGCGGCGAAGCGGTACCAGGCCCATGTCCTCATCCACCCCGCAGTAGGCGAGACGAAGCCGGGGGACCTCCATCACTATGCGCGTGTGCACTGCTACAAGGCCATTCAGCGTCATCTCCCCCACGGGATGACCGCCCTGTCTCTGCTTCCGCTTGCAATGCGCATGGCCGGTCCGAGGGAGGCGCTCTGGCACGCGATCATCAACCGTAACTTCGGTTGCACCCATTTTCTGATCGGCCCGGACCACGCGTCACCGCCTCGGAACGGCGGCGAGGAGCCCTACGCCAAGTACGAGGCGCAGGAGTTTGTGAAGGGGTTTGCAGACGAGATCGGCATCGAGATCATCGAGCAGCCCGAATACCGCTACGTCCCGACCCGCCGTACCTTCCTGCCCGATACCGAGATCCTTTCCGGGGCGTTGGAGAGCCTGGCCATCGGTAAGGGCGAGCTCAAGACCCTGCTCATTCAGAACCGGGAGATACCCGAGTGGTTCAGCTATCCGGAGGTACTTGAGCAGCTGCGCAAGGTCTGCCCGCCGCACAGTCGCCAGGGTATAACGCTGTTCTTTACGGGGCTGTCCGGTTCTGGCAAATCCACCCTGGCAAACATCATCTTCGCCAAGCTGATCGAGGCCGGGGGTCGGCCCGTCTCGCTCTTGGACGGGGACATCGTACGCCAGAATCTTTCCAGTGAGCTCGGCTTCTCCAAGGCCCACCGGGACCTGAACATCCGACGCATCGGCTTCGTTGCGAGCGAAATCACCAAGAATGGCGGTGTTGCGATCTGTGCCCCCATCGCCCCCTATCGGGAGACGCGGCGCGCGGTGCGCGACCTCATCGAACAACACGGAGCCTTCATCGAGGTCCATGTATCGACCCCGCTGGAGGTCTGTGAGGCCCGCGATCGCAAGGGACTCTATGCCAAGGCGCGCAAGGGCATCATTCCGGAGTTCACCGGGATCAGCGACCCCTACGAGGTACCGGCCAGGCCCGAGTTGAGTATCGACACCAGCGTGCTTTCGCCCACCGAGGCCGCCCAGGAGGTCCTGCTGTATCTGTTAAAGGAGGGCTATCTCGACGAGGAGGGGTGAGCCGCGACCGTTGGTCCAGTGAACCAGCGCAGCGCGGAGAACGACTCGCAGGGATGCCGAGGCGTTGGGCGAATCCCCCCAGCGTCGGCTCGCAGTCGGTAATGCGTTCAGGCATCAATCCCTTGATGACGATTCCACTGAAGCGGGGTAACTCCACTCAGTAGTAACGACGACGATAGTAACGTCTGTCGTCATAGCGTCTGCGGTAGCTCTCGGTGGCAAGAGCCGACCCGGCGGCTGCACCCAGCCCACCGCCGATGACGGCACCGGTTTGGCCGCCGACCTCGGAACCGACGTAGGCACCGAGAGCACCCCCTGCACCGCTTCCCACGGCGGCACGAGTGGTGTACCGATCGGTGCAGCCGTAGCTTGTGATCACCAGCAGTGCCAGGGACAATGCGCCAAGGTATCTTGCCATTGTGAGTCTCCTGTCTTCTCCGAATCCGCTTTGACGGCATGAGCCGAGCCTGCTGGGTCGTCCTTGGCCCCGAGAGTGCTCAGACCTAATAGCGCCAGCGGACGGACCTAGCGGTCGAGCTGTCATCGTCGTGGTCATATCCGCTCTCCGTAGTGGCGGTGATGGGTGCGATGACCGTGCCGATTATGGTGGCTCCAATAGCCGTGTCGATCCTGATACTCGCGATAGCCATGGCGGTCACGATAGCTCAGATGGCCGTGCCGGTCGTGGTGGCTTCGATAGCCGTGCCGATCGTGGTGGCTCCAATCGCCCCGTCGATCGTGACGGCCCTGATAGTAGTGGTGGTCATGACTGCGCTCCACATGGCCGTACCCTGCGCCTCGCTCGTAGCCGCGTCCCCCCGCTTCGGCCTGGGGGGCGGTGAGCACGGACGCCGCTGTAAGGGTGAGCACCAAGCCCACGATCGCTGTCTTCTTGCGCATGGTGACCTTTCCTGTTCGATCTCGGCGTATTGCCTGCCTTCGGGATCCATACTACGCGCCGCTCGCTGAACGAAGGCTGAACGGGGAAAAAACGGTCGCCGAGGTGCAAACCTGGTGCTCAGGGGGCGCGCTTGGAAACGAATTGCGGGAACGACCAAGCCAGCGCTTGCTTCTGCGGTTGACGTCGGGAGCCTTGGAGAGGGACGCATCGCTCCCGATGCGCGGGGGTTTTCCGGTCTGCCGGATCAGAACGCCGCAAACGATATCACCAGAGTATGTTCCGCCATTCCCAACGCTACCTGCTCGCCGGGAAGGATCGGTTTCACGACCCCGGGGCTTCGATCCCGCGGGGAAGCGAGGGGTACCGAACAGGGCGAAGGCACGGCTTCGAGCGACACGCCGATTAGCGCCGAGAGAGCACGATGAGCCGGCTACCGCGCTGGATCCTCACGCTGAACAGTCCACGGGACCCCCTCATCACGGAGCGTAACTCCTGCAGGTTGCGCACGCGTTCGCGGTTGACCTCCAACAGCAGGTCGCCATCCCTGAGGCCCGCGGTCCACGCAGGGCTGTCTTTCCGGACGGGACCCACAGCCACCGCCAGCAGACGTCCTCGCGCAGAGTCCTTCGCGAGGTCGCCCAGCAGGGCACCGGCGAGGCTCGCGGAAATGCCTGCGCCGTCGACGAACCCTTCATAAGGGTCGGCCACCTTTCCGCGGAGGATCCTGGGCTCGCCGTCGCGGATTAGGTCGAGCTCCACCTCGGTACCCACGCGCATCAGGCCAATCCGATTTCGCAGATCCGCCGCCCGCTTCACAGCCCGACCGTTGACCTGTGTGATCACGTCACCGGGCTTGAGGCCCGCCTCGGCCGCGGCGGAACCGGGCTCGATGCTGGAGATTACCGCGCCCTGGCGTGCGTCGACCTTAAGTGCCAGAGCGAGCTCAGGCGTCAGGTTCTGGGCGCTGAGACCGAAGAGCCCACGGCGCACCTCGCCGTGCTCCATGATCTGCTCCACGACGGTGCGGACCATGTTCACGGGTATCGCAAACCCGATGCCGATGTTGCCGCCGCCGGGTGCCAGGATAGCGGTGTTGATTCCCACGAGTCGTCCGCGCAGGTCAACCAACGGACCGCCGGAGTTGCCCGGGTTGATGGAGGCGTCGGTCTGGATGAAGTTCTCGAAGCCCTCGATACCCAGCCCACTGCGGCCCAGGGCGCTGACGATGCCTGAGGTGACTGTCTGGCTGAGCCCGAACGGACTGCCGATGGCGACCACGAAGTCACCGACGCGCAGACTCTCGGAGTCCGCCATTTCGACGGCCGTAAGACCCTCGGCCGGGATGCGCAGAACCGCGATGTCCGTTTCGGAATCCGAGCCCACGAGCTCGGCCCTCAGCTCGCGCCCGTCATGGAGCCTCACCTCGATCTCGTCCGCTTTGTGGACCACGTGATGGTTGGTCAGCACCAAGCCCTCGTTCGCCTCCATGATCACCCCGGACCCGAGGCTTTGGTTCTCCCGGCCCCTCCGCTCGCGGGGAACGTCGAAAAAGAAGCGGAAGAAGGGGTCGCTGAGCAAGGGATGATCTTTCGCTTCGATCTGGGTGACGGTGGAGATATTCACCACGGCCGGGGTTGTGCGCTCCAGCATCGGGGCCAGACTGGGCAAAGGCTCACCATCCACGGCGGCCGGCAAGCTAGCATCCGCCTGACCCGGAAGACCGAATGCGAGAAGAAGAACGCATAGGGCCGGGAATCGAAGGGGCGGGTGTCGCGTCATGTTCTGTCTTGGGAGTAACGGCAGTTGCGGGCGCAGATCCAATCCGTGCCTCGTCGTGCCCATCCACAACCGCTCTATGGGCGTGACGATACGTGATAGGCGATTGGTGCGCAAACCGTCGCGCACCCCGTTATCAAGACGCTCCAAGCTACGGTTTGTTCCGTGAATCCTAATGCGACAGGAAGGCCGAGCCCTGTCCCTATGGCGAGCGCGTCCAGGTTCGCACAAGAGGCGAAGCCCAGACGCGAAAAAGGCCGGGCTTGCGCCCGGCCTCTGGTTCCGCGTTTAGGCGGCTTTCTCAGCCTTACCCTCGATGTAATGGCCGCCCTCGGTACGGATCTCGATCTGGCGAGGCTTCATGGCCTCCGGGATCTCGCGTACCAAGTCGACGTGAAGCAGGCCATCCTCGAGTCGCGCGTCCACCACCTTCACGTAGTCGGCCAGCTGGAACTGGCGTTCGAAGTTGCGGGTGGCGATTCCGCGGTAGAGGAAACGGCGATCCTTGTCCTTCTCCTCCTCCTTGCGAGAGCCGGACACGGTCAGGATGCTCTCCTTGACATGGATGTCCAGATCCTTCTCAGCGAACCCGGCGACCGCCATGGAGATGCAGTAGTTGTCTTGGCCGGTCACCTCGATGTTGTAGGGCGGATAGCCGCCGGCCTCGGAGCGGTAGGCGGACTCCAGGGCGGAGGCCAGCCGATCGAAGCCGATTGCGGAGCGGAACAGGGGCGTGAAGTCGATAGTCGTCATGGTCATATCCTCCAAACGAGCAATATTGACAGGGTGCGTTCTTAACGAACCGCGTTGCTACGGGCCTCGTCGAGCGCCCGTGTTATGTAAAGTATAGGCGATCGTCCGGGTTTCAAGTGGGCTTGGCTAGGGATTGAAGAACGGATGGTTTTGCATAGATAAGAATATGTGAAAATAACAACAGAAACATCGAGGTAAGAATTTGCGAAGTTGGTTCTGTTTTTGAGCCCTACGTGCTGTTTTTTTTCGGTGGGGTGATATCATTGCACCCTCCACGAAGGCACGAGGCCATCCCTGATGTCTGTTCCATCGACCGATCAGGTGGCCGGGTTCGTCGCTGAGTCGCTGCAGCAGCGCGGCAGGAATCCGGAGCACCTCCTCCAACACCTCATCGCGGTTCAACACCGGTACTCCTTTGTTCCCGACGTAGCCGTCCGACTCCTGGTCGGCGACCTTGGGGTCACACACTCCCAAGTGCGGGCCGCTATCGACTTCTATGCCTTTCTGCACGAGAGGTCCCGTGGCGATTTCGACATCCTGTTCAGCGACAACATTACCGACCGCATGCTCGGAAACCGGCGCTTGATGAAGCTGCTGTGCGAGCGGCTGGGGGTCGCGCCGAGTGAAACCCGCGCCGACGGGCGGGTGACGGTGGATCTCACTTCCTGCACCGGCATGTGCGATCAGGCACCTGCGATCCTTGTGAACGGCATCAGCGTCACGAATCTGGATGCGCGTCGCGTGGACCGGATCGCCGATCTGGTCGAAGCGGATACACCGCTGGAGCACTGGCCTGGAGAGTTTTTCGTCGTAGAAGACAATGTCGTCCAGCCCGGTCCCTTATTGAGCAGTTCGAGCACCGGTGGGGTCGGATTGCATGCGCTCGTGGAGAAGGGACCGGACGCCGCCCTGGCGGAGATCGAGCGATCGGGCCTGCGGGGACGCGGCGGCGCAGGCTTCACGACGGCATTGAAGTGGAAGTTCTGCCGCGGAGCAGACGGCAACGAGCGCTACGTGGTCTGCAACGCGGACGAAGGCGAGCCCGGCACCTTCAAGGACCGGGTGTTGCTGAATTCGTATGCGGACCTGGTGTTCGAGGGCATGACCATCTGTGCCGGAATCATCGGTGCCGGAAAGGGGTTCCTCTACCTGCGCGGCGAGTACCGCTACATGCTCGATCACCTCGAGTCCGTCCTGGCCAGACGGCGAGCGAACGGGCTGCTCGGCACGGGCATCCTGGGCGCGGAGGGCTTCGACTTCGACATCGAGATCCACCTCGGCGCCGGGGCCTACATCTGTGGTGAGGAATCGGCGCTGATCGAGTCCCTCGAGGGCAAGCGTGGCATCCCGCGCAAGCGTCCGCCGTTTCCCGTCACCAGCGGCTACCTGGGCCAGCCGACGGTGGTGAACAATGTGGAGACTCTGCTCGCCGCCGCGCGGATCCTCGAATGGGGCGGCGACTGGTTTCGTGGTGCGGGCACCGACCATTCGCCCGGAAGCAAGATTCTCAGCGTGAGCGGTGACGTGGCTCGGCCGGGCATCTACGAGTACCCCTGCGGTACGCCGGTGGACCAGGTCCTAGCGGACTGCGGGGCCGAGCACACGCAAGCGGTGCAGATATCGGGCGCGGCAGGAACCACACTGGGTCCTCGGGAATTCGACCGCATCCTTGCATTCGAGGACGTGATCACCGCCGGTTCCTTCATGGTCTTCGACCACAACCGGGACATGCTGGACATGGTGCGCAACTTCGCGCACTTCTTCGTGCACGAGAGTTGCGGGTTTTGTACGCCCTGCCGCGTCGGCGGGGGTCTACTCAGGAATCTCGTGGAGAAGGTGGCGGCCGGCCAAGCCTCCGCGTACGACCTGGGCGAGATGCGCCATATCGGCGGTGTGATGAAATCGGCCAGCCATTGTGGCCTCGGGACGACGGCGCCGAATCATGTGCTCGATACCCTGGACAAGTTCCCCGAGATCTACCAGCGCAGGCTTCGTACCTCGGAATACACGCCCTCTTTCGACCTAGACGCCGCCTTGTCCGAGGCGCGGGCCATCACGGGGCGGGACGACGCCGGGGCGCATTTGGAGGTGGACGCGTGAACACGGACATCCAGAAAAGGTTCCAGCTCGACGGGAAGGAAATCCCCTTCACCCAGGGCCAGACCATCATGGACGCGGCCCTGGCCGCCGGAGAGTACATCCCCCACCTGTGCCACAACCCGGAATTCACCCCCCACGGTAGCTGTCGTGTGTGTGTTGTGGGAGTCAACGGGCGGCAGGTCTCTGCCTGCACCGCGCACGCGGCGGACGGCATGGAGGTCGACAACAGCTCGGAGGAGATCCAGGGCACGCGCCGGGCCCTCCTGCAGATGTTGTTCGTGGAGGGTAACCATGTCTGCCCTGGCTGCGAGAAGAGCGGCGCCTGCCAGCTTCAGGCCGTGGCCTATTACACGGGCATGCTGGCCCCGCACTTCACCCACTTTTTTCCGCAGCGCGAGCTGGACGCCTCCCACCCGGACTTTATCATCGATTTCAATCGCTGCATTCTCTGTGAGCTCTGCGTGCGTGCCAGCCGAGACGTGGACGACAAGCGGGTCTTCGCGATCAGCGGTCGGGGACTGCAAAGCCACCTGGTCGTCGACTCCCCCACGGGGAAGCTGGGGGACAGCAGTTTCGCGGCTAGAGACAAGGCGGCCCAGGTCTGCCCCGTGGGCGCCATCCTCCCCAAGCACAAGGGGTACGAGGTACCGATCGGAGACCGCCTCTACGACCGTGAGCCCATCAGCCTGGTGGGCGACGTCGCCGCCAACGAGCAGGAGGGCTGAGCCATGGCGGAGAAGATCAAGGTTGCGACCGCATCACTCGCCGGCTGCTTCGGTTGTCACATGTCCCTCTTGGACATTGACGAGCGGATCTTGGATCTGGTGCAGCTTGTGGAGTTCGACCGCACGCCCATCACCGACATCAAGACGATCGGCGAGTGTGATCTCGGAATCATCGAGGGCGGTGTTGCCAACGCGGAGAACGTCGAGGTGCTGCGGGACTTCCGCAAGCACTGCAAGGTGCTGGTGGCCATCGGCGCCTGCGCCGTCAACGGCGGCATCCCGGCCATGCGCAACCAGTTCGAGCTCCGGGAGTGCCTGGAAGAGGCCTACGTCGATGGGGTCGGAGTCTATAACCCGGGTATCCCGGACGATCCGGAGATCCCGCTGTTGCTCAACAAGGTCCATCCCATCCACGAGGTGGTGAAGATCGATTACTTTCTACCCGGTTGCCCTCCGACGGGGGACACGATCTGGACCTTTCTCACGGAGCTCATCGAGGGGAGGCCCATCGGCTTCCCTTACACCCAAATTCACTACGATTGATCGCGGAGCGCCTGCCGCACTTTTCGATTTGAGAAAATGGTAGGGTGGAAGTTGTGCGCGGTCGCTGTGTTGTCCGGCTTGCTCAACAATCGTTCGCCTACTCGATTCCACCATCTCGTGTCTAAAGGTAAAGACCATGTCCAGCCAACTTGAGACCGCAGCCAACCCGGAAGGCCTAAAACGGGTGGTCATCGAGCCCGTCACCCGGGTGGAGGGTCACGGCAAGGTCACCTTGCTCCAGGACGAGGACAACCACATCCGTCAGGCGAGGCTGCATGTGGTGGAGTTCCGCGGCTTCGAGAAATTCATCCAGGGGCGGCCCTATTGGGAGCTGCCGGTGCTGGTGCAGCGCCTGTGCGGCATCTGCCCGGTCAGCCATCATTTGGCGGCGGCCAAGGCAACGGATCAGCTCGTGGGTGTCGATGAGCTTACCCCGACGGCGGTGAAGGTGCGTCGCCTCATGCACTACGGGCAGACGTTCCAGTCCCACGCGCTGCATTTCTTTCATCTTTCCTCGCCGGATCTGCTGTTCGGCTTCGATGACGAGGTCCGCCACCGCAACATCGTCGGTGTGATCCAGGATCACCCTGAGATTGCCAAGCGGGGCGTACTGTTGCGCAAGTATGGACAGGAGGTCATCCGGGTCACGGCCGGTAAGCGTATCCACGGCACGGGCGCCATCCCGGGAGGGGTCAACAAGTCCGTGACCGGCGACGAGCGCGAGTATCTGCTCAAGGACATCGACAAGATGATTCAGTGGAGCGAGGAGGCGATCCAGCTCATGAAGCGCATCTTCATGCAGAACGCCGATTACCATTACAGCTTCGCCAACGTGGACGCCAATACGCTGGGCATGATCCGGGATGACGGTGCCTTTGAGATCTACCACGGCGGCCTGCGCGCCCGAGACCCCAATGGCAACACGATCTTCGATCAGGTGGACTATCGCGACTACGAACAGCACATCAAAGAAGAGATCAAGCCCTGGAGCTACATGAAGTTCCCCTTCATCGCGAAGCTCGGACCCGAGCGCGGATGGTATCGGGTAGGGCCACTGGCGCGGGTAAACAACTGCGACCGTTTCGACACCCCGCTGGCCGAGCAGGAGCGACACGATTTCATGGCGGCGGGCGAGGGCAGGCCGCTGCACTCGGCCCTTGCGACACACTGGTCGCGCCTCATCGAGCTGCTCCACTGTGCCGAGGCGATCAAGGATCTACTCCACGACCCCGATATCCAGGGAACCGATCTCCAGGTCCGGGGCGAGATGCGTTCCAAAGGAATCGGTGTCTTGGAGGCGCCGCGCGGGACTCTCTTTCACCACTATGAGATCGACGCGGACGGACTCGTCCGTAAGGCCAATCTCATTGTCTCCACGACCAACAATAACCGGGCGATGAACGAGTCCATCCGCGAGGTGGCCAGCGAGTATCTGGACGGCCGCGAGCTCACCGAGCCACTGCTCAACCAGATCGAGGTCGCCATTCGCGCCTACGATCCCTGCCTGTCTTGCGCGACCCACGCGGTGGGTAAGATGCCGCTGGAGATCGAGCTCGTGGATGCGGCCGGCGATGTCGTTGATCGTATGTACAAACGCGCGACGGGCCAGATCGACCATTAGGCGGGCATCTTTGGCAGGAGGGAGCGTCGAGGTGGGTATGCCAGTTGTTGCCGGATCAAGAGTCGGATCTGAATGCCGAATGCGCCACGCCCTATCTTAGTCTTCGCCTACGGCAACCCCTCCCGGGGCGACGATGCCCTCGGCCCGCTCCTCCTTGAACGCCTTGAGCAACGCCAACGGGCCGGCGAGCTCGGGCAGATCGACCTGCTCACCGACTTCCAGCTACAGGTCGAGCATGCGCTGGATCTGCAGGGCAGGGAGCGTGTCGTCTTCGTCGATGCAAGCGCCTCAGGGCCGGCTCCCTTTTCGTTCCGACCTGTGGAGCCTGAGCAGGACGGGACCTACACGACCCATGCGATGAGTCCCGGGGCGGTCCTCCGAGTGTTGGAGCAGATCTCGGCGGCCAAGCCGCCGCCGACCTGGCTGCTCGCGATTCGCGGCTACCAGTTCAAGCTCGGAACCCCGGCGTCGGAGCAGGCAAATCAGAACCTGGCCGAGGCGAGCGGATTCTTGGCCGAGTTTCTCTGCACGCCCCTGAACTAAAGGCCTTGACGGTCCAGCCGGTCACCGGCTGCGGATCTCAGAGCCGTTCTCCGTAAAGACGCTCCAGCGGGTGTTTCCATCCGTATCGAGGTAACCAACGATCGCCTCGCTGACGCCATTGCCGTCGAGGTCGCCGGTTGCAACGTCGGCAACCAGACCCGGCGCCGCTGCAACACCCTTGGCCAGCCGGATACCGCCTTCGCCGAGAAAGATCGCCGCCGGTCTGCCATCGGCCTGGATCAGTGACACCACCACCCCCTGATAGGGCGCGGTCGCCAAGAAATGCCCTGCTGCGAGTTGCGGCGCGAAGGTCGCCCCGCCGACGCCCTTCCAGTGACGGCTTCCCTGAGCAGAGAAGGCGATGGCCCCCAGGCTGCCGTCGGATTGGATCAGGGAGACGGCGTAGTCGCCGCCGGCTCCCTCGGCCGGGTGCGCCACTGTCAGCTTGACGTCCGTGCACTGCCCGCCAGACCCGACGCCGAGCCGATTTCCAGCAGCATCGAAAACCTCGGTCCGCAGGGTACTGTCCAAGGCTCGGTAGGCGAGCACAACCTCGATGCTGGTGGGGTCGCCGTCGAAGTCCACGACGTCGGCCTCGGCCTGAAAGCCCGCCTCTGTGAGCAGCTTGCCGAGCCGGGTTCCATCGGGGTTGAACGCGATGGCGGCGGCTCGCCGGTCGCTCTGAATGAGTCCCACGAGGTACTCATCCTCGGGATCGGCATCCAGTTGCGCGCTGCGCACCGAGACCGCCGTGCACCGTCCACCGCTGCCCCCGCCGATGAGCGAGCCGTCTCCGTCATAGAGGGCGACTGCGAGATTGCCGTCGCCGTCGATCATGGCCAGGGCCCAATCCGCACGGCCGTTCCCGTCGAAATCGCCCGCGGCGAGGTCGAAGCGCATGGCGCTCTGCTCAAGCACCAGGGTGCGCAGCAGCCGGCCATCGTCGTCGAAGTATTCGATCTGCGGAATGCTGCCGTTGGTCTGTAGGGAGGCCAGGGCGAACTCGTCCCGCCCGTCACCGTCGATATCGCCCGCCGCTACGCGGAGGGCATTGGCCAGACGGACCAGGCCATTGGAACCGGTGGCATAGACCAGGCCCGTGTCCTGTGCGACCGAAACGGCACCGAGCATCCAATACCCCGCATCGAGCGGATGCCAAATCGTGCCGGCGTCTACCGAGGCGAAGACACCTTCCTTCGCCGCCACATAGAGCCTGCGTGGATTGTGGGGGTCGACGCTGAGGGCCTTGGGCCCGGCGGGGGCGCTCCCCAGCACCTCCCAATGCTCACCCTGGTCCCAGCTCCTGATCACCCCGTGAGGGTCAGATTTGGCGTACAGCAGCGCCGGGTTGAACCGGTCGATGGAGAGGTGGCTGATGGTCCCCTGAAGGGGCACGCCCGCGATCTCCCCGGTGGCCTGCCAGCTATCCCCGCCATCCCGGCTTCTGAACAGGCCGATAGGGGACGGGTCGTCCGGATGCAGGTCGTTGCCGGCATAGAGCAGGAGGGGATCGAGGGGATCGGCGGCCAGGGAGACGATTCGGGAGTAGCCGTCCATGCCGGCATTGGCCGGGTACCAGGTGTCGCCGCCGTCGGCGCTCGCGAGAACGCCGCCGCCACCGCCTGCATAGAGTCTCCCGCCGTCGTGGGGGGTCGCCGCAAGCGCCCTAAGCTCAAGCTCCTCCGGCCAAGGCTCGGGCGTATCCCATTGCGACTCCACGGGGAGGAAGTTCTCCACCAGGATCTCGGCGGTCTCGCCGCCGTCGGTGCTGCGGAAGACGCTGTCCCACTGGGTCCCGAAGAGAAGGTCGGGATCCTGCGTATCCACGAGGATTCGGTCGGGTGCGTAGACCTCTCCACCCATGGGGCGGATGAGCCAGGTCCGTCCGTGATCCGCGGACCTGTACATCCTGGTGAGGTTCAGACCAATGACCGTGAGATATTGCAGTGCCGAGTCCTGCGGATAGAGGGCGTGCGCGCCCGCGACCTGGGCGCGGATTCCGCTGCGCGAATGGCTCCAGCTGGTGCCCCCGTCCTGCGTGACAAGACTGCCGTCCAGACTGCCGATGGCGATGCGCCGGGCGTCCTTTGGGTCGATCGAGAACGCCACTGCCTGCTGATCTATGGGGCGGCCCCTGACATCGTAGAGGTACCGCCAGGTCTCCCCGCCGTCCTCGCTGCGCAGCAGGCCGGAGCCGTAGTTCGCGGCCCCGAGCACATAGACCGCCCCCGGGTCGGAGAGCGCCGTGCGCACGAGCTGGACGATATAGGGTTTGTTGTCCTCGTCCGAGGGGCTGTCCGTGCTCAAGCGGGTCCAGGTCTCGCCGTCGTCCGTGCTTTTGTACAAGTGAAAGCCGACCGTCGCGAAGAGGGTGGTCGGTGACTTGGTATCGATTGCGATGGAGCGAACTCCGTGGTCGTCAATAATGTAGACTGGGGAGACGTCGACGATCTGGGTCCAGCTCCGACCACGGTCCGTCGACCGGAAAATGCCCTGCAGCACTGTGTCGGCGCCCCACGATACGCCGGCCGCGAACATCCGGTCCCCGTTTCTCGGATCGATGGTGAGCACCTCGGCATCGAGCCCCTCGCTGAGCCAAGACCAGCTAGTGCCGCCGTCGGTGCTCTTGAGAATACCCGGGTAGCCGTCGGGATGCTCCTTGTCCTGGAATATCCCGCTGAGATAGAGAACCCGGCTGTCCGTTGGGTCGACGGCAAACTCCGACAGGTCGAGATAAGGAATCGTCAGCGTGGGCAGGAGCGCTTGCCATTGCGCGCCGCCGTCTGCGCTGCGCAGCAGCCGCCGGCTTGTCGCCAGGTAGACGCCCTGCGAGTTGGTCGGATCCGCGATGAGCCGGGCCAAGCCGTAGGCCTCGTCCGAAGCCACCGGCGATGATTGTAACTGCCAGTGTTTTCCGTAGTCGGTAGTTCGAAAGACGACGCCCCCGGCTACCGCCGCGAAGAGTACATCGGCGTCCGCGGGGCTCGTGTCGATTAGAGGCAGAACCCCGCCCTCCGGACCGACCGGTGTCCAGGGTTCAATGCCTGCTTGTATCGGTAGGGAAATCGCCCAGAGTATCCAGGCTAAGAGCCCGATGGGCGTGAGTGTGTCGCGACCATACTTCGATCTGTACATCTTTCCTTCGTCCTTCATGAGATCCTTTATGAATGGGCCCCTCCCGCAGGCGCTTGGTTTCCGCTTGAGGAGCCCAACCCTCTATACATTCAGTGTACGAGTCGACGGGGCCGGGCGAGTCTTATGTAGACTTTTTTTGCGCGGTTGCGTTGATCTGGGGCAGGCAGCGAAGGTTCCCTGAGGGCGTCAGGCATTCTCCGCCGGTCCGCTCACGGGCAGGGTGAAGTGGAAGGTCGCGCCCGTTCCCGACCCGGATTCGACGGACAGCTGTCCTCCGTGGGTCTCAACGATGCCGTTGCTGATGGAAAGCCCGAGTCCCAGGCCTTGGATCTTTGTGGTGACGAAGGGCTCGAAGATCCTTTCGGCCACCTCCTCGCTGAGACCGGGGCCGGTATCCGACACCTGGATCTGGACCTGTCCACTGTCGAGCCGGCGGGAGCGAAGGCTCAAGCGGCGTTGCCCGGATGGCGTATCGGCCATGGCCTCGATGGCGTTGCGTGCCAGGTTGAGAATGACCTGCTCGATCTGGATCTCCTGGGCGAGCACCCATTCGGCGTCCTCCGACAGGTCCAGCTCCAGGGTCACGCTGGCCCGTTGAGCGTCGGGGCGCAGCAGCCCGATCACCGTGTCCAGCATCCCGCTCAGGCGGGCCGGGCGCAGCTCCGGCTCCTCCTTGCGCACGAAGTGGCGGATGTGGCGGATGACCTCGCCCGCGCGCTCCGCTTGGGCGGCGATCTTCTCCATGACGTCGCTGCAGTACTCCTGGGTGGAGCGGCCGGATTCGAGCATGCGAATGCAGGCCCGCGCGTTCGTATTGATGGCGGTCAGTGGCTGGTTGAGCTCATGGGCGATACCGGAGGCCATCTCACCCAGGGTGCTCAGGCGGGCGACGTGGGCCAGCTCGACCTGGTGGTGGCGGATCTTCTCGGCCGCCAGCTTGCGCTCGGTGACGTCGCGGAAGACCACGACGCTGCCTACGGTCTCGCCGCGCTCGTCGCGGATGGGGGTGGAGCTGTATTCCACGGGAAAACTGGTGCCGTCCTTGCGCCAGAAGACGTCATCGTCGACGTAGCGCGGCAGGTTGTCGCGAAAGGTGGCGTAGACCGGGCACGCATCGGCCGGGTGCGGGCTGCCGTCGGCTCGCGTGTGGTGCAGAATCTCATGCTGGTTGTGCCCGATGAGCTCGTCCGCCTGCCAGCCGGTGATCTTCTCCATGGGCTCGTTGACAAAGGTCGTGCGGCCCTGAAGGTCGACCCCGGAGATGCCCTCGGCTACCGAGTTGAGTATCAGCTCCTGCCGCTGCTCCAGCCGCGCCTTGGCGCGGGTCAGGCTCTGGTTCAGGCGCATCACCCAGGTGGTGAGGAAAGCCATCACAAGCAGCGAGGCCGCCCCCAGCAGCAGGCCGAACCAGTAGCGTTGGATGGCGTCGCCAAGGGTGAAGCTTCCTACTTGGTCGTAGGGGGGCAGGCCCAGGTCCTCCAGCAGCCGATGCACCGGCTGATAATCCAGAGGAATGGTCCAACCGGCGTACTCCCCAGCTCCGGCGGCGGCGTGATCGGCGGGCATCTGCATCAGGGCGATGGCGACCTGCTGGGCGAGGGCGTTGGGGGTGTGGCGGACCTTGCTGAAAGGCCACTCCGGGTAGAGGGGGGTGCTGCGCACGAAAGGAAAGTCGGGGTCCACGAGGGGGTTGAGGATGCGGAAATCGCCGATCTCGATGGACCCCGCAGCGGCCATGCGCTCCAAGATGTCCGTACGCACCGTGCCGGCGTCGACATCGCCCCGAAGGACCGCCAGCACCACTGCGTCGTGGATGCCTCCGAAGCTCAGATGGGAGAAGTCCCGGTAGGGGTCGATGTCGTCGGCGGCGAGCTCACCCCAGGCCATTTCAAAGCCGCCCAGGGAGGTGCGGTCCACCGCCATGAAGGAGCGGCCGCGCAGGTCCTGCAGGGTCTGGATGTTCTCGCGGTCGGCACGCGTGAAGATGACGCCACCGAAGACGTTGAGCTGTACGTCACCCAATCGGTTGCTCATGGTGGCGATGCGCGAGACCCGGTGGCGGACCTCCAGGTTCACATAGATCCCGGGATTGACCAGCACGAAGTCGACTCGGCCGTCGGCCACAGCAGGGTCCACCTCGGCAAAGTCCAGGGGCTCGATATGGAAGCGATAGCCGGGAAGGGCGTCGCTCAGGTAACGCGCAGTGGGGGTCCACTTCCGAGTGGTCACCGCGTCGCCCCGGTGGCTGAGCACGCCGATACGGATATCGCGAACCGGAGCGGTCTCGGCCGTGGTCCCCCCCACAGCGATGCATAGAACGAGGGCGAGTAGAAACCTGCTGACACCGGAAGTTGCCATCGTCTCAGGCTAAGCAATTCCGCGCCGTGCCGCAATCGGCAACGATCTGGCTAGGGAAAACCCCAAGATCCGGCGTCGTTTCCTCGTATGGCCGGCGGCAGGGGTAACGGGCATACTACTGAGCCTGAACGACCACAAAGGCGGAACCGTGCCCAGGCTTTCGCTGCAGATCCCACCTACAGAGGACCAGAGCGCAATGACCATTTCCCGACGTGAGTTCATCAAGCTACTCGGCATGGCGGGTGCGGCCGGCATGCTGCCCTCGTCCGTCTTCGCCGCGGCACGGCAGCCCGGGGATCTCTATGAGGTGCCGAAGTTCGGCAACGTCACCCTGCTGCACTTTACCGATACCCATGCCCAGCTCAACCCGGTCTATTTCCGCGAGCCCAACGTCAATCTCGGCATCGGGGGGGCGCTCGGCAAGGCGCCTCACCTGGTGGGTAAGAACCTGCTCAAGCACTTCGGTGTCGAGCCCGGCGGTATAGAGGCCCATGCCTTTACCTACCTCAACTTCGACGAGGCCGCCCAGAAGTTCGGAATGGTCGGCGGCTTTGCGCACCTGAAGACACTGGTTGACCGGATCCGGTCCGAGCGCGGTGACGGCAACAGCCTCCTCCTCGACGGCGGCGACACCTGGCAGGGCTCAGGCACCGCCTACTGGACCCGCGGCCAGGATATGGTCGGCGCCTGCAACCTCCTCGGTGTGGACGTCATGACCGGCCACTGGGAGTTCACCTATCTGGACGAGGAGGTCATCAAGAACGTCGGGGAGTTCAAGGGCGAGTTCGTTGCCCAGAACGTGTCGGTCCGCGAGGAGGCCCTGTTCGACTACAGGTTCGCCGATTTCGGCGGTTTCGACGAGGACGATGGCCTCGCCTTCAAGCCGTACACCATCAAGGAGGTCGGGGGTGTGAAGGTCGCCGTGATCGGCCAGGCCTTTCCCTACACTCCCATTGCCAACCCGCAACGTTTCATCCCGGATTGGACCTTCGGCATCCAGGATGAGCGCATGCAGGAGATCGTCGATCAGGTGCGAGAGGAAGAGAAGCCGGAGCTCGTTGTTGTCCTCTCCCACAATGGTATGGACGTGGACCTCAAGATGGCTTCGCGCGTCACCGGCATCGATGTCATCTTTGGCGGCCATACCCACGACGGCATTCCGGCCCCCACTCTTGTCGACAACGCGGGTGGTAAGACCCTGGTCACCAACGCCGGCTCCAACGGGAAGTTCCTTGGGGTCATGGACCTGGACGTGAAGGACGGAAAGCTGCGTGACTTCCGCTACCGTCTGCTGCCGGTCTTCTCCAACCTCCTGGAGCCCAATGCGGAGATGGCGAAGTACATCGCCGATGTCCGCGCCCCGCACAAGGACAAGCTGGAGGAGAAGCTTGCCACCGCCCAGGAAACCCTTTTCCGGCGAGGGAACTTCAACGGCACCTTCGACCAGGTCATCTGCGATGCCCTGCGCAAGGTCAACGATGCGCAGGTCAGCCTCTCCCCGGGCTTCCGGTGGGGCACAAGCGTCTTGCCCGGCCAGACGATCACCATGGACAACGTGATGGACCAGACCTGCATCACGTACCCGGAGACCTACCGCCGGGAGATGAAGGGCAGCGAGATCAAGGCCATTCTCGAAGACGTCTGCGACAACCTGTTCAATCCGGACCCCTACGTCCAGCAGGGTGGTGATATGGTGCGTCTCGGCGGTCTGGACTATGTTTGTGACCCGACCGAGACCATCGGTAAACGCATCACCGAGATGACCCTGGATGACGGCACCAAGGTCGAGGCCGACAAGAGCTATACCGTTGCCGGCTGGGCCACGGTCGGCTCCCAGTCACCCGGCGAGCCGATCTGGGAGACCGTTGCCAAGTACCTGCGTGACGTGAAGACGGTCAAGATCGACAAGCTCAACACGCCTGTGCTCAAGAACGTGACCGGAAATCCGGGGATCGCGGATTACCCCAAGATGGGGTAGCCGGTCGCTCGACGGTGGGACCAAAGAGCCCCCTCAGACTTTCAAGCTCCCTGCACAAGACGGGCGCAGCCTTCCGGCTTCGCCCGTTTGGTGCATTGCGTCCTCTTTTGTGGCGCCCAGCGCGGGTGGATGCTCCTTCCCGATTCATGATCCGCCATCGACGTCTGGCATTCCTTTTTCTTCTTTGTCTTTCCGTTGAAACCGTAACAGCGGCATCGGCTTTCTCCGTCGAGCATCAGGGGATCGGATTCGATGTCTATCGCCTGGACAAGGGAGAAGAGCAGCACTTGCAGTTCTTTTGGAAGAGACAGGACGACACGCCCTATTCAAGCATTCAAGCGTTGAAAGCGGATGTGGAAGAGCAGGGAGGAGAGCTTGTGTTTGCGGTCAACGGGGGGATCTACTCGAAGCAGTTCACTCCGCTGGGGCTCTACATCGAGAACGGCAGACGCTACTTTCAGCTGAACAAGGGGCGTGGAGGCGGAAACTTCTTCCTCAAGCCCAACGGCGTCTTTTACGTCACGGAAAAAGGCGCGGGCGTCGTCGATACGGAGAAGTACAAGCCGAATCGGAAAGTCCTCAATGCCGTCCAGTCCGGACCGATGCTGGTGACCGAGGGAAACGTCCATCCACGCTTCATCAAGGGATACCACAGCAAGCATATTCGCAACGGCGTGGGCGCCGACAGGGAAGGCAGGGTGGTTTTTGCGATCTCCAACATGCCCGTCAACTTCTATGATTTCGCGTCGTTCTTCAAGGACGCGCTCCAATGTCCGAACGCGCTCTACCTCGACGGGAAGATATCGACGATGTACTTGCCGGAATTGAGTCGCCATAGCGCGTGGGCATGGCGCCCCTTCACAACGATGATAGGCATCATCAGCCACCCATCCGCTACTTCTCAAACGGAAGGCGCCGCCCCGGGCACTCGGGACAGGCGGGATCCATCAAGGTGATTAGCGCTATTCCTGAGCCGGAACGATCAAGGCCGATCGAAGCCGTAGGTCGGGTTCGGCGCGCTCGTAAGGTACTGAACTATTGTGACGAACCTCGTGCGCGCCGCAACCCGACTCCTCCCGGGCATGTCGGGTTACGCTTTGCTAACCCGACCTACGGTTCGGCCGAGTTTCGACGCTAATCACTTCCATCAATGCCTCCTTAGGCGTCAAGGCACGCCTGATTACCCAGAGATGTAGTGCTCCAGCTGCTCGATGATGAACTGCTGCTCGGATATGATGGACTTGACCAAATCACCAATAGAAACCAGTCCTACCAACTGGCCGCTTTCGATGACGGGTAGGTGGCGGACACGTTTTTCCGTCATCACGGCCATACACTCCTCCACGGATTGATCCGGTGCAGCACAGACAACGCGTGCCGTCATGATGTCCTTGACCGGCGTGTTCCGTGACGAGCGCCCCTCGAGCGCCACGTTCCGCGCGTAATCCCGCTCCGAGACGAGCCCGACGGGCTTGCCGTTCTCCAGGACGATGAGGGCGCCGATCTTTTGCTCGGCCATCAACTCTAGCGCGTCGTAAACCAGGTCGTCGGGTCCAATGGAAGACACCTCGTGGCCTTTTTCATCGAGCAACTCTTTGATCGTTCTCACTGAACCTCCTCGGCGCTTGCCTGAGATGGGATCAGGCCCCGCGCGTTCGTTGTTGTAGTCACATCGTAAGGATATTAGCAAAGCTGGTGTAACTGCTCCATCACGCGGATGCTAGGTCTTCGGGTGCCGGAGCTGCGCTGGGGAGTAGAACCCGGCGAGCCAGGCGGGGTATGCTTTGCGCGTCAACGGGTTGACTGAACAAATTGCCCTGGGCGCGGCTACATCCGAGCCGCTTCAGGAAGCTAAGATGCTCCCGTCGCTCAACGCCCTCCGCCACGACCTCCAGCTCCAGGCTGCGCGCCATGGCGACGATGGCCTCGACCAGAGAGGCATCGCCGGGATCCTCCGGCACACCCACCATGAAGGAACGGTCGATCTTGATCGAGTCCATGGGGAAGCGTTTGAGATAACCCAGGGACGAGTAGCCGGTGCCGAAGTCGTCCACCGCCAGACCGACACCGAGGGCCTTGATCTCGTCCATCCAGCGGTGCGTCGATTCGGAGCCTTCGAGCATAAGACCTTCGGTGATCTCCAGGGTCAGGGCGCCGGGCGGCAATCCCGTCCGTTCCAGGACCTCCCCCACCTGGGCGGTCGACAGCCCGAGCGGTAGCTGGCGGCTGGAGAGATTGACGCTGATTCCGAGCCGCAGTCCCTCGGTTCGCCAGGCGCTGACTTGGGAGCAGGCGGTCAGCAAGACCCAGCGGCCGATCGAGCTGATCAGCCCCGTTTCCTCTGCCAGTGGAATGAAGCGGTCCGGCGCCACTAGGCCGTACTTCGGATGGCGCCAGCAAAGCAGTGCCTCGACCGCCACGATCTCGCCGGTGGAAATGTCGACGATGGGTTGGTAATTGACGGCAAGCTGTTCTTGCTCTATGGCCTGGCGCAGGTCGCGCTCCAGTGCCATGCGCTGGTGGACTTGTTCGTTCATCTCCCGGGTGAAGAAAGCGTAATTGTTGTGTCCGGCTTGCTTGGCTCGATACATGGCCATGTCCGCGTTGCGCAGAAGGGTATTGGCGTCTGTGGAGTCTTCTGGATAGAGGGTCACGCCAATGCTTGCCCCCATGAATATCTCCCGTGACGCCAGGTCGAATGGCGGCTCGATGGCGGCAATGAGTTTCTTGGCTACCTCCGCGGCGTCGTCCGCCGTTCGTACGTCCTCCAGCAAGACGACGAACTCGTCTCCGCCGAAGCGGGCCAAGGTGTCTACCTCGCGCACACAAGAGCCCAGCCGCTCGGCCACCTGCTGCAGTAGCTCGTCACCCACCGCGTGGCCAAGCGTATCGTTGACCCACTTGAACCTCTCCAGATCGACGAACAACAGAGCCGCCGACCAGCCCTCCTGACGCGCGCTCGCCAGCGCATGGTGCAGGCGATCCTTGAGCAGGGAGCGGTTGGGCAGGCCGGTGAGCGGGTCAAAATTGGCCTGGTGGAGAATCTTCTCCTCGTCCTGTTTTCGGCGCGTGATGTCGGTGAAGACTGCGACGTACTCCCGGACCTCTTCTGCTGTGTTGCTGATAGCGGTGAGCGACAGCCATTGCGGATAGACGCTGCCGTCCTTGCGTCGATTCCAGATTTCACCGTTCCAGTAGCCCTTGCTCCGCAGGCTGTCCCACATCGCGTCGTAGAAGGCTTGGTCGTGCCGACCGGAGCTGAGGATGCTGGGATTGCGCCCGATCACCTCTGCCGCCTCATAGCCCGTGATGCGGGTAAAGGCGGGATTGACGGTCTTGATGTGGTTGTTGGCGTCCGTGACCATGATTCCTTCGATGGTCCTGTCGAAGACTATGGCGTTCATACGCAGCTGGTTTTCCGTCCGCTTGCGGGCGGTGATGTCCTCCTTGACGGCGATGAAGTGGGTGATCTTCCCTGCTGCGTCGCGTACGGGCGAAATCGAGGCCGCCTCCCAGTAGATCGACCCGTCCTTGTGCCGATTGTGGAACTGCCCACGCCATACCTCTCCGGACAAGATCGTGTTCCATAGTTCCTTGTACTCTTCCGGCGATTTGTCTCCCGACTTGAGCAGCCGTGGATTCCGTTGCAGGACCTCCGCCGCGCTGTACCCCGTAGCCGCCTCGAATTTGGGATTGACGTACTCGATGTTGCCGTCGGTGTCCGTGATGATTATGGTGGACGGGCTCTGCTCCAGCGCCCGGTCCAGCTTGCGTAGCTCGAGCTCCCTGCGTTTTGTCTCGGTGACGTCCACCCGCACGCACACCAGTTCTCCGGCAGAGGTAAAGGTGTCGCTGGCCAGGAACCAGCGTCCGTCCGTCAGTTGCTCCATATGGGAGCGGCCGTCCTCGTTCGGTTGATCCGATCGGCAGACGGGCCCGTCTTCACCCGCACTGATGGGACTCACGAATGCGCCGGCCTCAACGTTGCGATGCCGGATGTCTTCCAGCATTACGCCCGGGTGTAGCGATTCCGCCAACCAGGGATAGAACTCCACATATTTCCGGTTGTGCAGCACCAGGCGACCGTCGGAAGCGAACAGTGCGAATGCCTCGGAGAGACTCTCCACCGCATCACGCAACTGCCTCCAGGCTCGCTCCGCCCGGATACGGGTCGCGTAGAGATCCCGCAACGCCAGACCCAGGGCAACAAAAAGGAGGAGCGTGGCTGCCAGCAAGATCAGGTTGAGGCGACCCCAACGGTCGCTCTCTCGGGCGTAGAAATCCGTGAGGGCCTTGTAGACTTCGTTGAAACGCGGGGTGCTCGGGACCGACATGTAGCGCTCGCGAAGCTCCGCCATCTCGCTCATGAGCTTGAGGTTCGCCCGTGTGTGGAAGATGGCGTCGTCGAAGACTGACCGCTCGGGCAGGCTCACCTCGGCGAAGGCCTCGATTTCGTCGATGCGCCTCTCGATGCTCGGAGCATCCAGCTCGCTTGGCAGGAGGTTGTAGCTATAGAGCTCATTGAGCAAACGCGATATCTGATCGCCGAGCTCGTGGTTGAGGGCGGTTAGCTCCCGTTCGGCCAGCGGCAGGAAATGCAGACCGTTGCGCACCAGAGCGGCTTTGGATTTCAGGTGCTCCAGCAGAGCGAACTTTTGCTCGAGGACAGCGAGATAGGGCGCTACGCCGCCGGGTAGGTCAGGTTCTCTCCCTAGAGGCGGATCCAGGTCGGGGGACTCGAACTGGGCCTTGATCCGGCGCATCTTCTGCACGGTGGTCACGAACGGGTCGTATTGCACAAGGAGGAAAGAGGTCGCCCGCAATACGTCCAGGTCGAGGTTGTCCTCTGCCTGTTTTAACTGCAGCAGCAGCTCGAGGCGCCGGTTCTGCTGCTCGATGTCGAGCGATTGGGAGCGGAAAAGAAAAATGACGAAAGCGACGCTGACGACCAGCAAGGCGTACGCAATGAAATAGATTCGGCCCGCCTTCATGGTTCCAGTCGTGCGTGCTCTCCCACCAGGCTTTCGAGAAACGCCGAGATGGCTGTGACATGCTCATCGGGGATCTCACGCCCCAGTTGGTATCGCCCCATCATCTCGATGGCGTTCTCCAGGGTGGTGGCGTTCCCATCGTGAAAATAGGGTGGGGTGCGCACCGCCAACCGCAGGCTCGGGACCTTGAAATGGTAACGGTCCTCTTCTTCGCCGGTGACATTGAGGCGACCCAGATCCACATCCTCGATCTCCCCGCCGCGATCGGCGAAATAGTCGCCAAAGGTGCCCATGCGCTGAAACATGTTTCCCCCAACGCTCATCCCCTGGTGGCAGGCTGCACAACCGTAAGACTTGAACAGGTCATAGCCCTCTCTCTCCTGCTCGCTGAGGGCCTCTTCGTCACCCCAGAGCCATCGGTCGAACCGCGAGTTCGGCGTGGTCAAGGAGCGTTCGAACGTGGCGATGGCGTCCCTGATCGTGGCCGGCGTAATGCCTTCCTCGTAGATCGCTCCAAAGTCCGCGGCGTACTTGGGGTCCAGCTCCAGCTTCGTAACCACGTCGGGCCAGTTGGTGTCCATCTCCGCCGGGTTGTGCAACGGGTCGTCCACCTGCTCTTCCAAGGTACGGGCGCGTCCGTCCCAAAGCTGCGCCACATTGAAGCGGGTGTTGAACACCGTGGGCGAGTTGATCACGCCTTGTGCACCCCTGATCCCAATGGATCGGGGCAGTCCGTCCGCGCCACCCTCGCCCAAACGGTGGCAACGGGCGCAGCTGACGGTGTCGTCGGCGGACAGTCGGGGATCGTTGAACAGGCGTTCTCCCAGCTCGACTTTGCAGAGATGCTGATCGTGGGCGCTGGGGATGGGCTGGATCGGCTCCGTTGCCGGCGGCTCCTGTGACCAGAGAGGGACCGATAGTAAGGTCGCGAGTCCGATCACCGAGGTCCTCAGTCCCAAGTCTGTGCGCGCGTTCATGTTTTGTCAGGAATCTGCCGATCTCACTCCAACCCTCCAGCCCAGTCGCATGCGAACTGCCGGGCAGTGCGGCCATTGCGCGACCCACGGCGAAGAGCCCACTGCAAGGCCGCCTGGTCGATGTCCGAGCGGTCGTTGGTCGCCACCCCGAGCCGCCTCAGCCAGTGGTGGACGATCTGCAGGTACTGGTCCTGGCTGAACGGGTGGAAGGAGATCCAGAGCCCGAATCGGTCGGAGAGGGAGATCTTCTCCTCTACACTCTCTCCCTGGTGGATCTCTCCATCTACGTTTCGGGCCTCGCGGTTCTCGCGCTGAAACTCCGGCAGCAGGTGGCGACGGTTGGAGGTGGCGTAGATGAGCAGGTTCTCCGGTGCCGCGCTGATCGAGCCGTCGAGCGCGGCCTTCAGCGCCTTGTAGCCGGACTCGCTGGCCTCGAAGGAAAGGTCGTCGCAGAAGAGGATGAAGTGCTCGGGGCGGTAGCGGACCAGCTCCAGGATGTCCGGCAGGTCGACGAGGTCGTCCTTGTCCACCTCGACCAATCGCAGTCCCTGGCTGCGCAGGTTGGTGAAAACCGCCTTGATGAGAGAGGACTTGCCGGTGCCGCGGGAGCCCCACAGGAGGACATTGTTGGCGCTCTTGCCGGCGAGGAACTGAAGGGTGTTACGTGTAATCTCACGCTTTTGCCGCTCAAGACAGAGCAGGTCATCCAGCGCCAGGCGGTGGGGGTGGGCGAGCGTCTGCAGATGGCCGCGTGCTCCGAGCTTGCGCCAACGGAACGCCTCGGCGCCCCAGTCGGGCGTGGCAGGACTGGTGGGCAGCAGGGCCTCGAGCCGGTCGATCAGTGCCGCCGCGCGGTCAACGAGTGCCGAGACGTCGCTCATGGGTCTTACGTTCGCTCAGGTGTGCCGCGGCCTTGAGTTGCATCTACAGGGCATTCGGCACGCGGTTGGGCGCTGCCTGATCGCGCCATGTGCCCGAGGGTTCTCCACGGGCCCTAGCCGGAGAGCCGGCGGTACTTGATGCGGTGGGGTTGGTCCGCCGCGTCGCCGAGACGGCGGTGGCGGTCCGCCTCGTAGTCCGCGTAGTTGCCCTCGAACCAGGTCACCCGGGAGTCGCCCTCGAAGGCGAGGATGTGGGTGGCGATGCGGTCCAGGAACCAGCGGTCGTGGCTGATGACCACGGTGCAGCCGGGGAAGGCGAGCAGGGCCTCTTCGAGGGCGCGCAGCGTCTCCACGTCCAGATCGTTGGTGGGTTCGTCGAGCAGGAGCAGATTGCCGCCGCTCTTCAGGAGCTTGGCCAGGTGTACGCGGTTGCGCTCGCCGCCGGAGAGGTCGCCGATGCGCTTCTGCTGATCAGAGCCCTTGAAGTTGAAGCGGCTGCAATAGGCCCGCGAGGGCATCTCGTAGCGGCCGACCACGATGTTGTCCTGTTCGTCGGAGATCTCCTCCCAGACGGTCTTGCTCCCGTCGAGGGAATCGCGGCTTTGATCCACGTAGGCGATGTCCACCGTCTCGCCGGTGCGAAGCTCGCCGCCGTCCGGTTGCTCCTGGCCGGTGAGGATGCGAAAGAGCGTGGTCTTTCCGGCGCCGTTGGGCCCAACAATACCGACGATACCGCCCTTCGGGAGGTTGAAGGAGAGGTTGTCGTAGAGCAGATTGTCGCCGTAGGCCTTGCGCAGACCCTCGGCCTCGATGACCAGGTCTCCGAGGCGCGGGCCCGGCGGGATGTAGATCTCGTTGGTTTCGTTGCGGGACTGGAATTCCTGGGACTGGAGCTCGTCGAACCGCGCCAGGCGTGCCTTGCTCTTGGCGTGGCGACCCTTGGGGTTGGAGCGTACCCACTCGAGCTCGTGCTGCATGCTCCGGATCCGGGCCTGCTCCTGTTTCTGCTCGAGCTCCAGGCGCTGCTCCTTTTGGTCCAGCCAGGAGGAGTAATTGCCCTCCCAGGGGATACCGTAGCCGCGGTCGAGCTCCAGGATCCAGCCCGCGACGTTGTCCAGGAAGTAGCGGTCATGCGTCACCGCCACGACGGTCCCCGGGTACTCGTGCAGGAAACGCTCCAGCCAGGCCACGGATTCCGCGTCCAGGTGGTTGGTGGGTTCGTCGAGCAGCAGCATGTCGGGCTTGGAGAGGAGCAGCTGGCACAGGGCAACGCGCCGTCGTTCGCCGCCGGAGAGCTTGGTGACATCCGCGTCCCAGGGCGGCAGGCGCAGCGCATCGGCGGCGACCTCCAGGGTGCGCTCCAGGTTGTGCCCGTCGGTGGCCTGGATCAGGTCCTCGAGCTCCGCCTGCTCTTTGGCGAGGGCGTTGAAGTCCGCGTCCGGGTCGGCATAGGCGGCATAGACCGCGTCCAGTCGCGTGAGCGCCTCTTTGATGTGGGCGAGGGCCTCCTCGACGTTGCCGCGCACGTCCTTGGCCTCGTCGAGCCCGGGCTCCTGCGGAAGAAAACCGATGTTGATGCCCGGTTGCGGACGGGCCTCGCCTTCGATCTCCGTGTCGATGCCGGCAATGATGCGCAACAGGCTGGATTTGCCCGCCCCGTTGAGGCCGAGGACACCGATCTTGGCGCCGGGGAAAAAGGAGAGGGAGATGTCGCGGAGGATGACCCGCTTGGGCGGCACGATCTTGCCGACCCGGTTCATGGTATAGATGAACTGCGCCATGGCTTCCGAACTGTAGGTTCCGTCAGTTTTTTCGCGGTAGTATCCACGCATTATTTCACAAAAGATGCGGCCGTACCGGTGTGCGGAACGCACTTGATCAGGCTGGGAGAGAACCAAGCATGAGCAGGTCCCGAATTCCCGTCATCGGACTTGTTGCGGCCAGCGGCACCGGAAAGACCACGCTTCTGAAGAAGCTGATGCCGGTGCTTACGAGACGCGGTCTGCGAGTCGGCTATCTCAAGCACGCCCACCACAGCTTCGATCTGGATGTTCCTGGTAAGGACAGCTACGAGATCCGCGAGGCAGGCGCCGTGCAGACCCTGCTCGCCTCCAGCGAGCGCTGGGCGCTGCAGGCGCGGATGCGGAACAAGGGGGAGGATCCGTCTCTCGAAGAGATGCTGGCCAGGTTCGATCCCGAAAGCCTGGATCTGGTTCTGGTGGAGGGCTTCAAGCATGCCGCCTATCCCAAGATCGAGCTTCACCGCACGATCATGGGCAAGCCCTTGCTCTACCCGGACGACCCGGACATCGTCGCCGTAGTCACCGACCGCTCCCTGCCCCCAGGCGATCATCCGCCGGAGCTGCCCCCGGAGGACCCGGAGGCCATTGCCGATTTCATACTTGGCCACATCGAGACCTGTATCCCTTCAGCCGGTGATCTGCGCGAGGATCTGGTGCGCCACTATCGCTGGTTGCGTCGCTACGGATACAACGACTCCCACTCGGGGAATGCCTCGGTGCGGGTGGGGGATGGCTTTTGGGTGACGCCCACAGGGGCCTGTGCGGATACGCTCGAAGCCGATGACCTCCTGTTGTGTCCCCTCGAGGGACCCTGTCCCCAGGACGCCTCCCTGGATGCGCCGCTGCATCAGCTCGTATACCAGAGGCAGGCGCAGGCCACGGCAATGCTGCACAGCCATGGACCTTACTCGGTGGCAATGAGCTTCGCGGGGCAGGACTTTCGGCCCGTGGATTTCGAGGGGCAGTACTACTTCGAGCGCGTGCCGGTGCTGCCCATCGACTATGCGGACTACCTGGAGCTGGCCCCCGAGGCGGTGGCCGACGCACTCGCGGAGCAGTCGATCGCGATGGTCCGCGGGCACGGCATCTACGCCTGGGGCGAGACCCTGAACCGGGCCTACAAATGGACCTGCTCCCTGGAGCTGTCGGCCAAGACCTACGTCATCGCCCGCCAAGCGGCTGCCTTCTAGTACAGCAGCGCCTAAGTCCCTCTAGCGCTCATCATGCCAGTAGGTTTTCTTCGCGCCCTTCGCGGCTTCGCGTGAGACTTTCTCTTTTGTTGCGCAGCCTTAGGCGCGCCTGTGTTAGCTACTTCTCGGCCGTTAGGTAGGCGATCCAGCCTGCATCCGGCTCCCCTTCCTCAGCGGGTACGAACAGGCCGTCCGGCTCGCCGTTCTCATCCCAGCCCTGCCAGTAACAGATCACGCGGCTGAAACCGGCCTCTGCCAGCAACTCGCGGATCTCGGGCAGGGTCCACAGCCGCCAGTCGTAGCTGAAGGCGCGCTCCTGCCGCGATCCGTCGGGAAACGCGAAATGAATATGGCAGACCAGACGGCCGGTGATGGGGTCGTACTGCTCCTGTTCCCAGACATAGGTGAAGTCGGCCCCGTCTCCCTCGATCTGCCGCTCTTCTGTGATGACCCGGAAGGAGTCGTAACCGCCGTAGGCGTCGAGGAAGAAGATCCCGTCCTCCTTCAGGGCCCCGCGCACGCGCTCGAAATAGCGCTTGATGGAGGTGCGGTCCTTGAGCAGCCAGTAGCTGAAATTCATCGCCGAGATGATATCCGGCGCCCGCGTTTCGACTTCGAGTACGTCCTGTTCGAGCAGCGTGACGCGTCCGACTCTGTCGTCGGGCAACTTTGAGAGATTGTGGCGTCGCCCCCAGTCCACGACTTCCCGGTCGATATCGACGCCGAAGGCGCGATTAGCCTTGCGGCGCTTGACCCACTCGCAGCACACGGAGGCGGTGCCGCAGAAGTCCTCGCGCAAAAGATGGGCACTGCGGCCCCGCAGCAGGCGGAAGCTCTTGTCGATGAAGTCCACCTCCGCCTCGGGGCACTGGACGGAAAGCTCATAGAGCCGATGGGGGTCCGCCTGGTCGGCGAGGGATCTGGTGCCGGCAGCGGCGACGAGACTGGTCTGTTGCATGTGGGAGATCCGGTGCTCCGATCTGAGTGTGTAACAAGCGGTTGGTTTGCAAGCCGGGATGGCTTCGTATATTCTTCCGGGCTCGCAGCCGCAAGGGAAGTGCGGATCTTGGCAGACCGGCGCCGTTTGGTCATGTCCCGCCAACATGGATGTCCCCCGGAGAGGTGTCCGAGTGGTTGAAGGAGCACGCCTGGAAAGTGTGTGTACGTTAATAGCGTACCGAGGGTTCGAATCCCTCCCTCTCCGCCAAATACTAATAAAAACAATAAGTTATCAGCCAACAAATCCTGCGATACAGTAGATATTGAGTTGGTGCGACTATTAAGAAAACCAATGAGTTAGCAGGCAACTTGGCCTGAAAAAGCTCGATAATATACAGGCGTTTGGTCAGCAATATAGTCAGCATAACGAGTCCATCTTCTAGAGCGGTGACCATGCTGGTGGCACTGAGTAGGAAATGCTCATACTGAGAGTGGACTCATAGGTTTCCTATCGTTCATATGCGGCCGCTTATTCCATGAGTTTTTAAGACGATTTCAATTACTCAAAGCAGGCTTTCAAATTCCTGAGACGTGGGGCAGCAATCGACCCATCTGAGACCTCCAGGTGGATTATCTGAACGTCTGAGAACCAGCGGATAGCTGCCATTCGTTTGGGTGGCATCAGCTCGGGCTTAAGGGATTGATAGTTGTAGAGCCGGAGCACAGTCCAGTGAGGTGGGCTTGTCTGTGGCGTGTCGGTAGGAAAACCGACAACAAGGCGGATCAAACCACGCGTAAGAGAGGACTGGCAGCTAGCTATCACCGGGCAGCACGGGGATCTGGCCATTCGTCCGGAAATGTTCCTCCCACGGCAATTTCAGGCTGAATGGGTGAGGTATGCTTCGGTGCTATCTTAGCCGGTTTTCAGTCATTCCCTCAATCTAACGACATCCTGAAGGCGTCACGACGGACCACGAGCCGCGCGCTCGTCTATATTTAAGATAGGGTCTGGCGCCGGTGTCAACCAGCATATAGAAAAATGGATCAGTCCGCCATGCGGTTAGTCTCCGTCAACGTCTCCGAGCCGCGAGAGATTGAATACCGCGGCCAGGTCGTGCGCACGGGTATCTTCAAGGAACCCGTGAGCGGCCGGGTGGGGGTGGGTAGGCTCAACATCGACGGGGATGGCCAGGCCGACCTCAAGGTCCACGGCGGCTACGATATGGCCGTTTACGCCTATCCGCTTGAGCATTACCGCTACTGGGAGAAGGAGCTTGGCCGCGACGCATTTCCGTACGGACAGTTCGGCGAGAACCTCACCGTCGAGGGTCTTCTCGAAGACACCGTTCGGGTTGGTGATGTCTTTCGGATGGGTGCCTCGCGCCTGCAGGTCACCCAACCCCGCATTCCCTGCTACAAGCTCGCTATTCGCATGGACCAGGAAATGGATTTTCCCAAGCGCTTCCAGGATAGCGGCCGGTCCGGGTTCTATTTCCGGGTGCTGGAGGAGGGTGAGATTGGCGCCGGCGACGCGATCGAGTTGCTGGAACGGGATACGCGGTCGGCAACCATTGCAGAGTTTATCGCGATCTACCTGCACAGGAGCAACGACCCTGAAAGCCTCCGGCGCATGCTGGCGGCACGGGGGCTCGGGAGCGCCTGGCGCGTTTGGTTCAAGACGATGCTACAAAAGGCGGAGCCCGTGCCGACCGAGAGTGGCTGGGAGGGTTACCGAACATTCGTGGTCGATCGCAAAGTGCCGGAGAGCGACACCATCACTTCCTTCTATCTGCGACCCAAAGACGAGGAACCGCTACCGCCGCACCGACCGGGCCAGTTTCTGACCTTTCGGCTAGACATCCCTGACAAGGCGAGGCCGGTGACGCGTACGTACACGATCTCCGACGCCCCGCATGCGGAGTACTATCGGGTAAGCATCAAACGGGAGCTGTCACCTGCTGATCGGCCCGAATTCCCGCCGGACCTCAGCTCGAATTACTTCCACGACTGCGTGGTACCTGGCACCGAGCTCTGTGTGCAGGCATCACGCGGGGATTTCTGGCTCGATCCACAAGACGATACGCCCGTAGTGCTACTAAGCGGCGGCGTCAGTCTCACGCCAATGATCAGCATGTTGAACGCGATCGTTGCACAGGATTCCGCGTGGCCGGTGTGGTTCATCCACGGGGCCCGCAACGGTGGCGAACATGCCATGGGCGCACATGTCCGCGGCATGGCGGTGGGACACGACAATGTCCATGTGCACATCCGTTACAGCGAGCCGCGTTCGGATGACGTGGAGGGCCGTGACTACGAAGGCCCCGGCCATGTGACACTCCCGCTGCTGCAGGGCTTGCTACCCCCTGCGGCATACGACTTCTACCTCTGCGGGCCGCCACCGTTCATGAAGTCGCTGTATCGGGGCCTTCTCGACTGGGGTGTTCCCGAGTCGCGTATCCACTACGAGTTTTTTGGTCCTGCGACTGTTCTTGAGGAAACGACCGGGCCGACTGCCGAGGTTGCTGCGTTGAGCGCTGAGGGGCAGCAGGTGACCTTCGCACGTACAGGTGTCACGGCTACCTGGGATGCTTCGGTGGAGAGCATTCTGGAACTGGCCGAGTCGAACGGCCTACACCCCGACTATAGTTGCCGGTCCGGAATCTGCCACACCTGTATGAGCAGGCTCCTGGAAGGGGAAGTGGAATACACGATCGAACCGGCTGACATACCAGATCCGGGGTCGGTGCTAATCTGCTGCCCGCGGCCGAAGACCGGCGTGGTTATCGATATTTGAGACAGGTCATGAGCGCTGGAAACTCGAATGAGCTTGCATCTCCTGTTGGCAGACAATACCGCTATGACAGGTTTACGACGAGCCTCCTCTTCCGCGACCTACGATTTCGAAAAGAGGCAGCCCGTCCAGGTGACGCGCTACCAGCATTTGCGCTTGTCACGACAGACGGTGATAGCTTAGGCAAGCAGGACTTGCCGGCAGACAAGCCCCTTCTGTTGATATTCGGATCTATGACATGCCCCATGACCGCGAGTGCCATGCCATTTTTGCTGCAGCTCCATACCGAATTTGGTGACCGGGTCGACTTCATCATGCTCAATGTCCGAGAAGCGCATCCTGGAGAGCACTTTCCTCAACCTGAGACAATGAAAGCAAAGCTCAACCACGCAGAGGCGCTAAAGCAGTTCTACAAGATCCCGTGGACGGTCGCAACTGACAATATTGAAGGCAACTTGCATCGCGCACTGGACCCGAAACCGAATTCCGCCTTCTTGGCGAACGACGACGGGATCATTGTCTTCCGGTCTCTGTGGGCCAGTGACAAGAAAGCCTTGCGGCAGGCTCTGGAAAGTGTGGTGGCTGGAAGAAAGCCGGATCAAGCAGAAAGTCAAACACTTATTGGTCCGGTGTCACGAGCAATGGGGCAAGTGCAAGGTGTCATGGAGCGAGCGGGCCCGCAAGCAGTTAAGGATCTATGGGTGGCTGGTTTCCCAATGGCGCTCGCTGGGCGTCTGGCAACAATATACTCACCGCTCTCGCCCGATCAGCGTGGAATCGCGGCAGTGCTCACACTTGCATTCGGCATGTTGGTTGCTATGGGACTGATTGGCGCCTGGTTTTTCGGCTAATATGCGAATCCAATCTGCGTGCACTGGCGAGTGAACGCTTAAGCTGATTGCGAGGCGTCATCGCTCATGTTGGCCGGAGATTGCTATTCAAACAATCTTTGTTGTCGATTTCGTGACCATTGGCAAGATATTGCCAGACTCCTTCTCGGCTGAAGGGTGAATGCGTAGACACGGGTCACACTAATGCACGAGCAAGCGTGCACACCGCTTGCGGAGGAATGCCGATGGCAAGGGAGGGGGTAACTGTCTTTGGAGGGACGGGCTTTCTCGGGCGCACGATCGTCAGGCAACTAGTCAAGGCACATGCGCGAGTACGCATCGCTGTCAGATATCCTGCCGCCGAACGGGCTGACGACGTCGAACAGGTCCAAGCGGACGTACGCGACGAAGCCGCTGTGGGGGCTGCGATCGCCGGCGCCCAGGCGGCAGTCAATGTTGTCGGGTTGTACGTGGAGCAAGGCGAGGAAACGTTCGATGCCGTCCACGTCCAGGGAGCCCTACACGTGGCCCGCCAGGCAAAACACCACGGCCTGGGGCGGCTGATCCATATCTCTGGGATCGGCGCCGCTCCCACCTCTGCGTCACCGTATATTCGCGCTCGCGCGCAAGGCGAGTTGCGGGTAAAGAAAGCTTTTGTTGGTGCGACGATTATCCGACCCAGTGTGTTGTTCGGCCCGCAGGATGCATTTCTGAACGCACTGGACTGGATTAGCCGCCTGTTACCGGTGGTTCCTCTGTTTGGGACCGGCCAGACTCGCCTGCAGCCCGTCTACGTAGAGGATGTGGCAGTGGCGGTGGCTGCTTGCCTTAGGGATGCTGCTAGCGTCGGGAAAACATACGAGCTTGGCGGTGCCGAAGTGCGCACCTACCGCGAGATTCTGCAACAAGTACTGCGGCATCGCGGTCGGCGGCGCGCGCTGCTACCTGTGCCCTTCGTCATTTGGGACATGCTAGCCAGTGGTCTGTCTATATTACCCGCGCCACCCGTTACCCGCGATCAGATCGTTTTGATGCGTCAGGATAACGTGGTGCACCCAGGCGCGGAGAGCTTCGAGGGACTCGGTGTCAGGCCTCGATCACTGAGCGAACTCCTGCCATTTTGTCTCCGTCAGTAACGCGTCGGCTCCCGCGCGAGTCTTTTCGGGACCAGAACTGTTGGTACGGCGCAGCTTTGAATCTTGCTTAGTGCGCTTTTATCCCGACGCTGCGCTGGAACATCTACGACGCCACGTTCTTCAAAATCTGCCCCCAAACAACGCACTGGCGACGATTCGGGACTGCGCTTACACTTCGCCAATTTTGCACTCGCCAGAATCGTAATACATGCAAGAAAGCGAATACGGATTGACGGTCCCATATAGCAAAAGGAGGTGGGTTCAACCATTTCCAACACCACCAGTCTATGGTTGGTTGTCAGTGCAGTAAGAAGGTATGCTCCTGGCTGTTCTCGGCCTTGGGCTTGGTGCTATCGAACGTCTGCTTCCGGGGGAGACGCTACTTAGAAAACTCAGGCACGATCCCAGATAAGGATCAAATTTCTACCCGGCAGTGCCGTCGGCTTCGGGACCCGCTTTCCCGTTCGAACATCGTGGCCGACGCCCACTCGAGAAGCTTGAATCCTCTCGCCCTGTTGTGTTCGTAAGTGGTCGACGAAGACTGGCGCAAGTAATTCGCTAGCGGACCTTGACCAACACTACCAAGTGTGGGGCTGGCGCTTCAACGAGACGACAGGGTGTCGGCCACATCCGTGTGGCCAATGAATCCGTCGCTCAGCCGACTTTTGCCGGATCGATTCCCAGTCCTCTGGCAACCCCTTCACCATAGGCGGGATCGGCAATCATGAAATGGCGGATCTGCCGGGCCTGTATTTCCCTCGGTACCGCCCGCATGGCGCCGACGATGGTGTCGACGAGGCGCTTCTTCGCGTTGGCGTCCATCAGGCGGTACAGATCCCCGGCCTGGGTGCAGTCGTCGTTGCCGTCGCGGTGACTGTAGCAATCGGCGTCTCCGTCGATGCGCAGCGGCGGTTCGCCGTAACCCGGGTCGTCCTCCGGCCCGTCGAAGCTGTTCGGCTGGTAGACCGGCGCGCCGCCGCCGTTGCCGTCGAAACGGGTCTGGCCGTCACGGTGGTAGCTATGTACCGGGCAGCGCGGCTTGTTCACCTCGATCTGCGTGTGGTTGACGCCGATGCGGTAGCGGTGCGCATCCGGGTAAGCCTGCAGACGTGCCTGCAGCACCTTGTCCGGTGACGGACCGAAGCCCGGCGGCAGATTGCCGGGGCTGAAGGCCGCCTGCTCCACCTCGGCGAAGTGGTTCGCCGGGTTGCGGTTCAGCTCCAGGACGCCCACCTCGATCAACGGATAGTCGGCGTAGTGCCACACCTTGGTCAGATCGAAGGGGTTGACCTTGTACTGCTCGGCGTCGGTCTCCGGCATGATCTGGACCTTCACCGTCCATTTGGGACGGTCGCCGCGTTCAATCGCGTCATACAGGTCCTGACGGTGATAGTCCGGATTCGCAGCGGCGATTCTCCCTGCTTCTTCAGCCGTCATGCACTCGATTCCCCGTTGCGTCTCAGGTGCCATTTCACCCGGAAACGTGCGCCGTCGTTGTTCCACAGGCCGACGGTGTGACTTCCGAAGCCGTCCATGTAGCGTAGGGTTGCAGGCAGGCCGCGGTCTCCGAACAGCCAGGCTACTTGGTGAAGGGATTCCGGACTCGGCGACCGGAAATCCCACTGCACGGTGGTGTCCCGCAGACCGGTCACCGGGTGGCGTTTCTGCGAATGGATGAAGTCTGGATGGATTTGCGGCTCTCGGTCGTCGTTGCCGAAGGCAGCTCCACCGGCATCGGGATCCAGGTACAGAGACTCGCGATGCTCGCTCATCAGAAATTCTCCACATCCGGCCGGATATCCAGCTCGTGGGTCCAGGCCGAGCGGTCTTGTTCGAGCAGGTGCATGCAGGTGCGCGCCACCGCCTCGGGAGCCAGGCACCGGTCTTTACTCATCTTGAAACTATCGCGCGCCCGATCGCCCCACATGACGCCATCGATGATCAGGTGAGCCACATGGATTCCCTGGGGACCGAGTTCCCGTGCGAGCGACTGCGCCAAGCCGCGAAGAGCGAACTTGGCCGAGCCGAAGGCGGAGAAGTTCGCGCCGGCCTTAACTGAGGCAGTCGCGCCGATGAACAGCAGGGCGCCCTGCTTGCGCTCCAGCATGGTGGGCAAGACCCGCTGTGCCCCATGCGCCGCGCCCAGGCACACGGTGCGCCACAGCGACTCGAGCTCGCTCGGTTCGGTTTCCAGGAAGGGTTGCATGTGCAAGCGAGCGGCGTTGTGCACATACACCGAGACCGGTCCGAACCGATCTTCTACTTCAGAGATGGCCGCGCCCACCTGGGTAGCATCGGTCAGGTCGCAACGAATCGGCAGAAACCGGTCCGCACCCAAACTCTCCAACAGGGCCTCGCCTGCTTTGGTTCCGCGGGCGAGGCCGGCTACGCGATAGCCGGCCTCCGCCAATTGGCGGCCCAAGGCGTTCCCCAGGCCCTCGCCGATACCGGCGACGACGGCGGTTTGCGTGGGTTCGGTCATGGGTATGCGCTCCTCTAAATGACGCCGAGCAACGTGAGTGCTAGTGCCAGCTCAACCCCAAAGCCCGCGACGAGAAACGCCAGGGGGCGAAGATAGGGTCAACACTGGACTAGATCTCGCCAAGCTCGTCAGCTACTGTTGGGCGCGCCACTCCTGAGTCAGGCCTGTAATCAAGTCCACGGTCTGGTTGGAAATGTCGATGATCTGAAACCCGCTCCAGTAGCGATTCGTCTCGTTGGCTTCGGTACACCACAGGGACTCGGCCCCGAAACTGATCTTGTCGGTGCCGAGACGTGGTTCGGCGGCCACCATGCGCAACTGAAGAATCGCATTGGACTCGACCGGACGATCCCCAATCAGCATGAAGCCATGTGAACTAATGTTGACCACTTGCCCCAAGCGTTGTCCCGTATTCACATCGTAGATTCTGAGAACCTCGTCGGCGATTCTTCTCGGATGTTTTCTCTTGTCGTCCATCTGAACTTTCTTCGCGGTTGTTGGACCTACGCTCAGGACGGTTTCCCGGCTTCCCCTTGCAGCATTCTGCGGATAGCCTTCAGGATCCGCTCGACGAACGGTGCCTTTTCCTGCTCGATCATCATTGCCGTCCCCTCAACCAGCTCGTGGGCGAGCAGCTGTAAGGATTTTGCCGATGCGTTCACATGCGAACGATCAACGAACATGCAGGTTGAGGTGGGGGGATTGAGCCAGGACAACTTGAGTCGCCGCGGACTCTGCTGATCGGTGCTCGTGAATTCGAACCAGGTGCCGAATTCGACCTCGCGCAACCTTTTGATCATCGCCTCTTCTTCCGGAGTTGGGTGCGCTTGCCCCGGCTCTGTGACAGGCGGCGTTGGACCCTCGCAGTCCGATTCCCGGGCTGCCGGTGTCTTTTTCCTTTCCGGGGCCAACACCCGGGGCGGTGACTGGGCCGGTGGTACGTTTCGCGAGTTGGAAGCGTCCGAAGCTTGCGTGAGGGTCTGCGTTTCTGCCCACAACGATTCCGGGTCCTCCAATAACCGCAACAAAGCATTGCAATGGTCTTTACGCAGACTTCCGAGGGAGTCCAGACCCGCCTTGATCGACTCACGAAGCGGCGGCAGGAGTCGGACCATCTCTTGACGTTCCGCGATTGCAGCTTTCGGTTCGAACAACCAAACCAGCTCTTCGGCCGTGCGCAAGGCGTCTTTCCAGTCCTTGCTCAGCTCGCCATCCGGATGGCGCAGTAAGATAAAGACCAGTTTGTCCGACCAGGTCTGGGTAAGGAATTCGGCGACGACTGGCGGTACGCAACCCTGACCGACGCGCGGTTTCATCTCCCGGGCGGCGCGCTGCTTGGCCGCGTGCAGCTTCTCGCGGCCCTTGGCTGCCTCCTGGGCACGCCTCTCGATCACTTCGGTCTTCCGTTTCGGCTCTTCAATCGCCAAGCGGAAATCCGTGAGCAGCTCGTCGAACAGACCGACGTTGTCGCTGAAGCCTTTCAGCACGCGATCGACCACCTGCTGCATCGCAGGATAGATACCGCGTTTCAGGTCCTGTTCGTGAACCCATTCCCTTCCCGCCTCCACCAGGTCGTCCAATAACAAGCGCGCGGGGTGTACGTGATCAGTCAGCAGCCGCCGGTCAACAATCGCGACCTTTAGGTAAGGCGTATGAAGATGGCTGATCAACGCCTTGGCAACGTTGGGCAGTACGGGGTCATTGAGCATGTATTCGAACAGCATGCCGATCAGATCGATCATGTCCGCGTCGGCGGCCTTCAGCTGGCCGCGGTCAACCTCCGAAAACAGGCGGGCGCGTTGAGCACTCAGCGTATCGCGAATGCCATCGAGGAAATCCTGGTCGACTGCGGTATCCAGGATCTGCGCTGGTCCACCTTGGGTAGGTTCGTAGACAACACTACCGTCCGGCTGTATGGAGTCTATCGCAGAGACCAGGGCGGCAGTGGAGACCGGCTTGGCTGGCACCGGATTCTGGTGGACGCGGGACTCAGCTCCCCCGGGACCGGCTCCCCGCCGCGCCGCCATGAGACGGAGGATGGAGTTGAACAGCTCTTCACCCAGGTTCTCTTCGGACGCCGCTGTGTAATTCTCCGTGTCCGAATCCCCCGTCCCGGCCGGCTCGGCAGCCGAATCCGAGACCGGCCGGCCATTGGCGCGATGGTATGCCGGCTTGAGGTTGGGCAGGATGCCCGCTTCCTTGAGGCTGTCGTTGAACTCGTCGTAGACGCTCTTGGCCTGCTTCAACAAGTATTTCTCGAACAGGGCAAACAGGATCAGTTTGACTTTGATGTCGATGTTGCTGTCACGGATAGCGGCTTGAAATGAGGTTGCCAGGTGATAGGGACCGGAAGGTATTGCCGTCTCATGGACCTTACGACCCGCGTTTACCACCGCAAGCCTTTGGCCGAGTGCATAGAGTTGCTGGAAGTAGGCGTTTCGGGCCCGTGCAATCATGTTTTCAAGGGCCACAGACTCGTCCATTTCGGTCTCGTTCACCAAGGTCAATTCGTCGGTGTCTCCGCCATCGGAGTCTCCGCTCGCAATCGCATCCCGGCTCCCTTGGCCGAAATCGTCGAACCCGGAGCTCACCAGGTCGTGAAACATGTCCTCGATGACTGGGCGTTTAGTGCGGATCTCGCCCATCGCCTCGAAGAATCGCCCTTGCACGGCGTTGCTTTCCGCCCTCTCCGCAAACTCGAGCAGGGCCTCGTCGGTGTTATTGAAGAGCTCTGTCAACCGCGCATCGGAGAACCCAAGCACCATGTCCCGGCACCTGCCAAGGAGGGCGTGAAACTCTGGCGGACGATGCTGTACTTGCGGGTTCGGCATGCTCATTACGCGAGGTGATTAGCGCTATTCCTCAGCCGGAACGATCAAGGCCGATCGAAGCCGTAGGTCGGATTAGGCGCGCTCGTAAGGTACTGAATTGGCGTGACGAACCTCGCGCGCGCCGTAACCCGACTCCTCCCTGAGTTTCGACGCGAATCACTTGCCCCGATGACTGTTGTAGAGAAACCCCTGGGATCGCCGCATTGGGCATTTCATCCCCCCGGAAAAAGCGTAGCAC
This sequence comes from Pseudomonadota bacterium, assembly GCA_034716535.1. Lineage (GTDB taxonomy): Bacteria > Pseudomonadota > Gammaproteobacteria > Chromatiales > Chromatiaceae > JAYEJW01. The sequence goes on from JAYEJW010000614.1 coordinate 47,787, forward strand.
GAAGCCGACTTTCCAAGACGGTTGATCGCCGATATCTGTGACCCATGAAGGCTTTTACTGAACTTTGGTCGCGTCTATAGGCGTGGAGCCCAGTCAAGGCCCTACGACGTATACTCCCTGAAACCTCTCCGCACGATTCTTCAGTTTCGTGTCGAAGGTCGCGAATCGTCCCGCGGCCAGGCTGCTGGTCAGGTGCAGTGCATCTGTGAAATCCAAACCCTGGTCGGTCCAGTCGAGCGCCAACCTTGCAGTCTGTGGATCCTCGACCCGGAGGTTATCCAGGGCAATGAGGCCCCGAAGGGCGGCCGCGACCCGTTCACGGTCAAAGCCGTAGAGCCTGCGGAGAACCCATTCCGTAGGGAGCTGGCGGGTCGATCTGGCGACAAGCGCACCATCTTCCAGGCACGCCCCTATGCCCGGCGCGCCGTGGATTTCCTGCACAACATGCCGTTTTTCTGGAGGGGGGTTAAGGCCGCCCGCTGCCTTACCGGATCTGTTCAGGTAATAACCCCGGCATCCAGCGCGGCGCCAGCTTTGCCGGGAAGGCGAGGCGCAGCGGCGCGCGGGTGCTCGCTGACACCAGAACGTCGCGATCCAGCAAGGCGGATGTGACGCGCCTTGCGCTGCGTTCGCTCGTGCCCAGTATCCGGGCAACGTCGCTGCGCGGCAGCTCACCACAGTATAGGACGGCTTCCAGGACCGCCCCCGCCCTCGGCGGCAGAGCGTCCGCACGGTTTTCTTCCTCGGCCCAGATCAGGATGCGGTCGCGCAGTCGGTCCGGCCGGACCAGCTTTTCCATGAAATCGACCTGGTCGACCTGCGGTGAATCTCCATGACGCCGCCCACAGTTGCGGCCCGGCCCCGCAGCCCGCAACCGTCGATCCATTGCTGGACGGCGATATGCGCCCGCGCCTCCAGCTGGAGGTTGCGCTTTTCCGGCTCGGCGCTGTATTCGTTCTTCAGGGCGCGCTCGATCTCGACCGGGTGCGTGTCGTGGCCCTCGATCAGGTTGCTGTAATAGCAGTTCATCGCCCGGACCAGATCGGCCAGCGAGGTCAGCACCCCCTCGGGCAGGCTGCGCCGGAATCCCGCCGCGCGGGCTGCCAGCTCGACCGCCAGGTCGGAAAGGCCGGCGCGGTGCCGGAAGCTTTCTCCGACCAGCATCGGCTCCATCAGGCCGATCGGCTCCCCCCGGTCTTCCGCACCCGATTTCTCAGGTCCTTGCTTGGCCGCTTTAAAGGCCGGTTCTTTGCCGCTCATAAAACTATTACTAACAGATTGTTACAATGCAAACAAGCTTCATGATGGCTGGAATTATGGCCGTATTTATGGCTGCTTTCAGCGCCCGGCGGGTCAGTCCTCACGCTGCGTAGTGCGGCCGGTTGCAGCCGTACTGACCGCCGCCTCGAGCGCGGCCGGCATTTCTTCCCGGTGCATACGCTGATGAGATACGCGCGCGCCGCCGGGCGCGCTGAAGGGCTCAGCAGCCGGTACTCCGGCGGATAGGGGTGAGATTCCGGCACCGCGTGCACCCTTCCTGGAGCGTCGCGGGGAGTCCAGGAACAGGCGTCAACGCGGGCGGCTGGCCTCACGGCGGTCGGCTCCCGGCTAGCCGTCCCGTGCCCAGGCGATACCGAGCCACAAGCCCCATACCGGTGCCGCGGCGGCCAGGACGTAGCTCGTTGTCTGCAGACTGCCCGAGGTCCTGTCCGAGTTTACTCAACCCCCGTCCCTGCTGGAGAAGATGTCGAAAGTATCGGGGTCTCGTTGCCGCGGCTTTGGTCCCGGCTTGTTGCGGCGTAACGGCCGCCCCAAGCGGTGCTCCAAGTGCTCGATGAATGTGTCCGCGCCTAAGGGACGTCCGGTTCTCATGTGCGCGTGAATCGTGGCCGGCAGGGCGCCCCCAAAGGGCTCGCGCAGATAGCTGCGCCAACCGGGCACCAGTTCGAGCATCGCAGACACCTGGACCAGCTCGTCGTCTTGGCCCTGCAAATGCGCCCGTGCGCTCGACCAGGTCCAATCCTCGGCGACAGCACAGAGTCCGGCTCGAACCGGGTTGTTCTCCACGTACTGGGCTGCGGCCAGGAGGTAGCGTTCATCCATGGTGAATGAGTGGAAGCGTTCCTGCCAGAGGTGTCCGCGCCAACCTTCACGAAAATTCATCCTGCGCGTGTAGCGCCGATGCGCTTCGGCGATCGCGCAGCGTATCCCGGCTGCGTGGCGCGGTACCAGGATGAGGTGGACGTGGTTCGGCATCAGGCAGTAGGCCCAAACCTGCGTTGCGCATTGGCCGCAAGAGGTAGCCATCAAGCGGCGGTACTCTGCATAGTCATCATCACAGAAGAACGTTTGCTGACGGCGATTGCCGCGTTGCGTGACGTGATGTGGATACTCAGGTGCGACGATCTGTCCCTTAACTGAGGTGTCCGTTGCCATTAGGCCACGTCAATCCGTGCCAATCTAGCCATGACTCACCGCTGTCGAAAGTGCATCAATCGAGTTTACTGTCCCCGGATCTCCGCCCGGGATCTCCGAAACCCCCGCCCCCAGGGTGGGTGCCGCGGTCGCCCTCCGCAGCCAGCCGACCCTTTCCCTCACGGCACCCTGCACCGGCGCACGGCCCCGTTCCAGGCCCTGGCGCATGCACGTTCCGCCCGATCTCGCCGAAGAGCTTCGAGGGGACTTATCCTTGAGCTCGCCTTTCGCCAATCCGGGGAGCCCGGAGAACAACCCCGCTGACCCGACGCGCACTACGTTCTTCTTCTGCGTGTTGCAGTCTGATTTTTTTTAGCTACACTGAATTGAAACCAAAACACTTAATGCACGTTTTCCCGGGAAATGCTGCAACCAATTCATTCCGGCTTTCCCGTTGCTGTAAAGCGGTTAATGGTGCGTTCTGTAGTTCAGTAAACGTTCACGCCTTCGCCGTCATTCCGGCCGTGATTCCCGAAATCCAGCCGCCATGGACGGTGGATCAGAAGAATGGGTGCACGCCTATGTAATTCAGAGACGTGCCGCAAGAGCGTGCAAGCTTCCGAAATTAGTTGATGGATGTAGTCAGTGAGGTAACTGATATTTCAGCTCCGGAAAGAGGAGAACGCCATGAGACCCATCAGGTTGCTCGTAGCCATTTGCGGAATTTCTTTCTTTTCGTCCTCCATCTATGCGCAGCAGTTCATGCATGCCATTATTGATCAGGACGCGGATCATAACCACTATTCCGTAACATTAGCCGATGCTCTTGATATGCTTGTCGTCGCCGGTACGCGTTATTACTCGGCCAACGAAAGCGATTGCCATGTAATGATGATGGATTTCGGGGGGAACATCATTTGGAGTGTTAACCTGGATAACGGCCAGATGGAGTATTGCCTCGATGTTACCGTCGGTGAACAAGATCCAGTCACCGGAGGAGGTAACATCGTTGTCACCGGCTCCGTGCTCGATAACGGGAAGCATAAGATCCTGATCAATGTACTGGAAACCTGGACGGGAACCCTTATCGATCACAATCGGCTGGAGATGGATTTCGACGCATTCGGATTTAGCATCGCCTATGACGCGCAGCGAGGGCAATACTTGTTGGGAGGAATGCAGATCGATGGACTCGACACCACACTTGCCAACAGTAGCCAAGGATTCGTGTTGGGCTTTGATACGAACTTCGGCCTCATGTGGAAGAAGGACATCGTCGGGCCGGTATCTAACAAGACCGGGGTGAACGACATCCTCGTCGGCCCCGAGGGAATCTACGTAACGGGCGCTGCCAGGGCGGCTAACAACGACCAAGCGTTTATCGCCCTGCTGCTCGACCACAATGGCGGAAACGTGATCTGGGATAAATCCGCGGAGCGCACGAACAGCGCGCACGCCGGGGTTGGCATGTATTATGAGCCCGACCATAACGGGACCCTGTATTTGGTAAGCAACAATTCGATCATTCACGCCCCGCAGGTGACCGTTATACGAGACGCTGACCTGCCTACCGCCTATGTATGGAGAGAGTACGGGGTGTGGCCGCAGCCGCAGGGGAACCAGGGGAGCGGATACAACCCGGCTGCCTTCGGTATAGTGCCAAGCCTCCGCATGCCCAAGCGAAACATAGTCATCATGGGCATGTATCAATCGTTCGACTTCTCCGCTACGAGCACAAACAACTCTCCCGTGTTCGCTCTCGATATCAACAAGTACGGAAGAACGAGGCGAGGCGGCTCGCTATATGAATTGTACAACCCAGGCTATGCGACGTCTGGCACGAATCTGTTGCAGGCATTTAACGGGCAGCAGCCCTTCGTATACAACCCAAGCAGTATTGTCGCAACGCCGGACGGTTACGTAACCCTGGGTTATTCCCTGATCAATGGCCGGTATAACCTGGCAGTTATCGCTGTCGACAAGGCGCTCAGAACCGGAACGGCTTGTGACCGCCGGATTACCAATTACACATCCGCGCTCACATCAGTGCCAGTACCTCTAACTGTCGATGAAGACTTCTACGTTGAATATGTCGCTTCTAGCGTAGTCTGGTGGGACAGGCCGGAGACTGTAGAGGCTATTTGCCATTAGGGCGATTAGGGCGATCAGAGAGAAGGATCTGTCCCGAATGGCACTGAATTAAGCGCTGAATTTTTGTAAATCATAGTGTTGCGAGTATGAACCCGCATCAGAATTCAGCGCTGCTTTTTCGGGTGCCCATTTTTCTTGATCTCCTCCCGTGCGACCTCTCTCGGTTTGGTGAGCAATGGAAACGGCTTCAGGCGCCGTTTCAAGGCGCGCGGTTCCACCCGTCCGGGACGCAGGCCAACCCGCGGTTCGGCAATCAAGATCAGTAAGGCAT
>JAYEJW010000615.1:0-5448 GCA_034716535.1 Pseudomonadota bacterium
CCTGGCAAACCAGGACCTGGCCTTCGACGGATACGACACCGATGAAGACGATGCCCCGTCGGCTCCCGCCACCTTTCTTCCGGACATGCGGATGGAGCCGGCAAGCGCGCTCGAGCACGAGGACACTGCGACGGACCGCCGCGAGCGGCTCCACGCCGCCTTGCAGGGTCTCGACGAGCGCAGCAAAACCATCCTGCAGGCGCGCTGGCTGACGGAGAAGAAGCAGACCCTGCACGAGCTGGCACAGCAGTTCGGCGTTTCCGCCGAGCGCATCCGCCAGATCGAAAAGAACGCCATGAAGAAGCTGCGGGTTCAGCTCGCCGTCTGATCACCCCCCTGAGCGACCACATAAGCCCGCCTCATGGCGGGTTTTTTTTGGCTCTAGAACCTGGATCCGACAGACGCCTTCTCTCCCTGACGCTTGCCGCGCGGGAACATAAATCGTAGTCTTATCGGCTCGGAATTCGCGTGTAGTTATTTGGTAGCTCACCCTATGGATATCAGCGTCGATCGAGCCCGCTTCAACATGATCCAGCAACAGGTCCGACCCTGGGACGTGGTCGACGACCGGGTCCTGAGCGTCATGGCCGAGATACCAAGGGAACAATTCGTCCCGGATGCCTACCGCAGCCTGGCTTTTGCGGACATCGAGGTCCCCATCGGCGCGGGCCAGACAATGCTGGCCCCCCGGGTGGTCGGGCGCATGCTGCAGGCCCTGGACATTCGTCCGGGCGACAGAATCCTGGAGATCGGCACCGGGACCGGTTACATCACCGCCTGCCTTTCCCGCCTGGGGGGCCGGGTGGTGAGCATGGAGATCCAAGCGGAGCTGGCAGGACAGGCCCAGGAAACCCTGCAGGCGCTCTCGCTGCGCCGGCTTGAGGTGCGCGTCGGCGACGGGCTGGCCGGACCCGTGGAAGGTCACCCCTTCGACGTCATCGCGGTGACCGGCTCCATGCCCAGCGACGAGCCACTTGCCGCCCTGGAGGATCAGCTCGCCCCGAATGGGAGGCTGTTCGCCATCGTCGGTGAGGCCCCGGTGATGGAGGCCGTTCTGATCACCCGCATCGACGCAAGCCAGTTCAGCCGAGAGGCCCTGTTCGAGACCAGCGTTCCGCCACTGGCCAACGTCCCGGAGCCCGAGCGCTTCGTCTTCTGATCCCTGGGGACGGCCACCATGCGCCAAATGACCGCCCCTGAGCTTCACGCGAAGCTGCAAGCGGGAGAAGATCAAGCATTCCTGCTGGACGTGCGCGAGTCCTGGGAGTTCGATATCTGCCGGATCGACGGCGCGCGGCTGATACCCATGCGCCAGATCCCCGGCGCCTGCGACCAGCTCGACCGCGAGCAGGAGATCGTGGTCATCTGCCACCACGGAATCCGCAGCCAGCAGGTGGCGCTCTATCTGGAGCACAAAGGTTTTTCGCAGGTCATCAACCTACAGGGCGGCGTTGCCGGCTGGGCGCGGGACGTCGATCCCGCCATGCCCACCTACTGATTCCGGCCACGAACGGTCGCAAGGACCCTTCATGCACCAGTCCATCCGCGAGACCATCGCCGAGCACCTGCGCGTCGTCGAAGCCGTAGCGACCTTGTCCAACGAGATCGCCGGCGCCGCCGACCGGATGATCGAGTGCATCGGCAACGGCGGAAAGCTGTGTTGGTGCGGGAACGGCGGCAGCGCCGCGGACAGTCAACACCTGGCCGCGGAGATGGTCGTGCGCTTCGAGCGGGAACGCAGGGGCCTGCCGGCGATGGCCTTCAACACGGACACATCCATTCTCACCGCCGTGGGCAATGACCTGGGGTTCGAGCGGATCTTCGCACGCCAGGTGGAGGCGCTGATGAGACCGGATGACCTGCTCGTGGCGATCTCCACCTCGGGCACCAGCTCGAACATCCTCCAGGCCGTACGCACTGCCAACGAGAAAGGGATCGAGACACTGGGGCTGACCGGTCGCGATGGCGGCATCCTGCTCGACTTGGCCGACCACTGCCTGGTGGTCCCCTCAGGCAACACCGCCCGCATCCAGGAAGCCCACATCCTCATCGGTCACATCCTCTGCGACCTCGTCGAGGCGCACTTCACCCCTAAGGCGGACTCACCGTTTGAGCCCCCCGCGCGCGCATCCTAGTCCCCGGAACCCTGGACCGACCCCGGAGGCGACGATGAACACCCTGGCCAATCTGCTCGTGATACTGCTCTTCCTATCGGCGCTTTACACGATCCTCGGACTGCTTTGCGGCCTTGCCGAGACGGTTCAGGACCTGCTCTCGCGACCGTACCAACGGCGGCGCGCACGCAGAGCCCCTCGGCGACGGACACCCCGGCGAGGGGCTGCAGCGGCACAGGGGGGCCCGCGATTTCAACGAGTCGCGAGAACCCTGACTCGTGGAAGGACCGCTTAAACGCCGAGATCTCTGGACTGCCACGCAGGTCCGGTGCCCGAACCGGGAATCCTGCTAGATTTGGTCCCACACGCGCGAAGCTGGCCGACAGCCACCATGACGGACCTGCACGATCTCGAGCTGATCCTGCGTTCTGACACGCCCCTCCTGCTGATCGAGTCCCTGGAGGAGCCGCGCATCCTGGATCTATTCTCCCGCCTCGCCCTGCACCTCACCGAGCCGGCCTTTTGCTGGTCGGTCACCGACGGCCTGCGGCGCATCGAGCTCGACATGGCCCCCCAACGCCACTTGGCCGAGCCCATCGAGATCCTGCGCCACGTCAAGGTCACGCCCCAGCGCGGCATCTACCTGTTGCTCGACTTCCATCCGTTCCTGGCGGACCCCCTGCATGTACGGCTGGTGAAGGAGATTGCCCAGGGTTACGGGGAGCTGCCGCGTACCCTGGTGCTCGTCAGCCATGCCCTGGAGGTTCCTCCCGAGGTGCGCCATCTCAGCGCGCGCTTCAGGCTCCGCCTGCCGGACCGCAACCGTCTGCTGGCGCTGATCCGGGAGGAGGCCCAAAGCTGGCAGCGGGACCAGGCCGAGCGCTCGTTTCGGGCCAACCGCGAGGCCGTCGATCAGCTCTCGCGCAACCTGCTCGGGGTAACCGAGTCCGATGCCCGCCGCCTCATCCGCAATGCCATCCGCAACGACGGGGCCATCACAAGGGAGGATGTCGAGGAGGTCACGCGCGCGAAATACGAGCTGCTCAGCGCCGACGGGGCCGTGAGCTTCGAGTACGACACCACAAGCTTCGCCGAGGTGGCCGGCCTGGAGAATCTGAAGGACTGGCTCGACCGGCGTCGCTCGGCCTTTCTCGGCCGGACGCAGGTGGCCGACCAGCCCAAGGGCATCATGCTCCTGGGTGTGCAGGGCGGCGGAAAGAGTCTGGCGGCAAAGGCGGTAGCCGGCTGTTTCGGCGTTCCGCTGTTGCGGCTCGACTTCGGCGCCCTCTACGACAAGTACTACGGCGAGACGGAGAAGAACCTCAAGCGCGCCCTGGAGACCGCCGACCTGATGGCCCCCTGCGTGCTTTGGATGGACGAGATTGAGAAGGGACTCGCCGGCGGGCGCGACGACGAGGCCATCGGCCAGCGGGTGATGGGCTCGCTGCTGACCTGGATGGCCGAGCGCAGGAGCGCCATCTTCATTGTCGCCACCGCCAACGACATCTCGCGCCTGCCGCCCGAGCTGGTCCGCAAGGGACGGCTCGACGAGATCTTCTTCGTAGATCTGCCGGCTCCTGAGGTGCGCGGGCGCATCTTCGAGATCCACCTGCATCGACGCGGCCTCGATCCCGTCGACTTCGACCTCGACCGCCTGGCCGCCGCCAGCGAGGGCTTCTCAGGCGCCGGGATCGAGCAGGCCGTGGTGTCGGCCCTCTACACCGCCCACGCTCAGGAGGTAGAAGTTACCGCAGAGAGCCTGGAGCTGGAGCTGGAGCGCACACAACCGCTGTCCGTCATCATGGACAGCCAGATCGAGCAGCTCCGCTCCTGGGCCGAAGGGCGCACGGTTCCTGCCCACTGACTGCCGAATCCGACACGGCCGAAGGGGCATCGCTTACATCCGAATATCTGGCGCGAAGCCGCGAAGAAGGGGATCGGGAGGTCGCGGGGCGGTGGGAACGTTGAACCGTAGCGGCAGGCCGATCGCCAGACCGCTTGCGGTTCCACAGAATTTCGCCTAATTTGTCCAAATCAGGCGAAAATCCTTTCCGGAACACTCCCATGCAGAACGTATCCGCCCACGAAGCCAAAGCCCGCTTCGGGCAGTTGCTGGACACGGCCCGGCGCGAGCCCGTGGTCATTGAACGCCACGGCCGCGCCGTCGCCGTCGTGCTCTCCAAGGAGGAGTACGACGAGCTGAACGCCTTCAAGCTCCGGCATCTCCGTGCCGAGATCGACCTAGGACTTGCGGATTTGGAGCGCGGCGCCTCTGCGGACTATGAGGCCGACGACTTGCCCCAGCTCGGCGAGCGCATCAAGGCTGCCGGCAGTAAGCGATTCGCGGACAAGTGACCTATCGGCTCTCGGCCAGGGCGGAGGCCGATCTCACCGACATCTGGGTCTACTCCGCCGAACAATGGGGCGTCGTCCAGGCGGATGGATATGTCGATGCCCTGCTGAGCCGGTTCGTTTGGCTCTCCGAAAATCCTTCGCTGTGGAAGCCCAGGCCGGACATCGCCGAGGGGCTCTACGGCTACTTGCAGCAGAGTCACGTGATCTATTTCAGAGAGAGCGATGGTGTCCCAGAGACGCTGGAGATCGTGCGGGTGCTGCATGGGCGAATGGAGCCGGCTGCGCACCTCTGATGGAATTGGGTGTCAATGCGTGTCGTTGTGGGCATCAGCCTCGAATGAACATTGGCGAAGCGGACTGGAAGGTCTACAAGCGTATCCGGGACCTGGCTCAGGAGCGCTATTCGCAGCGCGTGCTCCATGACGCGGAACGTATCTGGTGGGACGAGACCTTGTCCGCCCAGGATCGGCACGCGGAGCTGTCGCAATTGATAAGGGAGCGTGACAGGGATATGTTCCACATCTTCGACACGCTGCGACGATCGTCCGCCGTGCGCTGTCTGATCATGATGCGCCGCCACGCGCTGGTGACCGATGATGAGATGCAGTCGTTCAGCCCCGAGCTTCAGCAGGCAAGCAAGATCGAGTAGTCAGGCAGGGGAGGGGGGATCACCCACGCCGTAGAACGCCTCCTGCTGCACGGGATACAGAGCCTGGTGGCCGGACTGCAAAGTTGCTTTCCACCTTTTCGCATCCCGGTGGCGACGACAGCTGCCCTTCACCTCTGATTCAACCGCGGCCTTGGTCTGCGTCTCCGTTACGCTGTTTACGGACGCTGGGGTTCGGACCCTAGACGGACTTTACCCCTCCGAAACTAGCCAATTTCAGCCGCTAGCCCCCGTGGTCACTGACTTTTCGCCATTTGTAATTTTTCATAATGTAGCCATGCATATGAAATAATAACGCTTGCATTCTGTGGC
>JAYEJW010000616.1:0-22393 GCA_034716535.1 Pseudomonadota bacterium
GGGAATGGCTCATTCCCTTCGGGCTGCGCCTTGCCTAGGCGCGTTTGGGGGGCTCTGATACCCGTAAAATAAGGTGGAACGAGGTACTATTGCCTCTGAAAACCGCAAGATATCGCGATCGTTGCCGGTGATGTTGGAGGTCGAGCTCGATGCGCCCTTACCGTCACCTAAGGCGCCCGCGGTGACATCCGCCGGTTTGGCCTCGCCGCGAAAGAAATCCTCTCCCTGTTGGGTCTTTACTGACGAACGCACTTCTAACAGTGAAGATCTGTCAAGACAGGAGAGAAACAATGACTCGACTATTCTCAGCGATTGCAGCGACCCTCTTCGCCGGCTCGGTCGGCGCAGTGGACATCTACCGCGGCTTCCAGCAGGGTAACCCGGATCTGTCGGGCGACCGCGCAAACCCGGAGGCGATCAGCGGTGTCCAACCCGGGATCGGAGACGAATACGATCTCTACCATGGCTGGGCCGAGGACAACCCGGATCTGTTCAGGAGCCAGCCCCACGGCTACATCGAGACCGATAACCCGGAGATCTACGACGCATTCGGGAACAACCCGGACCTGCAGTATTGATGCCTTGTGAGCGCGCCGGGGCCCGTCCCCGGCGCGCTGTAACCGTTCAAGTACGCGCCGAAGGCGCTCCTCGTCCCCTTCTCCCGTTTTGGAGGGCCGGGGTTAGCTCTGAGACGTCGGATGGTTGCTGGTCTCTCTCCGCCCTCAGCCGGCAGGACGCCAGATCGGAAGAGCAAACGTGAAGGTGGTGCCGGCCCCCGGCGTGCTCACCACGCCGATATGGCTGTCGTGCAGGTCGAGGATGCGTTTGGCGATGGCCAGCCCCAGCCCCGCATGATGGTTGTCCCCGTTCCGCTCTGAGACCTGAAAGAAACGGTCGAATATCCGAGGCAGGTCCTCCGGGGGAATGCCGCTGCCCGTGTCGTGGACCTGGACGCTGACGGTCGTGCCCTGGAGCCGGGTGCTGACCCGAATCCTACCGGATCTCGGCGTGTGCCGAATGGCATTGTCGATCAGGTTCTCCAATACGCGCTCGATCAGACCGATGTCGGCTTGAACAAAGGGCAGCTCGTCGGTCCGCTCAAGCTCCAGGCAAATCCCTTTGCTTTGCGCGGCCAGGCGAAATTGCTGGACCACGTCCTGGGCCAGCTCGGCGATAGCGACCGGCTCAACGGCGGGGCGCGTGTCCTTCGCGTCGAGCTTCGCGAGGTCGAACAGGTCCTCAACCAGCCGGCGCAAGCGCTCACTGTGGCCGAGGGCGATGTCGAGGTATTCGCTCCGCTCGGCGCTTTGCAGACTCGATTCCTTCATGCGCAGGGTCTCCAGATAACCGTGGAGCGAGGCCAGAGGGGTGCGCAGATCGTGGGACACCTGGGCCACCAGCTCCCGGCGCATGGCGTCCTTTTCGGTCAGCGCCTGGATCTGATCGATGATGCGCCGGGCCATGGCCTCGAACGTCAGGCCGAGGCGGTCGATCTCGTCGTCCGTCCTTCGCGGGGAGTCGTCGCGATACTGCACCAAGGTCGTGAAGTTGCTGCGGCGGAAGGCCTCCATGGTGCGGCCCAGGCGCTCGATCCGGCGCGTCAGCAGTCGGAACAGGACCAGGCCCAGGAACAGGCCCAGAACCAGGCTGACGGTAACCGCCCAGCCGCTCAGGCGCAGGAAATAGCTTTCCTGGATCAGGGCGTCCACGGAATCGAATGCCTCCCCGCGCAGGATCACGTACAGATAGCCCTCGGGCGCTGTCGCCGAGGGTATCGGAGTGGCCGAGAAGGCCTTACGGAGGTCGTGGCTGCGTGGGTCGTCGCCCAGCAACGGATAGGCATCCACTCCGTCAAGGAAGCGCCCGATCGGCCCCAGGGAAACGCTGTGGCGCTTGACCTTGCCGGGATCGGCCGAGTAGGCGAGGATCCTGCCGTCCAGGTCGAGCAGGTAGATCTCGATGCTCGGGTTGACGACCATGTAGTGGTGGAATGTCTCCTTCAGCGCGTCTTTATCCAACGTGCCTTCCTGCACCAGATTGCGGTCCGCGACAAGGTTTCGCGCCAGGTCCCGATTGAAGCGTTGATTCACCTCTTGCAGGTAGTCCCGGGTGGCTGAAATCGTGAGGACGGCGAACAGGACGCCCACCAGGATCAGCAGGCCGGCGAGCGCGAGGGAGAGTCGGGCGTAGAGGGTAGCGGTCACCGCCTACCCCTCGTCGTCCGAGAATTTGTACCCCACGCCCCAGACAGTAAGGATATACCGCGGCTTGGCCGGATCGGCCTCGATCTTCGCTCGGAGACGGTTGATGTGCGAGTTCACCGTATGCTCGTAGCCCTCATGGCTGTAGCCCCACACCTGGCTCAGCAACTGGATGCGCGTGAACACCCGGCCGGGGTGACGGGCGAAGTGCAACAGCAGATCAAATTCCCGGGCGGTTAGAGCCACCTCCCGTCCCTCCAGACGGACCCGCCGCTTGCCGACGTCGACGACCAGCTCGCCCCGGGACACGATCTCGTTCCTTGCCGCAGGGTTGGGGTTGTCCTGGAGCGCCTCGATGCGCCGAAACAAGGCCTTCACCCGCGCCAGTAGCTCGGGGATGCTGAATGGCTTGGTGAGATAGTCGTCAGCGCCGATTTCCAGTCCCAGCACGCGGTCCAGCTCCGTGGACTTCGCCGTCAACATCAGGATGGGAATATAGTCGGAGCGGGATCGCAATGCACGGCACACACTCAGACCATCCATCCCCGGCAGCATGAGATCCAGCAGGACCAGGTCGTAGCTGCGGGCCTCGAATCGGCGCATGCCTTCCTCGCCGTTACCCGCAATATCCGTCTCACACTGAACGTCCTTAAGGTGCATCCGGACCAGGCGAGCGATGTCCGGGTTGTCCTCGATGATGAGCACCTTACGTTTCATGTTCCAAGCATTTACTCGATCGGGCGCCGAGACCTGATCTGGCGGGTCCGGCCCTTCTTGGGACAGGACCCGCAAATCTTCGCTTTTTACCGGTTAGGTCTCGGAACCGTCACCGTGACCTTGGCCACTGGATTCAACCAGCGATGGATGCTCTCGTCCAGATCGCTCGGACCGCCCGTAGGATCGGTGTCCCCCACCACGCTGCGGTGGATGTGTACCATCGGATTTTGGTCAGGACCGGCGACACCTGTGCCGCCGGTTCCCGAATTGCCGCCCGGATCGGCGGGGATGCCGGGAGTCCCCGGCTCTCCGCCACCGGTGATCAGCTCGTCGTTGGCCTCCGTGCCTGCGTCATATCCGTACAGATAGACAGTATAAACGCCGGGACGGCGCGGAAGCGTCATCGCGTCGAGGCCCACGAAACCATCGTTCGTCGGCAGCAGCATGGCAACGACGGACAGGTTGCGGGCTTCTTTCTCCACCTCGAGCACTGCGGTCGTGGAGGCCCCCGGGGCCAGTACATCGCCGGCCGGATTCTCGACGTAGCTACCGCCGGCGGCGGCAACGTCAGCGATCAGACCCGACAGATCACCGCCCTCGGCCATGGCCTGAAGATTGTCGGACGCGGGAGTTCCGGGTCGAAACAGGTGGAAGGCCGCGTCATGGGCTGCGACCAGCAGGGGGGTGAAGTAAATTCCGTTTGTCAGGTTGGTGACCCGGACCTCGACATCAAGGGCGAATGCGGGAGCGGACAGGGCAGTGGACAGGGCAAGTGCGACGGCACGGACGGTCTTGTTCATGGTTTCAGATCTCCTCAGATTGGATTGGTGTGAACGGACACGCAAGTCCATTACAGCTGGAGGAGATCCCGTGAGCTTCACGCAAACATCACGATTTCATCACCGATGGCGGTCGACCTGCGATCAGTTGCCGGATCCTGAACAGCGTTCTGACTCGTCAGGTCGGGCAATAGGCAGTCTGCCCGCGGCCTATCTGAGTGTAAAATCGGACGCAGTTTCATCTGCAGGAGAGCTCCGATGCTTGAGGAAAGCCACTATTACTTCAACAAGGCAGCCGATGTTCTGGGTCTCTCGGCCAAGGTCAAGGAGATCCTCCTGACCCCCCACCGGGTGGTAAAGGTCGAGCTGGTGACCGAAGGAGAGGACGGTCGGCTGAAGCACCATCTCGGCTTTCGAGTTCAGCACAACAATGCGCGGGGTCCCTACAAAGGGGGTCTACGCTACCACCCAACGGTCGACGAAGACCATGCCACGGCGCTGGCGAATCTCATGACCTGGAAGACAGCGATCGTGGACGTGCCCTTCGGTGGGGGAAAGGGGGGAATCAACTGCGACCCGGCCAACCTGAGCGAGCGCGAGCTCTACGATATCACCTGCGCATTTGTGGAGCGCGTCAAGGAGGTCATCGGGCCGACCCTGGACATTCCCGCTCCCGACGTGAACACCAACGCCAAGGTCATGGGGTGGATCATGGACGAATACTCCAAGTATCACGGCTTCTCCCCCGGGGTGGTCACCGGCAAGCCCCTCCACCTGTTCGGCTCGCAGGGCCGCGAGGAGGCGACGGGCCGCGGCGTCATGTATGCCCTGGACGAGGCGCTGCAGGACCGGCGCCTGACCTTTTCAGAGGTTACCGTAGCGATTCAGGGCTTCGGAAACGTGGGTAGCCACGCGGCCCGGCTTATCGCCGAAAAAGGGGCGAAGATCGTTGCCGTTGAGGACCATCTCGGGGGCGTGGCGAATCCTGATGGTTTGCCCATCGACCAGCTCACCGCCTGGGTGGTCGAACGCCGCACGGTCCAGGGGTTTCCCGGCGGGGATGCCTTTCCGAACGACGAGCTCTTGACCTGGGACGCCGACGTGTTGATCCCGGCGGCGTTGGAAGACGTGATCACGGCGGACAACGCCGATGCGATTCGCGCCCGGATCATCGTCGAGGCGGCAAATGGGCCGACGACACCGGAAGCCGACGAGATTCTACACAATAGGGGGATTCTCGTGGTTCCCGACATTCTGGCAAACGCCGGCGGCGTTACCGTCAGCTACTTCGAGTGGGCCCAGAACATCCAGCAGTTCCAGTGGGAGCTGCACAAGATTGTGGGCGAGCTGGAGATGAAGATGCGCCGCGCCTACAGCGGCGTGCGCGACATGGCGCGGGAGAAGGGATTGGACATGCGCACGGCGGCCTTCGTACTGGCCATTGCGCGGGTTGGCCGGGCCGCCCTAGCCAGGCGACACGTTCGGGAGGATCTCAGCTTCTCGTAGGCTGGATGAAACACCTCGGACCAAGCATCCTCCGCGCATGTGCACAGTCTGCGGTAAGCGGCCGTCACAAACTGACATTTTTCGACGAGATCGGTCTCAGCCGATCTCAGCATCCCCCTTGATCTCCCAATTGCAGGTTTCGATGAGATTCTCGATCTCGCGAGAAACCTTTACCTGCCAGTCTGGTTCGTAGGTCTCGCCTCTTTCCCAGTGTTCTGCGGCGTCGTCCGCGTTAAGCGGAAACCCTTGCCTGCAAAGCTCCCAAACGGCTTGTGATTGGCTGATCGTCATGGCTCTCACCTCCCGATCATGTCCCGGCCCGTCGGCTGCGGCTGAATTTCGTGCCTTCGCTAGAAAAGACCCAAAAAACGGGCCAACTTGCTCGCTTTGCGCCAAAATTTTTAGATGTTGTAAGAAAGATTCATAAATTCTATGCATAAGAATCCATAAATCTTATCTCGAATAATAGGTTATTTTCAGGATTTAACAAATTGGATCGCTTTTCGGCAAATGAAAAGCAACATGTGGCGGCGGTGTGACGACTTCTCCGCTTTCTTATTTCTGCGCTGACGGTATTGGTTTCACCGTATTGGGCAGGTGCTCCAGGATGACCTCCGCAAAGGCTCCCAGGGCGGCCCGGCGCGGGAAGGTGCGCCGAAACGCCAGGGAGATGCGCCGATAGGCATCCGGCAGCTCGAGCCGGCGGGCGATGATGCCGCTGTCGGTCATCCAACCACCGCGGATGGCGAGCGCCGGTACCAAGGTGCAGCCAAACCCCGCTCCCACCAGCTGAAGCAAGGTCTCGAGGCTTGCCGCCCGCAGATCCGCCATCTCGCCCTGTTGGGGCCGTTCGGCCAGGTGGCAGACCTCCATGACCTGATGGGTCAGGCAATGACCCTCCGACAGCAGCAGCAGGTCGATCTCTTCCAGATCCCGCTGGCTGATGTCGTCCTTGGCGTACAGTGCATGCTTGTGGGGGTGGGCGAGCCAGAAGGGCTCGTCGAAAAGGGGGATCTGTTCCAGGTCTGGGTCTTCGACCGGTGTGGCCAGCAGGACCGCGTCCAACTCATGCTGGTGCAGCCGGGTGAGAAGTGCCTCGGTGATCTCCTCCGACAGCACCAGCTTGAGCTGGGGGTAGCGTCGTTTGAGAGGAACCAGGATGAGAGGCATCAGGTACGGGCTCAGGGTTGGGATAGCGCCGATGCGCAGGGCGCCGGCCAATGGGTCCTGGTGGGCTCTGGCGACCTGCTCGATCGCGTCCGCTTGCTCCAGAAGTAAACGGGCGTGGTTGAGGATGGACTCGCCGATTGGAGTAACCTCCACCGAGCGGTTGGTGCGCTCGAAAATGGTTACGCCAAGCTCCCCCTCGAGTTTTTTTATCTGGCCGCTCAGGGTCGGCTGGCTTACGAAGCAGCGTTCCGCAGCGCGGCCGAAGTGCCGAGTGTCGGAGACGGCGAGGATGTATTTCAGGTCACGCAGGTTCATGGCCGACCATCATAGTGAAAAACGATGATCCATTCTAATTCAAGTGATACGAGTTATGAATCGTTGGCCCGTTCTCTTCAAAGACAAACGGTTGTCGTCGGGTGAAGCCGTCCGGATCCAGCTGCCTGGCGTCTGATGCGCTTGTCCTCTGCCTGCCGGTGAAATCGATAGGCCACGCCTATGGGAAAGATCAGCAATCTCCATTAGCGTCGCGAGGACAATGTGCCTAAGGTTAACTCAGGCGCAGGGCGGTGGGCTCGGCGCCTCCCGTAACTCAACATCCGATCGGAGGGTTTCTCATGGATCTCAAGGGCAGTAAGACCGAACAGAGCCTCAAAGACGCATTCGCGGGCGAGTCCCAGGCCAACCGCCGTTACTTGTATTTCGCCTCTAAGGCCGACGTCGAGGGTTACAACGACGTGTCGGCCGTGTTCCGCTCCACCGCCGAGGGCGAGACCGGTCACGCCCACGGGCACCTGGAGTACCTGGAGGCCGTCGGCGATCCTGCCACCGGCCTTCCCATCGGCGGCACCGGGGACAACCTGAAGGCGGCCATCGCCGGCGAAACTCACGAGTACACAGACATGTATCCGGGTATGGCCAAGACCGCCCGTGACGAAGGTTTCGACGAGATCGCCGACTGGTTCGAGACGCTCGCCAAGGCGGAGCGTTCCCACGCCAACCGTTTCCAGAAGGCACTGAACAATCTCGACGCCTAGACTATGAGTGAGCGGCGGCTTGTGCGGCCGCCGCGCCCCGACGCTATACGCAGTACCGATCGACCAAGGAGTCCCCCATGTCCGCTCGCGAAGGCAGCCTCGAAGCACCCACCCGGCACGCGATCGATTGGACCGATCCCAAGTTTTACGACGAGGACGACCTGTTCAAAGAACTGGAACGGGTGTACGACATCTGCCACGGATGCAGGCGCTGCGTCAGTCTTTGCCAGTCGTTTCCAACCTTGTTCGACCTGGTGGACGAGTCCGAGACCATGGAGGTGGACGGCGTGGCCAAGGACGACTACTGGAAGGTCGTTGACCACTGTTATCTCTGTGATCTGTGCTTTATGACCAAGTGTCCCTATGTGCCGCCTCACGAGTGGAATCTGGATTTTCCGCACCTGATGCTGCGGGCCAAGGCGGTCAAGTACAAGCAGGGCAAGACCAAACCGCGGGACAAGATCCTTTCCAATACCGACGGGGTGGGCTCCTTGGCCGGTATTCCGGTGATCTCGGGGATCGTCAACGCAACCAACAAGTCCGCAGTGGGTCGCAAGATGCTTGACGCGGTATTGGGCGTTCATCCCGACGCCCGCGTGCCCGAGTATCACAGCAACACGCTGCGCAAGCAGCTTGCGGGCAAGCGCAACCGTACGGCCGATGGCGAGGCGGCGGGTCCCACAACCGGCAAGGTGGCCCTGTTCACCACCTGTTACAACAATGTCAACGAGCCCGACGTTGGCATGGATCTGGTCGCCGTGTTCGAGCACAGCGGCATCCCGATCACCATTCCTGATAAAGAGCGCTGCTGCGGCATGCCCAAGCTGGAGCTCGGCGACCTGGACGCGGTGAAGACCGCCAAGGACGTCAACATCCCGATCCTGGAGAGGCTCGTCGACGAGGGCTGGGACATCGTCGCGCCCATCCCCTCCTGCGTGCTCATGTTCAAGCAGGAGCTGCCGCTCATGTTTCCGGACGACACGGCGGTGCAGAAGGTCGCCGAGCACGTCTACGACCCCTTCGAATACCTGATGATTCGCCACAAGCACGGCAAGCTGAATACGGATTTCAAGCGGCCGTTGGGCACCGTGGCCTACCATGCCGCCTGTCACCAGCGGGTGCAGAATCTGGGCCAGAAGACCCGCGAGGTGCTCTCTCTGGTACCGGACACCAAGGTGGAGATCATCGAGCGCTGCTCGGGTCACGACGGCACCTACGCCGTGAAGAAGGAATTTTACGAGTACTCCATGAAGATCGTCCGCCCGGTCGTCACCAGGGTGAAGCAGGCAAAGGCCGACCACTACGGGAGCGACTGCCCCATGGCGGGCCAGCATATCGCCCACAGCCTGGCCGATGGCAGTCATCCCGAGCATCCCCTGAGCCTGCTGCGCAAGGCCTACGGTATCTGAGGTCCGAGGCCGGCATCCGGGAAATTCAGCAAGCCCCCCGCGCAAACCCTTCACCTAACGGGGGAGGGTCAGGGGGAGCATTTGAGCGCAAGAACACACAGAGGTGGCCTGATATGACCGCATTGACTCCCAATGATCTCTACAGCCTCGAGGAGTACGCCAAGATCCGTAGCGACTTCCGCGCCCGGGTGATGGCCCACAAGAGGACCCGCAAGGTCCCCATCGGACACAATGCCACCCTCTACTTCGAGGACCGGCTCACCATGCAGTATCAGGTCCAGGAGATGCTGCGCATCGAGCGTATCTTCGAGCCCGATGGGATTCGGGAGGAGCTGGAAGCCTACAACCCTCTCGTCCCAGACGGCGCCAATTGGAAGGCGACCTTCATGGTGGAGTATTCGGACGTGGACGAGCGCCGCGACGCCCTGGCGCGCCTGATCGGCATCGAGGACAAGGTCTGGGTGCGGGTGGAAGGGCATGACCGGGTGTTTGCCATTGCCGACGAGGACTTGGAGCGGGCGGATGAGACCAAGACCTCGTCGGTGCACTTCCTGCGTTTCGAGCTCACGCCGGAGATGGTCGCCGCCGTGAAGGGCGGAGCGGCCCTGGCGATGGGCATTGACCACCCACAGTACGAGTATCGGCTGGATGCCGTCGACGCCGCCGTGCGCGGCTCGCTGACCGACGACCTGGCCTGAACCTCATCGACAGGCGCAGGTCGCACACAAACCCTTGCGGAATGTCGTTGAAGCGATAGTTGCTTTCGCCGTAGAGTCTGCGCGGCGTTCCGATGCTGGAGCCACCGATTTCCTCAAATCCAAGAGAGCGAAGGTCCCCATGAAAAAAGCACTCATTTCCCTGGCCGTCACCCTGGGAGTGGCCGCCACTTGCGCGAGCGGTGCGGATTCCAACCTGCGTGAGAAGGCCAGGTCTTCGGGCCTGGAGGCCGTCCCCTACGGCATCCAGTCGGTTACGGACAATCCCTTGACGCACGAGAAGATCGAGCTCGGCACCATGCTGTTCTTCGACCCGCGCCTATCTGCCAGCGGTCTCATCAGCTGCAACACCTGCCACAACCTGGGCACCGGTGGCGACGACAACCTGCCCACATCCGTCGGCCACGGTTGGCAGAAGGGCCCGCGCAATGCGCCCACCGTGCTCAATGCCGTTTTCAACAAGGCCCAGTTCTGGGACGGCCGGGCCGAGGACCTGAAGGCCCAGGCGAAGGGGCCGGTTCAGGCTGGTGTGGAGATGGCCAACAAGCCTGAGAATGTCGTGGTAACGCTCAAGAGCATGCCCGAGTACGTGGTCCGCTTCGGCAACGCCTTCCCCGGTGAGGCGGACCCGGTCAGCTTCGACAACATGGCCAAGGCCATCGAGGCCTTCGAGGTCACCCTGGTCACTCCTGCATCCCCCTTCGACCAGTGGCTGGAGGGTAATGACGGGGCGCTTAGCCCAGACCAGAAGATCGGCCTGGATCTGTTCATAGGCAGGGGCTGCACGGCCTGCCACGCAGGGGTGAACTTCGGCGGCCAGGAGTACTTTCCCTTCGGTCTGATCAAGAAGCCCGGCGCCGACATCCTTCCCCCAGGTGACAAGGGCCGCTTCGCCATCACCAAGAGCGCCTCCGACGAGTACGTCTTCCGTGCCGCCCCCCTGCGTAACATCGCGCTCACTGCGCCTTACTTCCACTCGGGCCAGGTGTGGGATCTCAAGCAGGCCGTGTCCGTCATGGGCACCGCCCAGCTCGGAACGGCGCTCTCGGACGAAGAGGCGGGCCTTATCGCCCTGTTCCTCGAGAGTCTGACCGGCGAGCAACCGAAGGTCGAGTATCCGGTGATGCCGGTGGAGACGGCGGATACGCCCAAGCCGCAGCTGTAATCGCGGGAGCGGGGCCCGAAGTCCCGCCCCGTCCTTTGCGCCGATGCCCTGCTTTCCGTCGTAGATTGGTCGCTTTCAGAAGTCCGATCCGGGCTTGGCTGTCGCCTCAGATGCCCTGCACACCCTCGCCATAGCTGAGGACGGCGACATCGGAAGTGAGCAGCGTGATTCCCTCGATCCTCGCTTGCGCGACCAGGATACGATCGAAGGGGTCTTTGTGCACTGGCGGCAGTGAGTCCACGGCAACCGCGTGCTCGCTGGTGATGGGCAGCTCGCGGTACCCGTGAGACAGCAGCATACGCCAGAGACGGCGAGGATCCACACGAAAGTCCGGCCGGTCGAGTCCCCGCTTGATCGTGATCTCCCAAAGGCTGGCGGAGCTGAAGAGGAGCTCGTTGCCCGGGTCGATGAGCAGCTCTTTGGCGTCCTCCGACAGCCGATCGGGTTTACCGGCTGCCCAGAGGAGCAGGTGAGTGTCCAAGAGCAGGTTCACGCGCTCTCGCCCTGGAACAATCGTTCGATCTCGGCGCTGCCCATCCGGTCGAAGTCGTCGGGTACGCTGATCTCCCCTGTCATGAACCCGAGGCGCCTGGGCGCGCCGGACTCCGATTCTGCCAGCGAAACCACCTTGACGAGCGGTTTGCCGGCTTTGGCGATGATGAAGGACTCTCCCTTTGCCGCCCGATCTATGAGTCGGGAGAGGTGGGTCTTGGCCTCGTGGATATTGACCGTAATCATGTCATGTCTCGATGAACTAAGTGAGGTTAGTTTAGTTGTCTGGCCGCGGGACGGCAACGTTCGCTTGTTGCGGCAGTCGGGAGCCGGGGTAAGGGAGCTCTAACAACCGTCTCGCCAATCGTTTGTGCCCTCTGTGTCTCTGCGGCGAGAAAATCCTGCCAGCCTCCGGACCTGAAACGGTAAGTGGCACCGATCAAGGTGATCAATATAAACGTTTTTACCTAAATATAAGAAAAGAATAATCTACTGTCCAACGCCAGGCACTACGGCTCGGCGCCGCAAATCAGGCAGCTCAACCGAGAGGACAGTACCCATGGAAAACGTTTCCAATCCGACCCCCGCCATGCCGCGTTTGAACGAGCCGGCGCCGGCCTTCGATGCGCCGACCACCCACGGCGTGAAAAAGAACCAGGACTACCGCGGCAAGTGGCTGGTGCTCTTCTCGCACCCGGCGGACTTCACCCCCGTGTGCACTACCGAGTTCATGGCCTTCGCCAAGCGCCACGACGAGTTCCAGGCCGTCAACTGCGAGCTACTCGGCCTGTCTATCGACAGCCACTATTCCCACGTGGCCTGGGTGCGCAACATCCAGGAGAAGTTCGGGGTGGAGATCCGTTTCCCGATCATTGCGGATCTCTCCATGCAGGTGGCCAAGGCCTACGGCATGGTGCAGCCCGGGGCGAGCGACACCTCCGCAGTGCGCGCGACCTTCGTCATCGACCCGGAAGGCGTCCTGCGCGCCATGGTCTACTACCCGATGAGCAACGGCCGCTCTATCGACGAGATCCTGCGTCTCGTCAAGGCCCTTCAGACCTCGGATGCAAACGGCGTGGCCACCCCGGAGGCCTGGCAGCCGGGCGAGAAGGTGATCGTGCCTCCGCCGGCAACCGTCGAAGAAGCTGCGGCGCGTGCCGCGAGCGGTGAGTACGAGTGCACAGACTGGTACTTCTGCAAGAAGGCCATCTAAAGGGTTTGGCCGTTATTTCCAGTACGACTGCGGGGCAGGAGCCCCGCGGTTTTCTTTACTCCGTCGCTTACTTGTGGTGTTTCGATGTGTGCTAACGAACTGATACTCAGCAACGGTTCTGCCGCCGATTCTGGAAGTGTGTCGCACCACGCGAGACCGTGCGGAGTACTAGTTTGTAAGGCCTGCTACCGAAAACACCGTTCGTGGTGTCAGGTCCTGACCAGGATCCCATCCCTCTTCCTGCCGGAGGGTGTCGCAAACGGCGGCGGCCTTCCACGCCCGCGGGCACGCTGCATCCGACACCGGTCGCGCCTCTTGGTCGCCCCGCGTTTCCAACGGGCTCGGCTCGACTGTCAGAAATGCCACGATCGGCAAAAACAATTAAATCTAATGGAATAATCCATTTTACGTATTTCTCCCGCGGTACTAACGTCTGAACCACGCCTGGTACGTACCAGGCGGGTTAACAGATCCACTTACCCGAGGGAACATTCCATGTCGAAAAAGAAGACCATGACCACAGCCGCCGGCTGCCCCGTGGCCGACAACCAGAATTCCATCACCGCCGGCCCGAGGGGCCCCGTCCTGATGCAGGATGTCCAACTGATGGAAAAGATGGCTCACTTCAACCGCGAGCGAGTGCCCGAGCGGGTGGTGCATGCCAAGGGCGCCGGGGCCTACGGCACCTTCACCGTCACAAACGACATCTCCAGGTACAGCCGCGCCAGGCTGTTTGCGAAGGTTGGCGACCAGTGCGAGGTGTTCACGCGTTTCTCCACCGTGGCCGGTGAGCTCGGCTCCGCGGACACCGTGCGTGACCCGCGCGGTTTTGCCGTCAAGTTCTATACGGAGGAGGGTAACTGGGACCTGGTGGGGAACAACACGCCCGTCTTCTTTATCCGCGATCCGCTCAAGTTTTCGGACTTCATTCACTCTCAGAAGCGCGATCCGGTCACGGGCATGCGCGACGCCACAATGCAGTGGGACTTCTGGTCTCTGTCCCCCGAGTCCCTGCACCAGGTGACCTGGCTGTTCGGTGACAGAGGAATCCCGGCCACCTACCGCCACATGGACGGTTTCGGCAGTCATGCGTTCAGTCTTTGGAACGCCGACGGAGAGCGCTTCTGGGTCAAATGGCACCTTAAGACCCAGCAGGGCATCGAGAACATGCCGGCGGAGGAGGCGGAGACCTACAGCATCCACCCCTTCGATCTGACCAAGGTATGGCATTACAGGGACTATCCGCTGATCGAGGTCGGCGTGCTGGAGCTCAACCGCAATCCGAGCAATCACTTCGCCGAGGTCGAGCAGGCGGCATTCGAGCCGGGGAACCTACCCCCTGGGTTGGGGGCATCGCCGGACAAGATGCTGCAGGCGCGACTCTTGTCCTACCCGGACGCGCACCGCTACCGCATCGGTGTCAACTACGCGGCGCTGGAGGTCAACAAGCCTCGCTGCCCGGTGCATTCCTACCATCGCGACGGGCACATGCGTTTCGATGGCAACGGCGGAGATACCCCGAACTACGAGCCGAACGGCTTCGGCGGTCCCGCGCAGGACCCGAGTGTGGCGGAGCCGCCCCTCGGTATCAGCGGGGATGGCGGCCGTTGGGATCATCGGGAAGGCAACGACGACTACGCTCAGGCGGGCGACCTCTACCGCCTGATGAGCGACGAGGAGAAGGGGCGCCTTATCCGCAACATCGTGGGGGCCATGACCGACGTTCCCCGGGAGATTCAGATTCGGCAGGTCCGGCACTTCCTGAAGGCCGATCCGGCTTACGGAGAAAGCGTTGCCAAGGGACTGGGCATCGATATCGATGAGCTCCAATAGTCTTCCGCGACTGCGGCACCACAGGGAGGTGGCGCCGATTCCGTTGTTCCAGAACCGGGTTAGCTGCCGATCTCTCCGCCGTCGTCCTTTGTGATCACGACCACCGACGGCCTCGGCGGCATCTTGGGATCGAAGTCCGGCCAACGGGTGGCGGGATCCTCGAAGGTGGAGCTGCGCTCGAAGCTCGGGTAGTCCTTCGTACCGTCCGTCGCCGGATGTTGGACAGCAACGAACAGAGTCCTGTCGTCGGGCGTGAAGCGGGGGCCGCACATCTCGGCGCCCACCGGGACGCGGAAGAACATCTTACCCGTGCCGCGCAAGGCTCCGTCGGTCTCAACGGCCCAGACGCCGTCGGCCGTACCCGATGCCTTCCTCCAGGCCCTGCCCTGGTCTGTCGCCACCCACAACCGCCCCTGGTTGTCGACTGCACAATTGTCCGGGCAGGAGAACCAACCGTTCTCGCTGGTGGCGGGGTTCCACAGGGCGGCGATCTCAGGTCGAGACGGATCACCTGCCCTGATGAGGATGTCCCAGCCGAAGGTGATCGCTGCGTGGTCGCCGTTCAGCGGTGTGAGCTCCAGCAGGTGGCCCCAGATGTTCTTAGCGCGCGGGTTTACTGGATCGACCTGGTCCGGCTTGCGCTTCGAATTGTTGGTCAGCATCACGTAGACCCGGCCGTTCTTCGGGTTGGGCTCCACGTCCTCCGGCCGATCCATCGGTGTGGCGCCGAGCAGGGTTGCGGCGCGGCGGGTCTCGATCAGCACGTCCGCCTGGCTGTAGAAGTCGTTCCGGGGCGTGAGTCCGTTCCAGCCGAAGACCAGAGGTAGCCAGGTCAGGGTACCGTCCGCGTGGAACCGGGCGACATAAAGCGTCCCGCGGTCGAGTAGGTTCCTGTTGGCTGAGCGGTTGTGGGGGTCGACGCGGTCCGCGGAGACGAACTTGTAGAGGTACTCGAAGCGCTGGTCGTCGCCGGAGTAGAGCACCAGGCGGCCGTCCTTGTCGACGACGGATTCGGCTCCCTCGTGCTTGAAACGGCCCAGCGCCGTGCGCTTGATGGGCGTCGAGCTCGGGTCCAGCGGGTCCACCTCGACGATCCAGCCAAAGCGATTGGCCTCGTTGGGCTCGGCGTTGACGTCGAAGCGCTTGTGGAATCGGCCCCAGGCATAGCGCCCGTCCGGCACCCCGTAGCGGCCGTGGTTGACCTTTTCCGGGTGATCTCCAAACAGGTCGCCCGCGGTGTTGGACTCCGGGTCGTCGCCGTCGGCTGCCCCTCGAATGGGGTGCCTCTCCAGATCGCCTGAGAAATAGCCGTGGAAGTTCTCCTCGGCCATCAGATAGGTGCCCCAGGGCGTAATGCCGCCGGCGCAGTTGTTGACCGTGCCGATCACCCGCGTGCCCGTGGGGTCGGCCGAGGTCCTCAGCCGGGCGTGTCCCGCCGCCGGACCTGAGATGGCGATCTCGGTGTTCAGGGCATTGATGCGGCGGGCGTATGGGCTGTCCGGTACCACCTGCCACTTGCCGTTCTGCTTCCGGATCTCGATGACCGAGCCCCCGTTACAGGCCATCTCGATGTCCACGATCTCCTTGGTGATGCCGCTGTGCTGGTCGTCGTACTTGCCGAGGCCTGGGAACATCACTTCTTCATTGGTGTACTCGTGGTTGATGCAGAGCAGCCCGTGTTCCGGGTTGCCTGATCCGAAGGGCAGCGGAATGTAGCCGATGAAGTCGTTGTTGTAGCCGAACTGCTTTGTCTGGGCTGCCGCGGATTGATTGTACGGGTCGAAGACGGGTGCGCCGGCCTCCACCGGATCGCCCCAGCGCATCAGAACCTCCGCACTGTAACCGGGGGCGACATGGTGGGTCTCGTCCACACCATGCTCGATCTCGGAGAAGGAGAATCGGGCGCTGCCCGCGGCACCCTCTTCGCGGGTTCCCCCCAGCAGCGCCAGGGGGCTTCCCGCCAGGGCGCTCATGGCGGTGACGCCCAGCGCGCCCTTGAGGATGTCGCGCCGGCTGAAGCGGGCATTGATGATGTCGCCGAGTGTCGATGCGTTGGAGGGGTTGAGGCTATTGTCGTCCGAGGCCTCGTAGGCCTCGGAGCGGCAGGAGAAGCGATCGCTGGGACTATTCATGGGATTGTCTCGTCCTCGCCGGGATATTCGTACCCGAAGCTGTCGAAAGGAGGATGGCTGGATCAGCGCAAGGTTATCTGCGCATGGTTACGATCTTGTGGCGTCAACCGCGCGATGGCTCGGGGAGACGGCGCACTTTTCTCCTCGTGGGGGCTGTTATCCTACGCAGCCGCGAGTCGTTGCAGGCTCATGTTCGTGGCAATCGTGTCGTGGGGAATCAGTGCGTACTTCCAGGGCTTGCCACCGTATGTCGCAGTGTGCGCGGTGGCGTTCCGGCACCACTGCTCGGCGGCTTCCTTCTTCGCTGAAACTTCCGGGTCTTGCAGCTCTTTGCGCTGCTTCGGCTCGCACATGTAGATGGCGGCTCGGGTCTCCACAACGAAGTCCGGCTGGTACTCTTTGTAGTCAACGCCTGATTTGTAGAAGAGCTGGAACTGGCCCTTCGCCGGCCTGATCCACTTGTCGACGTCCCGATCGCTCTCTAACACCACCGAGAACAGTCGTTCGGAATCCGAATCGAATTTGGTGGCGGCGTACAGGCTTTTCGCGAAGCCTCCGAAGACGTACTGCGCGATTTTGCTCTTGTCCTCAACGGTCTGCCGGAAATTCCTGACATCGCCCTCCGGCGCGGTGAATGCGCTCTCCTTTAGCTCCGTAAACCCCTTGCTGACCTTGACCTCGTAATCGGTCTGCCCCTCCCATTGGTGATCCTGCATCTGGGTGTGGGTAAGCTCGACAAGCTGCCGCTCGTAGTATTGGAGCACGTTTCGGGTATCGTCCTCGTCGAGATAGCCCCTTAGGTGGGACACGACCTGACCGGCCAAGTCGTAGAGCAGATCGGCGTGCTCATCGTAGGAGATGTCGTCGAAGTCGATCAGCCCGCGGACCAGATAGTCTTCCAGCCGCCTTTCGGCCGCGATGCTGCCCGAGGCGCTGATTCGTTCCTGTTGGTTTGTCCGCAGGTGCTGAATCAGCAGGTCCCGATCGACCGGCTGAAAGTTGACCGCTGACAGATCGAGCTGGAAGGGATTGAACCCCAGGGTCACCTCGCCTTTAGGCACCACCAGAATGCGCGGGATGTCGATGGTCCGGGCGACGACCAACTCGGTGGTCTTGGCGACGATCTCCGCGATGCTCGGAGCCTCCTCCAGCCCCGCGAGCTCGGGCTGGTAAGTGCCGGTCTCCTCCTCCACCTTCTTCACGATCTCCCCGGCGATGTCCTTGTCCTTGAGGCGTTGCGAGGACGGTAGGTGCTGGAACTGCTTGATCACCCTGTAGGTCGTCTGAGCGACCTTACGCTCCACATCCGTCTTGAATACCGCCGCCGTTCCCGGCTCCGCCGCGGGCTTACCGGCAGTCTGGTCCCCCAACCCAAGCTCCCGCTCCACGTCGGACTGTGCCACCACCGTATGCGTCGGCTTGAGGTCCCGCTCCGGATCCAGGATAACCTGCTGCAGCCTGATCACTGAATCGGCCCGGTTGGCCTCGTTGATGATCTCCTGGAAACGATCGTGCGCGACGATGTTCAGCCGGTCCACGGCGCTGATACCGGTCCGCTTCCCGTAGGGAAGCCGTAGTCCCCGACCGATGGACTGCTCGATCAGAATCCGCGCATTGGCGGCGCGCAGTGGCACGATGGTGTAGAGATTGGTCACGTCCCAGCCCTCCTTGAGCATGTTGACGTGGATGACAATCTCCGTCGGCTCATCGCGGCTCTCCACCGCGAGCAGACGCGTGACCATGGCCTCCTCGGCGGCCGTTCCCTTCTTGCTGGAATCCACCTGGATCACCTTGCCGTTGTACCGCCCCTCAAAGACGTCGGACTCGATCAGCTCCAACAGTTGGGCGGCGTGGGTGGTGTCGCGGGCGATGACCAGCACGAAGGGTTTGACGATCTGCACATCGTTCTGTCGGGCATAGGTCTCCAGCTCCACCTTCAGGCGCTCATGCAGTCGCAGGCCGTCCTCCAGCTTGACCTGCTCCAATTGAGGCTGGCTGAAGCGAGAGGGATCGAAGTCCTTCTGGGTGACCACCGCCGGCTCCTTCACGAAGCCATCCGCCATGGCCCGCGCCAGCGGGTAATCGTAAATGACGTTCCTGAATTGAACCGGCCCGCGGCTTGTCTCGACGAAGGGCGTGGCGGTCAGCTCCAGGCCCAGGATCGGCTTGAGCTCGTTGATTGCCCGCATGCCGGCGGATGCCCGGTAGCGGTGGGACTCGTCCATGAGCATCACCAGGTCATCGAGTCCCGAGAGGTAATCGAAATAGCTCTCGCCGATGTACTCGGACAGCCGCCGGATGCGGGGCGAGCGCCCCCCGCGAACCTCGGAGCTGATCTTGGCGATGTTGAAGATGTTGATCTGCACCTGCCCGAACAGCCGCCCGCTGCGGGGGTCGCGCTGCTCGTAGTTGTCGCCGGTGATGACCTGCGGCGGCTCCGCGGCGAAGGCATGAATGCCCTTGAACACGTATTTCGGCGTGTTCTCGGTGAAGTCCGCGATCAGCTTGTTGTAGATGGTCAGGTTGGGCGCCAGCACGAAGAAGTTGCAGATCCCGTGCTCCAGATGCAGGTAGCTGATGAAGGCCCCCATCAGACGCGTCTTTCCCACCCCTGTGGCCAGCGCGAAGCAGAGCGACGGGAAGGCCCGCTCGAAATCCGTGACCGTCGGGTACTCGCTCTTGATGACCTCGAGCGCGGCGTCCATGTCCAGACCATGCCGGGGATGGGCGATCTCCATCACCCGATGCAACCGCTCCAACGACACCCGCTGTGGCGGGCGTAGGCTCAATCGCCCCGAGATCGCATTGACGTGTTGACTCATGAGGCGTCTCCCAGGTCCTGGTCCCCGTCCGTCGGCTGCGCAAGCAGGCGTTGCCCCGCATCGAGCAATCGCGGAACATGCACCGTCGCTGCATCCCAGATGATCTCGGAATCAAGCCCAAAATACCGATGCACGATGATATCGCGCAGTCCGGCGGCACCTGTCCAATTCACAGCGGGGTATGCAATGCGGACGTCGTCGGGAAGATTCTTCGTCGCCTCGCCGATGATCAACAGGCTGAACAGAACGGCTTGGAAGTCACTTTCATCGGCGCAGAAGCTCTCGAAGGTATGACCTTTCAGAAGGCGACCGATCCTCTCACCGTGCTCGATGATGTCATCCAAGAAAAGCCGCCAGTCACGGGACACGGATCAGATCCCTTTCCACATGGGACCTGGCTCGCGGCTTCAGGCCGGTCTCGGTGACCAGGTCAACCTTCCGCCCGAAGAGGTCTTCGAGATATGTTTTCAGGCTGACGTAACCGTCCAACGTCGCCCTCCCGCGAAAGGCCACCAGCACATCTACGTCGCTGTCTTCCCGCAGCTCGTCGCGTGCAGCGGATCCGAACACCCCAAGGCGCTCGACGGCGAACCGATCCGCAATGTCGCGACGGCGTTCATGCAATCGATTCAAAATGTCATCGCGTTTCATGGATTGTTATCCGCAGATTACGCAGATTTTCGCAGATTGCTCTTGGCCTATATCGGTGTGATCTGAGGATTTCTAAGCTACGCATCAGGCCACGCCACGCCGCCGAGCTTGTCCAACATCGACAACAACCGCTGGTCCTTCGCGTTGGCACTCATAGCGGCTCGGCCTCCGCCAGTACCTTGTCTCGGATGAACCAATGCAGCGACTTGGGAGTAGCGACATCCACGGTGCGGCGAAGCCGTTCTTCCAGCTCCTGCTTGAAGCCGATCTGGTCGAAAAGATTACTGCCCGCCGCGTAGTCCACGAGAAGGTCCAGGTCGCTGGCCTCATCGGCCTCTCCACGGGCCATGGACCCAAACACGCGCACATTCGTCATGCCGTGCCGTCGGGCCAGCTCCAGAATCTCCTGGCTGTGCGCTTCAACCCATGGGCTCATGTGGCATCCTCCTCCCCGAAAAGGTCGAGCGTGGCTTGCTCCGGCTCCCGTGGCGCTTTGGGCAGATTCTCGACGCGCAGGCTGTAGTCGTCGTGGCCCCACTCGCAGCGTTCCATCACGGCCTTGGGGATCTTCTTCAGGGTAAGGTTGGCAAATGCATCGCGCCCGCCGCGAAACGCGGAACAACACACCAGCAGCGAACGGTGCTCGCCGACCTCGTCACTCAGGCTCTGAAGCTGCTCGTAGGTCAGGGTCTGTGTCGTAACGTAGATGAAATCCGTTTCCGTCGAGTGGCCGTGCTGCCAGTAGACCGTCTCCGAGGGCGCATAGACAAAGCCCTCCAGCTTGCACACCGCCTCCGCCAGCATCGCGGCGTTGTAGGCGTTGTTGATGATCCAGTTCCCCCAGCGGTCCTTCTCCAGAAGTGAGGGCGCAAGCCGGTAGTAGCGGAATCCGCCGCCTCCCTTCCAGCCGACTGCCTTGGTGATACCGCCGGGGTCCTCCCCATCGACCACCTTCTTCATCCGCGGGATGATGTGGGTATGGCAGTGCTCGCCCAGCTCAACCATGATCCAGCGACGGCCCATTTTGTGAGCAACCGCGCCCGTAGTACCGGAGCCCGCAAAGGAATCGAGGACGATGTCGTTAGGTAAAGTCGTCAGCTCGATTACGCGCTTTAACAAGTTTTCTGGCTTTTTTCCTTTTGGAAATGACACGCCGCCCTCCTTATGTAGGTTATTGGAAAGAACGTCATCCCAAAGCGTCGTCAACGGTTCACCGGCAACGCGCTCCCCGTCTACTATTTTCAGCTTATCGGAGTAGAAGAGAATACGTTGACCCCTCACAAAAAACATGTCGGAGTATTCGTCTCTACTCAACCTAAAGACCGTGTCTGTAGCTGACTTGGATCGATCAATAATCACACGGGCTGCTGCACTGACAGCCTGATAGTCTGGCCGAGCAAGCTGAACAACGCTCTCTGCCCGCTCCAAAACAAATCGGTCAAGCGCATCAGCATCTTTTACCAGCTTTCGCGCCTCCTTGGCGCTTACCCCATGTTCTTCCACAAACGCTTCCATTAGCGTGCAGAAACTCCACTCACTATACGGATCCTCCCTGTTTACAATGAATTGAGAGTATCGCTTGTCCCGCTCCCTCGCCGTAAAGATACGGTTCGGTATCCACTTGGACTTGCTTTTCGCGTAAATTAGAACAAAATTCGTTGTCGATACACATCCTGGATTAATTGCTTTATGTCCGGTCGGAGCCCCTTGTTTGAAGGTGACTACGTACGCGCGGTTTTCGCGGCCAAAAACCTCGTCTAAGAGAACTAGCAAATATCCGAGTTCATTATCATCAATATGTACAAAGATCGTTCCGTCATCAGACAGGAGGCGATGCAGAATTTGAAGTCTGTCGCGCAGCAAAGAGAGCCATGTAGAATGCTCCACGCCGTCATCATAGTGTTCAAACGCCTGCTGCGTGTTGAAAGGTGGATCGATGTAGATGCATTTGACTTTCCCCGCAAACTCCTGCTTCAACGCCTTCAGCGCCAGAAGATTGTCCCCAAAGATCAGCCGATTATCGAAAATGTCCTCGTCACTCACCCGCTGCACGGCGTGGTAAGACTTCTCCCGATCCTCAAGCAGAATACGAGGCTCCAGCCGTGGCCGCTCGTCCTTCCCAATCCAGGTCAGCTCGAGCTTCTGTTTAACTCGGGCCATTGCCTACGATGGCCTCTTCAATGGATGGAGCTTTCGCGTTTCACCAGCGTTTGCCCAGTAACTTCCGGATTTATCCCGCCTCGGCCAGCCGGCGGCAGGGCAAGCAAGCGAATCTACCAGGAGAAGCGTTTGCTGGCCGAACCCAAGAGCATCGCTGTCAAGCATGGAGAACGATATCGAATTGAAGTGGGCACCAAAGACGTTTCTCGCCTGTGCGATGCGATGCAATTCGTCGAGTATCGGACCGAGTTCTACCGTCCGGTAAACTTGCTGCCCAGAAGCGTCCGACCCTGTAAGAACTTCGACCTTGAGAGCTTTGCGCAGCTTCTTGTCTACGGATGGAAGAAGGTCGCCGAGTGTGTAGAGCCCATTTCCCCGCCGAGGAACAGAACA